>NZ_NQWI01000200.1 GCF_002532535.1 Candidatus Viridilinea mediisalina
TAGATTGCCATGGGATGCCGACTAAAGTCGGCACTCCAACTGTAAAGCTGAAAGGCCGTTTCTGAAACCATGTCTAATTGGTATTAGGTGTACGGCTGGGGCCCATGCGCTGGCTGAGCCTGTCGAAGCCAATTCTTACCATCAACGCACATGCAGCGGCAGCAACACCGTAAAGGTGCTGCCCTGGCCTAGCACACTCTCGACGCGAATCTCGCCGCCATGCAGCGTGATCATCTCGTGGACGACATAGAGGCCGACGCCCAAGCCGCTGATATGATGGGCTGCATTGCACTTGCCCCGGTAGTAACATTCAAAGAGATGCGGGATGGCCTCGGCAGCAATCCCAATCCCTTGGTCGCTGATGCGCACAAGCGCCCACTGCCCCTCGGTTTCCAGTTGAATGCTAATTGGGCCCCCATTGGGGCTATACTTGATCGCGTTCTGCAACAGATTCTGGAAGGCTTGCACCAACCGTAGGCTGTCACCATAGATCGTAAGTGGTTGCTCAGGCAAGGCCAAGACGATATGGTGGCAGACCAAGCTCAGGTGCAACTCTTCAACCGCCTGTTGTACCACGTAGCTCAGGTTGATCGGCATGCGGTTCAAAGTAATTTGTCCCGTCTCAAGGCGTGAGATGTCGAGCATCGAGTTGATCAGGTGGTTGATGCGCTGCCCCTGCTGCACAATGGTATCAATAGCCCGCCGATCACGCTCGGAGGTATTGGTATTTTGTTGCATGCGTCGTTGCAGCAACTGCGCCTGACCTAAGAGCGCCGTCAGGGGCGTCTTCAGTTCATGCGAAGCGACTGAGAGGAAGGTATCATAGGGACGCCTAGCATCTTCTGGCTGATCGCAGTTCATATGCTCTTCACGCTTCTTGGAAGCGGGTGTATGTGTATGTAGTTCTTCCATGCCCGTTTCCACTGGGATTTACCGTAGATGCGAAGGTGGAATTCTCATCTGTTCACGGTATTTTGCCACGGTACGACGTGCAATTGGGTAGCCCTGTTCGGCTAGGAGTGCAGCAAGAGCTTCATCGCTATGGGGCCGCTCTTCATGCAAAATGAGTTCACGCAATACATCTTGCACGCCGCGTGCCACGACAAAGAGTTCGCTGACAGGCAAGAGCGTACCGTTGGGGAGCAGAATGGTCTTGTCGGCAGTCGCACGGCTGATGGTTGATTCATGCACCCCCAGTTCAGCCGCGATCTCGGCGCGGGTCATGGGCACAAGGTGGCGCACTCCATGACGCAGGAACTCCTCTTGGCGGGCTACAATGGCCTCACCAACCCGCTGCAGGGTGCTGTCGCGTTGACGTAGATTATTGAGAAAGAGGCGCGCCCGGGCGATATACTCTTGCACATGCTGTCGTTCATCATCGGGCAGACTGGCGGCACGCCGCGCTAAATCTTGGTAGAGCGGGTTGAGCCGTAGAATCCGCCGTGATGAGGTGAGTACCTCAACCACGAAGGCGCGATCGCGTTCAATGATCGATAGATCGGCGGTGCGGTAGCGCGTGCGCTGGAGTGGTGCCGGGTCGCTGAGGGCGGCCTGCACCGGATAGGGCCAGAGGTGGCGGCGAATAAAGCTGCGGGCTTGCTCTAGTTCCTCAAGCGTAATGTGCAGTTGGCGTGCAATCAGGCGGAAGCGCCCGGCCCCCAGATCACTAAAATGGTCGGCAATGATCGTCCGCGCATAGCCACACTCTATGCCTTGAGTCGCTAAGGCATCGAGTTGAGCCAAGAGGCACGCCTGGGAATCGCGGGTAGCAATGCCCGGCGGCCCAAACTCGCGCAAACGCGCCAAGACAAAGACGACGCGCTCTAGCGGGACACCAAGCAACTCGGCCAACTGCTCCGGCTCATCGGCAAGGAAACCATGATCATCGAGGTTCCCAACAAGCACCATCGCAATCGGGTGATCTTCCGTAGGGAGATTCGCGGTCAACTCAGCCAGCAGGATGTCAGCCAGGCTACGCGGGGCGGCAATGAAGAGCAGCGGATCAAGTTCTTCTGCATCGCGCAAGGAGTTTCCTTCAGGCGGGAGGCTCCCGCTGATACATTGGGGGCAGACGCCATCAAGCACAAAGCCACCACATTGGGCACACGCAGACTCATTCGCCTCTTGCTCCTCAAGCGCCGGATTCTCACTCAACTCCTGTTCAACCAACTGCTCCAGATCAAGACTTGGCAAACTCAGCAACTGGGCGAGATTGAGCAGCGCGGGCGAAACGCGCATTCTCATCTCTGGCATAAAGCCCATCTCAAACATAGGCGTATCTCTCTACAAGCGGGCGTAGCAAAAGAATACGATGTTGCTTAATTCATTGCAAAAAGTGTGCCATGTGCTGATCCTGCCCAACATCCTTACACCCGCGCACGCGGATCGAGTGCATCGCGTAGGCCATCGCCCACAAAATTGATGCTGAGGACGGTGAGGAAGATGAGCAGGCCGGGCCAGAGAACCATCCATGGGGCGAAATCAAGAAAATTTTGGCCTTCGTAGAGCAGACGCCCCCAGGTGGGCGTGTCGGGTGGGAAGCCAAGCCCAAGGAAGGAGAGAACCGATTCGGTGATGATGGCTGAGCCAACCCCTAAGGTTGCGGCCACAATGATCGGCCCAAACGCATTGGGCAGTATATGTTTGAACATGATGCTCATCTGGCCGATGCCCAAGGCGTAGGCGGCCTCGACAAATTCCTTCTGCTTGAGCGAAAGGAAGGCGCCACGCACGAGGCGGGCCACGGTCATCCAGTTCAGCCCGCCAATCACGGTCACGATCAGGATAAAGATCCCGGTTTCGGGGCCAAACCAGCGGCGCAACGTATCACGGAAGAGAAAGATAAGCAAGAGGAGCAGTGGGATCACCGGCAGGGCAAGGAAGAGATCGGTGATCCGCATCAACATGCTATCGATGCGTCCACCCAGAAAACCTGCGCTTGCGCCAATCAGCGTGCCCAGCGTGACCGAGATGAGCATTGCGACTACGCCGACCGCGATGGAGATGCGGCCACCGTGCATGGTTCGTAGCAGCATATCGCGCCCAAGATCATCGGTGCCCATGGGATGCTCGATGCTTGGTGGCAGCATGCTCTTTGAGAAGTCAGGACGCCGAAGGTTCGCCGTCGAAACCATTGGGATGATGACTACGGCGAGAATGAGCAGCAGAAAAACCATGCCGCCCAACATGGCCATGCGGTGCTTACGAAAACGCTGCCACGCATCGCCTAAGAGCGTGCGTGGCTTGCTCGTGAACGGTAACGTAAGCTGCATCGCCGCCGCACTAGCGTTGCGGTTGAACGTAACATCGTGCTGCCCTTCTGCCATGAGCCTGTCTCCTCAGCATCAATCGTAGCGAATCCGTGGATCAAGGATGCCGTAGAGCACATCGGCCACAAGGTTAAAGAGCACGACGAGGATCGCAAAGATAAAGGTAATCGCCATAATCACAGGGGTATCAGAATTTTGAATGGATCGAATCAAGAGTTCGCCAATGCCGTTAATGCGAAAGATTTGTTCGGTCACAATCGCGCCCGTGAAGATCGTAGGCACACCGAGCGCAATCAGGGTAACCACAGGAATCATGCTATTCCGCAAGACATGGCCCAGAATCACCTTGCGCTCACTCAGCCCTTTAGCCCGCGCTGTGCGCGCATAGTCCATAGGTAAATGTTCGAGCATTGAAGCACGCACAAAACGGGTCAGCGTACCTGTCTGAAAGAGGGCCAACACCGTGACCGGCATAATCATCTGGCGGATCTGCAACCAGAGCGAATTGAGATCGCGCACCTCAAGCGTAGAATCATAGATCAGCGGCAGCCAGCGCAGGTGAACCGAAAAGACCAGAATGAGCAACAGGCCAGTGAAGAAGGTAGGCAGCGAGAAGCCAATAAAAGCGAAGGTGGTCGCCACATGATCAAAGAGCGAATAGGGCTTCACTGCCGAGATGATACCAATGGGCAGCGCAAGGCAGACCGAGATCAGGTAGGCCAGCCCCACCACCTGCAAGGTCTGCGGCATACGCTGGGCAATCAGGTCAAGCACCGGCATGCGGCTGGCAAAGGAGTAACCCCAGTCGCCCACAAGCAGCGCACTAAGCCACTTGAAGTAGCGGATATACCAGGGATCATTCAGTCCAAACGAAGCGCGGATCTGCTCACGCACCTCCGGCGGCACCGAGGGATCGGCGGCAAATTGGGCCAACGGATCACCAGGCGCTAGGGTCAGCACCAGAAAGATCACCAAGCTAATGCCCAACAGCGTCGGGATCGCATAGAGCAGACGGCGGATGATGTAACTGGTCACGCAGCAGGGTTCCTAGAGAACAGATGAACAGAGAACAGGGGGCAAGAAACAAGGGAACAGAGAACAGAGGAACAGGGGGGCAACGAACAGAAATCCGTTCTTCTGTTCTTCTGTTCTTCTGTTCTTCTGTTCTTCTGTTCTTCTGTTCTTCTGTTCTTCTGTTCTTCTGTTCT
>NZ_NQWI01000201.1 GCF_002532535.1 Candidatus Viridilinea mediisalina
GGCTGGTGGTAGCCCAAGACACGGAGCAGGTACACTTTGGTCCGGGCATGCATCCCGACGGCCTCTGGCTGATCAATCTTGAGGCGGGCGATCCGCAACGCATCAGCAACATTGGCCAGCATCCGGCTTGGCGGCCCCTGACGCCTGAGCAGCTCGCGGCGCTCACCCCAACCGCCACGCCAATTCCGCCAACCCCAGATGAAGCGGCAAGTAGCAGCCCAACCCCAGCCACGATTGCGGGTGGTGCGATCCCTAGCGTCCCTGATGCACCACCAGCGACCAACCCAAACCCTTGGGCCTTACCAATAGCCATTAGCGTCATGCTGCTCGTCCTCAGCGTGGGCGGCGCGCTTGGCCTCTGGCTCTTCTTGCAGAAGAGACCGCGTTAAGCAATTGCCCCAAGAACTGAAGGATTTCACCATGCACACCGCTACCTCTTCCCGTCTCTGCGCGAGCATCATCGCCCTGTTGCTACTATTCCTCAGCGCCTGTGGCAGTACTACCACGACTCCTAACGCACAAGCCACCGCCTGCGAAGTCCCCGCCGTCGTCGGCCTCGAAGGGGCCAACGCAGAACGCCTGATTCAGGGCGTAGGGCTCACCGTACTACGAAGCGCCGAATTCAACCCCAACGTACCCGCAGAGCGCATCATCAGCCAAGAGCCACCCGCTGGCACGCGGCTCAGCCCGTGTGCGGGCGAGGTGCGTCTTGTCGTGAGTCTGGGGCAGGAAGATGGGGATCTGGCACCTATCCAAGAAACTGCTGGTTCGCTAGCGCAGAGTGCGAGCACCACAGAGTTGCCGGTGGTAGTGGCGGGATGGTGGAATACATGCGTGATCAACCGTGCTGGTGAACTCTCCTGTTGGGGGAATATTTCAACGCTTCCCCATTATCTCGGCCCGATGACTCAGGTAAGTGTCGGATTTGAACACCTCTGCGCCATCAACAGCGTTGGGAGACTGGGTTGTTGGGATCGCAACCCCAATTCCGCTGGTACGCGCTCTGCCCAAGCAACAGTACCCAGCGACCTCGGCCCAGTCACCCAGGTCAGCACTGGTGGATACCATACCTGTGCGATCACCAGTGCCGGAGTGCTGCATTGCTGGGGTAGCAACACGGATGAACGTAGTAACCCCACTGGACAAACGACGGTACCCAGCGACCTCGGCCCGGTCAGCCATGTCAGTGCAGGCGGGCTCCACACCTGTGCGATCACCAGTGCCGGAGCGCTGCGCTGCTGGGGCAGTAATGCGGATGAGCATAGTAACCCCACAGGGCAAGCGATAGTCCCCAGTGACCTCGGTTCAGTCACCCAAGTCAACGCAGGACTATTCCACACCTGTGTAATTACCAGCACCGGATCGCTGCGTTGCTGGGGACATAATGAGATGGGACAGGCGACGGTACCCAACGACCTCGGCCCGGTCAGCCAGATTAGCACAGGTGGGTTTCATACCTGTGCGATGACCAGCACCGGAGCGCTGCACTGCTGGGGAAATAACCATGTGGGACAGGTAGAAGGCTTAAGTAATGTTGGCCCGTGCGAAATCCCCGCTCTAGTCGGCCTCAACGTTGGCGAAGTTAACATCGAACGTACACTTCAAGATTTTAGCGGCCTGAGGCCTCAACTTGAGGCTGAACTACATCAAAACCTACCTTTAGGCCAAATCATCAGCCAAGAACCGCCTGCCGGTACGCAGCTCGACCTTTGCTTAGGGAAGATCCGCATTGTGGTAAATGATCAACCACTTCTCAATACGTTTGATGTAATAACAAGTGGCCCCCGTACTGACGTATACGGCAAGTGGATAGTGTCGCTTGGGTCACAAGGCCCACAGCCACGCTCTCCTCAGGCACCAGAATTCGATGTTATGTTTACACCTGATGGGCGAGTAGAGATTTTTGATCTAGAGGTACACGGGGGTCATGGCGATGCTGCAAACGGATCCCAGCGCTACCCTCATCTGAAAGGAACCTATATCCTGGAAGATGAAAGAAGGCTACGTATCTACGCTGGAGATAGTATCTTTAACGATCCTATTTTGGAGGTTGAGATCTTTGTCTCTGGAGACAAAATGATCTGGATAATCCAAGATATGGAGCTTGAATTCACCCGCATCGGCGCATCGCAATAAGCCACCTAAGCCAAATCACAGGAATCACCATGCAAGACTTTTTCGCCACCTTAAAGGCCCGCCTCCGTGCTGGCGTTGATGTTGGTAAGCAGCGTGTCCAGATTGTGAAGTTGGGTCACGAGCGCAAGGCCCGCGAAAAGGAGCGCAAGCAGGCGGTGGCTCAGTTGGGTGAGTATGTCTGGCGCGAGCGGCTTGAGCATCCCGACTATGCAGCGACGTTCGATCAATTGGTGCAGCTTGAGCAGCAACGCGCTGACCTACAGGCGACGCATGATCGCCTGCAGGGTGAAATCCAACGCCTAGAAGCGCAGAAGGCCGAGTTGGAACAGCAGTTTGCGGCACGCATCAAGGACTATCAGGAGCAACGGGCAGCGGCGGCGGGTCAGAACAGCAGTGGTTCTGCACAAGACGATCAGCAACTCGCGGCGCTGAAGGCTGCCCATCTGATGGACATGCAGCCGCTTGAGGTGCAACTGACGGCGCTGCGCCAAGAGTTGCGCGATAGCCAACAGCAGATCAAGACGTTGGCACAACAGAGTCGTGAACTACAACATACGTTGGGCGAGCAGATTGATCATGTGCGCCCAGAGCTTAGCGCACTCGCGGAACACTATGCGCGCCTTGATGCGCTCGACCAAGAGATCGCACGGATCGATGGCGAAATAGCCCATCTGAATCAGCAGATTGCTGCGGCGGGTACGGGCGCTAGTCGGGCACTCTACGGGATGATTGGTGGCGGCGTGCTGCTGATCATCTTGATCTTGGTAGGCTTTAGCGGCTTGGGTTTGCCCAGTTTTGGTGGCGGTGCAGTCTCTGAGCAGCAGATCCGTCGTGATCTAGAGGGAGAGTACATTACCGATGACGAGAGCGAGATAGGGTGGCAGATTCGGAGCAATCAGATCCATAACCTCAAGGTTGTGCGTCGCAACACCGATCTCAATGCTGGTATTGAAAGAATAGAGATCAATATTCAACTTCGTAGTGATATTATGACCGTGTCGAGCAACCTGGAACTCTTGTACAAGAGATATGACAATGTCTGGCGATTAGATTACTATGAACGAGCATCCGATCATGTCTTGCAAATCGTCACAGCACGCAATGAACCCAACGTACGCGACCTTGATGCCCTTGTACGTGATGGCCATCGCTATCGCTCAACAAGGGGGGGCGTTACCTGCGGTATGGATCAAATCCAGAGTGTGAGGCTCAAGAGCAAACAGGGCGGCGAGAATTTCTATGATCGCTCCCAACTCGTCTACATCATCACAACCGAGTATCGTCCAATTCCTCAGGCACCCCCTGGACAACTTCAGATTATTGATTTATGTAACAGCCCTCGCTTCTGGCATGTTGTCTATACGTGGGATGGCTCAAGCTGGGGTTCGCCCTCGTATCGTTACCGTTAGCCGCCACACACTCATCGCCACTGCCTCACGGCCTTCAGCCTGAAACCCGCCCCACTACCCTTTTCAGGATACTGCTGGTTTATTCTCCTGGGAACGCGGGCGTCCCGCCCGCATGCGGGCGAGACGCCCGCGTTCCCAGGTCCGTGCATGCATAAATCAGCAGTATCCTGAAAGCCCCTGCTCCCCCCCACCCTGCCCCCGCAGCCACGCCGCAAGCTCAGCCTGCGTCGTGAAATCCAAAAGTGCCTCGCTCAATGACGCTATCTGCGGGGCATGCAATAGCGCAATCTGCGCCTCCAATGGCTCGCTGAGGCTTCCCAACTTGCGCTTCAACTGACGCAGCACCATGTTGCGCTCGGCCTGCACATAGACCGACGCCTCAAATGGAGCCACATCCCACCCCTCGCGCTGCCCCTGCAGCCACGCCTCAAGGTGCGCCTGGGCTGTGAAGCTGAGCAGTGCCTCGCTGAGTGCATCTAACTGGGTGGTGTCCAATGCCGCAACCTGCGCCTCTGATGACTCGTTCAACATGCCCAATTTGCGCTTGAGCAGTCGTAGCACCATCTCATGTTTGGTTTTGATCGCGGCCTCGGCACCGGCCAGCCGTTCGATACTGGTCACAAAGGGAGTCATACCACGCTCCTCCTGTTCAATCTGACGCATTGTAGCACGTACTGGCTCATCAATGCTGGGTGGCAAACGCATGAGTTGATCCAACAGCCGGTACAGGTGGCGCAGATCCTCAGCCGAATAGCCCTGGCGCAGACAGGCGCGAAAACGGGCGATCTTGCGCCGCATGCGCTCTTCGGGATTGTGGCGCGTTGCTTGCGCCTCGCGGTGGATCAGCGTGATCGTGGCGATGGGGTTGGCGCTCGCTTCCAGCATCTGCGCATCGAGTGCCCACAGTTT
>NZ_NQWI01000202.1 GCF_002532535.1 Candidatus Viridilinea mediisalina
CTAGACCTGATAGATATGCCAGATCTGCGAGGTCTGGTTAGCGGATTATTTACTGGAAGACCATTAGTCGGCACTACCTACCTGAAACCTTCCCTTAGAAGCTGTCTAAAAAGTTAGTGGGCACGCGCTGGAGTGCCGGCTTTAGCCGGCTGAAGCCGGCACTCCAACGCCAGTTCATGGCCTTTTCAGACAGCCTCTTAGAGATACGTTCGTAGGCACTTTGCGCTAAGCCCCCTTGAGGGCTGCCCGCAGGACTTCAAGAGGCAGACCATCAGCAGCGTCGCTGTCGCTGCCTGCGAGGCTGCTCCAGAGCATGAGGCTGGCGGACGTGAGTGGGTAGCGAGTGGCCAGTTCGCGCAGAAGTTGGCTGAGGGCGTCCAGTTGCTGGCTGGTGTCGCCCGCACTGGCTTCGGGCCAGGTGCTGGGCCGTTCGAGGGCAATGCCGATGCTGGTGAGGTTCAGGTTGAACCAGAGGCCATCGGCGCTGGCCATGCCTGCGTGCCACGCCGCACGGGCCTCGTCTACCAATTGGTAGATGGTGCCATCGAGTCCCACCAGGTAGTGGGTGGTAAAACGGGAACCAACGCTACTCATCTGGTGCAGGGTGAGTTCGCTGTTGCCTGGAACGGCGTGCAAAATCACCTGCTCGATGGCTCGTCCGTTGCGGCTGGTGTGGGCCATGGCGGGCGGGTTGGGCCGCACGATTATCAATTGCTGGCTAAAGGGTGCTGGCGAGGGGCTACTAGCGGACTCATCGGCCCTACGGGCACTGCCCAAGACAACCCCGGCGGCAGTGCGAGTAGCCTGGGGCTTGACGAGGTCGCTCATACGCCGCACGTCGCTCCAGTTGGGCACAAGGTTGTAGAGCGTGTCGAGGGCATAGACTTGCAGGGCGTACCGTGCCCCTCCAACCGCGATCTGGTAGGAAGCCCCCAAAGGCGCACCGATGTTGAGTGTGCGGGCGCGCTGATGAAAGGCCCAATCGGGGCGGTAGGTCTGCCCACTCGCGCGATAGGTGGCGGCCAACAGGGCTTCACGTAGGCGTACATCGTTGGCCGCACTAGCCGTGCTAAGCTGACTCAGCCGTCGCACATCGCTCCAATTGGGCACAAGGTTGTAGAGTGTATCGGTGGCAAAGACCTGATAGGCATACTGCCTGCCGTCCACCGTAAGGTTGGCACTATTGCCAATGGGCGGCCCAAGCCTGTTGAGCAACGCGAACTGGTGGAAGGCCCAATCAGGCCGGAAGGTAGACCCACCGAGTTTGTAGGTCTCGTCAAGCAGGCGGCGACCCAGGCCGGAGGGCGGAATACTGCCTGCCAACAGCTTCGTCAGTGTCCGCACATCGCCCCAATTGGGCACCTCGCAGTAGAGCGTCTCACGGGCAAAGGGCTGAAAATCGTACTGTTTACCCCCATCGGTGACCGTGCGGCTAGGAGCCAGCGGCACGCCAAGATTCTCTTGCACCGCATACTGGTGGAAGGCCCACGCGGGATTGTAGCCCTGTCCACCCGATCTTTGGCGGAAACTCGCTTCACGCAAATGTTCCAACAGCAACTCATCGGCGGGCTGGATCACCCCGGGATCAGGCTGCGGGACTGGCGTGGGCGGCGGCGGCGCACTATTGCCCACATAGGCATTGACACTACTCCAGACCCAATCTTTGGTCACGGCCCAACCGGGGCAACTTTTTTCATTGGTATAATCGCGGTGGAAGGAGATGAGCTTATCGGGTGCAATGCTGAGGCGGCGCGAGAGTTCACCCATAACAGCAAGGGAAAACTCCCAGACCCGCCCGGCGGGGCGCACCGTATCGAAGTAGCCCACCATCTCAAGGCCAATCGAATACCAGCCCTGGGCAACTGAGCCATTGCCAGTGCCAGCGTGGATGCCCACCTGCGACATCGGCGTAGCCAACCAGATCCCATCGGGGCCGACAAAGATATGCGGCCCAGAGCGCCAGCCCTTGCCCGCATAGAAGCGTTGAATACCCCGCATCGTCGTCAAGCCAGCCCACTGCGCCTCAGTGGGGCGATAGGTATGGTGCAGCACCAGGCGGGTTGGCGCAATCCGCCCGAAATTGTAGTTCGCAACATACTGACGCCACTCCTGGGTCGAGAGGCGACGGTTAATGAAGGGCGGCGAACCTTCGGTAGGGAAGTCGGACATAGGGGAGCCTTTCTTGTGTTCTTCTGTTCCTCTGTTCTTCTGTTCTGTTCTCCTACACATCCTCCCCCAACGCATCAACCATGCGCTGAGGGAAACTGACGCGGGCGCGCATCCAGCCAGCGGCATCGTCGCGGAGCAGGTTGAAGCTACCGCCGAGATCGGCTTGGACAAGGGTTTCAATGATTTGCAGGCCAAGGCCACTGCTATGGGGCGGGCGAGGGGGCGGGGGATGGATTGGGCCGTCGTCACGAATCTCGACGGTAACGAGGCCCGCATCGAGGGTGGCTTCAATCTCGACCTTGCCGCCTTCGGCGGCGAGGCCGTGGGCAAGGGCGTTGCTAATCAACTCATTGACCACGAGGGCGAGTACGGTCGCATCACGCGAACCAACGCGCACCTCATCGCCCATAATGGCAAAATGCACCGGCGTTTCGCAGTTGACCAGCGTCGCTTGGGCACTTTCGACCACTTGGCGACAGACGGCATTAACGGTTGTTACGCCCACATCCTCGCGGGAGAGCAGATTGTGGATGGCAGCGATCGACTGAATGCGGGCGGCACTCTCACGCAGCGCCTTAGCCCCTTGGCTACCGGCTTCAACCCGGCGCAGTTGCATCGCCAAGAGGGCCGAGATGGTCTGGAGATTATTCCGCACCCGATGGTGCATCTCTTGCAGCAGGGCCGACTTAACCGCCAGCGCACGCTGGCTCTCATCGTAGAGCCGGGCATTCTCGATGGCGATTGCAGCCTCATCGGCGAAGGTACTGAGCAACCGCACCTGCTCATAATCAAAGAGGTGCGGTTCATGCTTATAGAGGCAGATCCCGCCAATGGTGCGTTCACGCGCACGCAGGGGCATGCAGAAGAGCGAATGGAAACGCTCACGCTCGGCCACCTTGGCCAAATCGGGGAAGCGTGCATCCTGAAAGGCATTCATTACCGCAAGGGGGCGACTATCGCGCACCGTCTGGATGATAAAATCGCGCACCCCATCGCCATTGCCACCGTGGCTCGCCACCAGTTGCAACTGACCATCATCGCCCATCTGAAAGATCGCCGCCCGGTCGGCCTGCGCCAGATCAACCGCCTTTTCGGTAATCAGGGTCAACACATCACGCAGGCCAATCTGTTCAGCAATGATCTTCGAGACCTGCTGAAGGGTCGTAAGTTCACGCACCTTCTGATGGAGCCGCTCATCGGTCTGTTGGTAAAGTTGGGCATTGGCAATAAAGAAGGCCAACTCACCCGCAGCCACTTCCACAAACGAGATCTCTTCCTGCAAAAACTCACGCGGGCCAATCGTCTGCACCGTAATCACGCCCTGGAGCTTATCGGCACTAAACTGGAAGCGTTCGGCGCTAAAGAGGACAATCGGCACCGCGAGCATGGAGCGGAAGAGTTCTTCGCCGAGTTGCGGTTCAACATTGAAGCGCGACTCCTCCCAGACATCACGCACCGCCACCGGCTGGCCCAACTGCGCCGCCCAGCCCGTAACACCGTGGCCCAACTGGGAGACCACTTGGCCAATCGCGGCCCGATTGAGGCCACGGGTGGCCCGCAGCACCAACTCATCGCGGTGTTTATCATAGAGAAAGACCGAGCAGACCTCAACGCCCACCACCTGCGCGACCGTCTCGACCACCGTTTGGAGCGAGGTATCGAGATCAAGGGTTGAATTAGCAGCCGAAATAATCTGGTGCAAGCCATTCAGTTCAGCGGCACGCGCCACCAGGCGCGCCTCCCACTCACGGGTACGCTGCTCCTCTTGGGCGGCACCATAGGCGAGCAGCAATTCACTCACCACCACACCCTGGGCGATGCGAAGGCGCACCGCCAGATGCAGCCCCAACTCAGTGAGCACCTCAGCGGCACCGCCTTGAGCATACCAAAAAGCCCCGATGTGGCGTAGGCGGCGAATACGCGCTTCGGGGCGCTGCTCGGCTTCGAGCTCGTCAAGCAACTCTGCAACGTGCGGCCAGGTCGCATAAAGCGCAGCCACAAGATCGGGTGGCTGGGAGGTAAGCACCTCATACATGCTCATGGTCTGGATTCCTTACGTTGATTATTCTTACTCATTATAGCAGTCCTTGCCGCAATGGGTGTGCTATACTGGTTGCGTTGTGGCGGCTGCGCCGCCCATACGCATGGCGTTACGCCTCCGGCGGGGGGTTGGGGGGAGGCGAAGCCTCCCCCAAAAAAACTCTTTGTTAGCGCGAAAAAGCCTTGGGTTGGCAGGTGACCTAGCGGTGGCTTCGACAAGCTCAGCCACCGCGCCGCTGGC
>NZ_NQWI01000203.1 GCF_002532535.1 Candidatus Viridilinea mediisalina
GTAGGCCGCTGCCGCCTCCCACTCGGCTTCAGTGGGCAGGCGCACAACGTAGCCGCTGGGCTGAAGTTGTTCACTCAGCCACGCGCAGTAGGCAGTCGCTTCGTACCAGGTTACGCCGATCACCGACTGGTTTGTGTTGTTGAAACGCGCGTAGTTCCATCCCCACGGCTCAGTGTGCTTATTCCGCTGCTTCCACTGCCAACCATTGGGCGTCCACCAGCGTTCCGCCTCCGGCCCGTAGCCGACGGCAACGAAGGGGGCGAATTGGGCGACGGTGATCGGGTAGCGGGCGAGCCAGAAGGCGGGGATGGTTACCTCTGCTGCTTGCTCGTCTGTTTCCCACCCGCCAATCTGGTAGCTACGACCGCGCACGTAGCACCAGTAGCCCGCTGGTTGGCCAAACGCTTCGTTGCGCTGCGCTACTTCGGCCTGCCACTGCGCTATGGCAACTGGAAAACGCGGATCACCCAACTGGCCAAGGGCGGTGCCAGCCTCGATGCGGAGCGGGAGCAGACTCTCCGCTGCGGGGTTGGCTAGTATGCTTCCGAGTGCTTGACGTAGCGACTGCTCAAACGCCGCGACGGGTTGCTCGTGCCAACGCAGGAGCAGGTAGGTGCGTCCGCCCATTTCACGGTAGCAGGCCGCAGCCAGTACGGCGTCGCGCTGCATCTGAGCGCAAGACTTTTCCCGCTTGCCTATGGTTGGGTCGAGCAGCAATTTCAGCCAGTCGAAGGCCATGCGCTGCTTGCCCTGCTTGCGCAAGCGGCCCATGAGCAGCAAGAGCGGTTCGCGCCAGCGGTCGCCCCCTTCGCACCAACGGGCGTGGGCTGCTTCGACATCCTCTTGCGTGGCGAGATGGCAGGCTGCTAGGTATTCTTGGAAGGTGAGATGGGGCAGGATGTAGTTGTTGTCTTCATCGGGCTGGATAAGGCCGCTCTCTTGGGCCAGTAGTTCAAGGAAGGTTGCGGCTCTGGTCATCCACTCGCCATCCTTGACCAGCTTTGGCTGACTAGGGTTGAGGAGGCTGCGGAAGCGTGGTTCGAGGAGGGTGTAGATGAGTTGTTTGGCAATGACGCCGCGACCATCTTGGGCGGTACGGTGGGCTTCGTAAGCAACCGCGTCTATGGCGGCCCGCAGGTCGTCGGGGCGCAGGTGTGGCAGGCCCATACGCTCACCAAAGGTGACGAGATGCGCGTGTTCTTTCTCGCTTGAACGCACCCACTCCCAGCGGTCGAGCAAGAGAGTGACCAACTCTTCGTAGACTTCGGCGCGCTCGTCGGGGAGTTTCGTCTGGTTGTAGTGGAGCAGAACGACCATGGTGAGCAGCAGGGGCGAGGCGCAAATGGCGTGAAGTGCGGGCTTGCGCGGGATGGCTTCGAGGAGTTTAGCCGCCTTCGCCTTCCCCTCCGCTGGCGTGAACTTGGCACCCGTCGTCGCATAACTCTGGGCATACCATGCTTCAACGAAATAACGCACTTGACCAAGAGCAAAGGGTTCGATACGGCGGGTGAGCCAAGGCGCTGGCAGTTGCCATGCAGCAGCCATATCGTAGGGGCGGCTGCGACAGGTAACCACCATGCGCGCATCGCCAACCTCGTGACCAAGACGCCTGATGGCGTCGGCCATGCGCTCGCGCCGACTGAGTTTACCCTCTTGGGTGGCTTCAAGCGTGCTAGCAACCTCATCGAGTCCGTCGAAGCAGAGCAGGACGCCGCCCGCGTGCCATGTCCGCAACAGCGTGGAGCGCAATGCGCCGCGCAGTGCGGAAGGGCCAATGACGCTTTTGAGAACGGCAGAAATGAGCTGATCCAGGTCGGTAGCCGGGTCGTCGCCGAGGGTTTTGGCGACGGGGCCAAGGGCGCAGAAGATAGGAATAGGAATGGCCTGCCCCGCCCAACCGCGCAACGTGGCGGGCGCAACGGTATGGCCTGCACAAAGGGCTTCAGCCAGCGCAACCACAAGGTAGCGCAGGACAGTAGATTTACCAGAGCCGGGATCGCCCAAGAGGACGATGCGGCTACGCGCTGGCGCAATGCTCTCGACGGCCAATTCGGGTTCATACCACTGGCCAGTGAGCGGCGGATCTTGCTCTTTATCACGTCCCTTGGGGCGCGGTAGAGTCCGGCAGAGCTGCGTATACAGCGTGCCGAGAGAACGATCACCTTTGGTTGGCTGATCATGATCCAGCATGGCAGCAAGTTCGTGGGGATGATCAAGATCAACCACCGGGAAACGCAAACGGTCGGTTGGCTGGCGATCGGGATCAGCAGCGGCAAGCGCCTGATCAAGCTCTTTAGGACTCAGCGTAAAGCGTTCACGCGGAAGGCGCACATCGGTGGCAAGCGCAGTGTAGACCTCACGGAGCGAGAGAGTGGGGGTCGTTGGGCACTCATTGCCATCATGGTTCTTCGTGATCAGACGCCCAAGGGCAAGCGGGCCATAGCGCTGACAGAGCGCACCAAGGTAGCCATCAAGCATCGGCTTGGCGTCTGCGGGCGGCTGTGCGCCAAAAAAGAGCTGAATGGTGCCATCGTTCACCCCAACGGCAGCACCGTGGAGGGTGCCACTGACTTCGGTCTGGCCCTTGAGGAAATCGCGATGGGCGGCATCGCCTATGTGTAGATCACCTATGGTTGCTCCACCTGCAAAGACCTGCGCCTCGACGTGGGCGCGTTGGGCTGGGGTCAAGTTCACTTGCTTGGCCAACGCATTCCGCGCCATCTCTGCGCCCTCTGCGCCCCAATCAGTAAGCAGAGTTCGAAGCTTTCCAACAAAGGCGGCAAGTTCAGCATCGGTCATCGTGAGATCTTTCGTTTATGGTGGGGGTGAGAGGATTGCTTTGCACTCTCCTAGTTCATCCCCACCTATGATACGATAGGAGCTTAGAAATTGGTATATTGACTATCAGTACCATTTTTGGTACACTCACTCATGACGAACCCTGAAAAGAGATTTCCTGCCCGTTTCTACCAAACCGCAACAGGCAAGGAACCGGTACGTGAATGGCTCAAGGAGCTTTCGCCTGAAGATCGGCGAACGTTAGGCGAAGACGTAAAAACCGTCGAATACGGTTGGCCGATTGGGATGCCACTTTGTCGGTGCATGGGAAGCGATCTATGGGAGATTCGTAGCAACCTTTCAGGCCGACGAATAGCGCGTATCCTCTTCTGTATTGCCAATGGGCATATCGTCCTCTTACACGGTTTCATTAAGAAGACCCAAAGTACACCCCGCAGCGACCTAGAGTTGGCACGGGCGCGAATGAAGGAGATTCTGCTGTGAGCATCAATCCACATATTGGTTCCTCGCTCGATGAATTTCTTGTTGAAGAAGGCATCTATGAGCAGGTGCATGAGGTTGCGATTAAGCGCGTGCTCGCATGGCAGATTGAACAAGGCATGAAGGAAGAGGGTCTGTCTAAATCCGCAATGGCAGAGCGGATGGGAACAAGCCGCCCAGCCCTCGACAGACTCCTAGACCCCAATAATCCGGCTGTTACGCTCAAAACGCTCTTTCGAGCAGCGCAATGCCTTGGTAAGCAGTTGCACATAGAATTGAGATAAACGTGTGCATGAAGTACTCATGCATTCCACCTACTCGGTGTGCGCCGTGCAGCCGCCATTCATACCGCTGCACATCCAACGGCGCGCACCTGGCAGGTCTCAGCGGCTCATGAGGCCGAGCAGACACCCGAACGACCTGCTAGGTACGCGCCGTGCAGCCGCCAGTGGTATTCCCAAAGATCCAACGGCGCGTACTGGTGAGCAACCGGCAGCGAACAACCTGCTAGGTACGCGCCGTGCAGCCGCCAGTGGTATTCCCAAAGATCCAACGGCGCGTACCTGGCAGGTTTTGGGGGCGACCAAAGGCCCATGAGACCTAGCAGGTGGGGCGCGGTAGACTCTTTGGGGTACGACAAGCGGCTGCACGCGCCCCACCTGCCAGGTCGTTCGGGTTGCGTTCATGCGCAGAGAGCGCGTTGGCTTCGACAAGCTCAGCCAACGCGCCGCTGGCTCGGTGGCTGAGCTTGCCGAAGCCAGCTTGCCGAAGCCAGCTTGCCGAAGCCAGCTTGTCGAAGCCAAGCGGCGCAGCGCCCCTTCGCCCCGCAACGTAGGGGCGTAGCAGCGGCCCCCAAGAGAACCATGCCCGCACCGAGAATGTAAGGCCGCTGCTACGCCCTCCTAAGCGAACCATGCCCCCCACCCCGCATGCAATGGATTGACGGTCTTCTCCGAAAAGGGCGTAGCAACGGCCCCTACACCCCCTCCTGCACGGCGCTTCTTGGGGAGGGCCGCTGCTACGCCCCTACGTACAATGCCTACGCATGCGTGGGCATCCATAAGCCCCCCGCGCCGCCCGCGCTTTCGGCTATCGGCTATCGGGTTTTCGGCTATGCTCGGCTTTCGGATTTTCGGCTATCGGACTTTCGCCTATCCCAAGAGGGG
>NZ_NQWI01000027.1 GCF_002532535.1 Candidatus Viridilinea mediisalina
GAAGCCAGCTTGTCGAAGCCAGCTTGTCGAAGCCAGCTTGTCGAAGCCAGCTTGTCGAAGCCAGCTTGTCGAAGCCAAGCGGCGCGGCCCAGAACTTCTTCGCGCTAACGAAGTTTTTTTATTTATACTAATGGCGATAACTGAGCTACTTCGTTGCGCCACTTGGCCACACGGGCGCTGTTGCCGCTCTCTTCGCCGAAGCGAGCGAGTTGATGCTTCTTTTGGGCCAGATTGGCGCAGGCATTGTAGAAACGACGGGCGTTGCGCCCCTGCAAGCGCGCACGGGTTTGGCCCATAATTGAGCATGCAGTCTCGTATTGAGCTTGGCTGAGTACCCCCATGGCCACTTCGTCACGCAGTTGATCCTGCATCCAGCGCTGTTCGCGGCGGATCGCCCAAATGGCCACGCCCAGCGCAACAAGCCAGGTAAGCCAGTCCACCAGCATCATCGCAACAAAGCCACTCAACCCAGCAGTCCCCACCAAGAAGACCGCCATGCCATTGTGCAGGGCGTGCAGGAAGATGGCGATGGCTAAACCGATGATGGGAAACATGAATTTGGCAATCGGGTTGGGGTTGAGCCGCGCAGCCGCGAGGCCAATGCCAATAAAGGCCGTGTAGACCGCATGACCCCAGCCGCCCAAAATGACGCGCAGGAAGAAGAGGACGAACATATCGGGGTAGCCGCCAACTTGGTACGCGAGGAAGTAGAGGTAGAGCACGTTTTCAGTAGCGGCAAAGCCCAAGGCGGTAATCGCGGCATAGACCATCCCGTCAAGGATCGAGTCAAACTCATGGGGGAAAATGAGGAAGATGAGGGCAACTGCCAGCCCCTTGAGTACCTCCTCGACAATGGGGGCAACAATTGTCGGACCAGCAAGATCGGCGGCCACGTCGCCAACCAGCAAACCAATGCCCAACTGGAACACAGAGGACCAGATAATTGCCCCCATTGTGGCCACGAAGGCCCCCCAGATGAAGGCTCCCACCAGGAGTTTCAACGGCTCCTTCTCGAAGCGGTCGAGCCAGTAGACAATCGCGGCATAGAAGAAGGCCGGGACGAAACTGATAACCACAGCAATAAAAAAGGCCATTAGAGTACCCCCTTTGTGCTGGGAACACTATCGGCTTGACGTGGATCATGGCGTGTGGCGGCATCGAGGGCGCGCCCAAGGGCTTTGAAGATCGCTTCAACCTTATGGTGATCGTTGCGTCCATAGAGGACTTGGGCGTGCAGATTGAGGCGTCCGTGGAAGGCAAGGCTTTCGAGCAGGTGGAAGATTAGGTCGGTACCCAACTGGCCCAAACGTGGCGTTACAAACTCGGCCTGAACGACACAGTAGGGGCGGCCACCAAGATCAACGGCAACCAGCGCCAGCGCTTCGTCCATCGGCACAAAACTATGGGCCGTCCGCACAATCCCACGACGCTCATCAAGCGCCTGATCGAGGGCGCGGCCCAGGCAGATGCAGACATCTTCGGCGGTGTGGTGTTCATCTACATGCAGGTCACCGTGGGCTTGAACCTCCAGATCAAAGAGGCCATGACGCGCCCACAGAGTGAGCATGTGATCAAGGAAGCCAATGCCGGTACTGATCGAGGCTTGGCCGCTGCCGTCAAGATCGAGGCTAAGCACGATGCTCGTTTCGCCGGTGGTGCGGCTAATAGTGGCTTTGCGATGATTCATAGCGTATTCTACCAATTAGCATTGAGCATGACCAATGGCAATCTAGCGCATTGAGATGCCATGCTCGGCTTTCAGCTATCGGCTATCGGCTATCGGATTTGGTATTACTCAGCACGGTGCAGACTTCGTTCAGCCGAGAAGCCATCGGGGTAGCGTTGGCGTAATTTGGCGATATTCTCGGCCATCACGTCGCTCATCTCCAACTCAAGCGCATCACAGGCGATCGCAACATACCAGAGGATATCGCCCAATTCTTTGCTTAGAGCCGCCGTATCGAGGGGATGATCGTGGAAGACATGCTTTTTGAGCGTATCGGCCCATTCACCCGCTTCACCACAAAGGCCAAGGGCGGCATTGAGCAACCGTTCGTTGCGGGTGCGCTGGGGCGCTTCGCTGCGTAGGGCGAGGCGCTGGTAGTCATTGACATTCATCGGTTGATGCACCTCAATACTTCATCAAATACGAGTCCATTGGTACTCATCCCCTCTTCGTTCTCAATCGTCGCATTGCCCTGCCAATCGGTGAAGGTTCCACCGGCTTCACTGAGGATCGGCAAGAGCGCAGCGGCGTCCCAAACACTCATAATGGGATCGAGTGCAACCTCGGCGCGCCCGGTAGCGACAAGCAGGTGGCCATAGCAATCGCCCCAGGTACGGAAGAGTCCACATGTTGCGATGATGCGCTGGAAGGCATCGGCTCTGTTGTAGCGTTCGTAGCCGTGGGCAATCGTAGCAACCACAAGGCTGGTATTGAGGCTTGTCACGGGTGAGACGCGGCAGGGGCGGCCATTCCACCAGCAACCGAGCCCTTGGGCCGCATAGACGATCTCGTTGAGGGCGGGCATATTGACCACCCCAAGGATGGGTTGGCCCTCACGCAGCAGCCCGATCATGACCCCATAGAGCGGCATACCGCGCACAAAAGTTTTGGTACCATCAATCGGATCAAGAATCCAGCGATAGGTAGCCCCGGCCCCACCACTCAACCCCTCCTCTTCACCAAGGATCGCGTGGTCGGGATAGCGCTCTTGCAGTGCCGCCCGCAAAAAAGCCTCAGCCTCACGGTCGGCAATGGTCACAGGCGAAGCATCGGCTTTATGTTCAATGGCGAGATCGCTCTGAAAGTAGCGCAGGGTAATCTTACCAGCCTGCCATGCAAGTTGATGGGTAAAAGCAAGTAGCGAGGATAACTCTGTAGTCATGGGCACTCCGTATTACCGTTTGCGAGGACGCGAGGACGCGAGAACGCGAGGACGCGAGGACGTGAGGACGCGAGGACGTGAGGACGCGAGGACGCGAGGACGTGAGGACGTGAGGACGCGAGGACGCGAGGACGTGAGGACGCGAGGACGCGAGGACGCGAGGACGCGAGGACGCGAGAACGCGAAGCCTTCGCCTCTTCGCCTCTTCGCCTCTTTATCTGAAACCTTCCTCCAGGGCTATGATACACTACATGCAGTCCGAAAGGAAAACCCAACTCTTCCCATGGTAGCCATATGCAACACGAAGCACCTCTTGCCCGTTTAGTGGCACTCAGCGATGACGTTGTACCGAGCGAGTTTGCGCTGTTGGGCGAGGAACATAGTATTGGGCGGGCAGCGCTCTGCGACATCGTGATCAACCGGCAGACCGTATCGCGCTTGCATGCGCGGGTTCTGCGAGAAGGGCCACGGCATTTGTTGCAGGATGCAGGCAGCGCGAATGGCACCTTCATCAACGGGGTGCAGATCAACGCGCCACACCTCTTGAGCAACCGCGACACGATTGGTTTAGGCGCGGCGGGCGAGCTCTTACGCTTCATTGATCCCGATCCCACCGTGGTGCCCACCACGCGCCTACGGCTTGACGAGCGGATGCAGATCTTTTATCTAGGCAGCCAAGCGCTCGAACTGACGCCGAGTCAACAGCGGCTCTTGACCCATCTTTACCGCCATGTGGGTGAACTGGTGACCCGCGAAGCGTGTGCCGAGGCGATCTGGGGGCGCGACTATGATCCTGGCTTAGACGCGGAGGCGCTCGATCGCGCCATCAGCAACCTACGGGGCGTATTGCGGCGCAGCGAGCATGGGGCAGAGTTGTTGCAGACCCGGCGAGGCTTGGGGTACATCCTGTTGGCACAACCACCACAACGCGAGGGAGAGGCGCAATGAGTGTACCTACCGCAGTCAGCATGAGCGAAGCGGACTACCTTGCCTTTGAGCGGGCTAGTGCCCAGAAGCATGAATACTACAATGGGCAGGTCTATGCAATGACCGGCGCTAAGGCAACCCACAACCTGATTGTAGGCAACACCTTAGCGGCACTCCACCGACAGTTGCGAACCAAACCTTGCCAAGTCTACCCAAGCGACATGCGGGTCAAAATAAGCCAAACCGGCCTGCACACCTACCCTGACATCGTTGTCGTCTGCGGCACACCCATGTTTAGCGACAAGAGCCAAGATACGCTCTTAAACCCCCTCATGATCGTAGAGGTTCTCTCAGCATCTACAGAGCGTTATGATCGAGGCATGAAATTTCAGCACTACCGCACCCTTGAGAGCCTTACCGTATACCTCTTGATTGCCCACGATCACCCTCATCTGGAATATTTTGCACGCCAAGAGCAAGGCTTGTGGATGTTACGAGAAGCAACTGAGTTAACCCAGACCCTAGAGATCGAAGCGCTTGGTTGTAGCCTGAGTGTCGCGGATGTCTATGAAAAAGTGGTCTTTGAGGGCGAGGGATCGGTGCCGTCGTAGTGCCGATTTTAGTCGGCATCTAACGGCAACCTGCGGTCTCAGCCGACTAAAGTCGGCACTCCGTCGGAGACCAAACTGTAAAGTAATCCTAAAACCTTGTCTAAACAAAAAATCCGACGCCTGCATGAGACGTCGGAACAACAAGTTTGGCTGGGGCACAGGGACTCGAACCCCAACTACCTGATCCAGAGTCAGGCGTTCTACCGTTAAACTATGCCCCACTATGATCTGAGTTGGTGCCGAAGGTGGGACTCGAACCCACACGAGGTTGCCCCCACTACGCCCTGAACGTAGCGCGTCTGCCAGTTCCGCCACTTCGGCAGGCACACAGCAACTCAACGGGTTGTATGGTACACCCTTTGGGGTATTTTGTCAAATGCTTTGCCATGGAGGGGTGAATAGGATGATTGACAAGCTTCCTTCTGCGTGGTATGCTGCTCTCGGCTGATGGAGCTATCCATCAGTACGCAGGAAGTGGCCGCTTTGGAACGGATTGGAAAGGAGCGAAGCGCTATGTTCAAGCTATTATGTGTGACTATTGTCGGCTTCGCTACGTTGGATCTGCTGGTTCGGGCCGTTGTTGCTCGTGCTGCCGTTGATCCGCGTCCACCCACGTTCCATCTGCTCAGGGGCGCATAAGGCCCTGCTTCATCCGAGCATATGGCTGTGGGTTGCAAACAGAGCACCCACAGCCTTTTTGATTCTGCAAAGGGTCGTGGTGTGCTGCGCCACGCCCCTTTTTGGGCATGTCGATTTTTTAACTGAAAGGAACCTACCAATGATATCGATGAATCACGCTATTGAGGCTAGACGCACGCTGCCGGATTTGTGTTTACTGCCGCTTGAAGCGGCTCTCAGACCCCAAGGGAGTGCTACAGTGATCATTTTAGAGCGTGATCATTCTTTACATAACTATCCGCCTACCGAGCCTAGTACTCATGTGCAGCAGGCCGCGCTGGAGTTGCCTGAAGCGCAGGTTCAGCCCCATCTTTTGCGTCGTATCATCAAGTTTATTTTTGATCTGCTTGGAATCAACACCATGGAGGTGCGTATTCATGACCATATGCAGCACTGAGGGTGGGCCAATGGGCCAGCCTTCGCGCCCTGA
This sequence comes from Candidatus Viridilinea mediisalina, assembly GCF_002532535.1. Lineage (GTDB taxonomy): Bacteria > Chloroflexota > Chloroflexia > Chloroflexales > Chloroflexaceae > Viridilinea > Viridilinea mediisalina. Next base: position 5,535 of record NZ_NQWI01000027.1, read on the forward strand.
TCGGCTGCTTGGTACGGTACTCCGCGCTCAGAGTGGCTTCTTCTGGGTGCAGACGGAGGCGGGCGTGATTGAGTGTCGCCTGCGTGGGCGGTTGAAGCGCGAACGCCTCGCAACCGATATTGCGGTGATTGGCGATCATGTTGAGATTAGCCGCGCTGGTGGTATGACTGGTGCAGTTGAAGCGGTGTTGCCGCGCCGCTCCAAGCTGGCCCGCCGGGGCGCGGGGGCGCGGGGGGCCCACAAAGAGGATGTCTTGGTTGCCAATCTCGACCAAGTGTTGCTCACGTTTGCCTGTGCTGCCCCGTCCTTCGCCCCACGCATGCTCGACCGCTACCTCGTGATCTGTGAATATAGCCAGCTTGATGCGGTGGTGGTGGCTACCAAGACCGACTTGGTGGCTCCTGCTGAAGCGCAGGCGCTCTTTGCGCCCTACGAGCGGATTGGCTACCCGGTGCTCTATGTTTCCAACACGACTGGCGCAGGGCTAGAGGCGCTGCGGCACCAGGTGGCTGGGCGCATCAGCGTGGTTACGGGGAAATCGGGGGTGGGCAAATCGAGCCTCCTCAATGCACTGCAACCCGAACTGCACCTAGCCACTGCGGCGGTCAGTACGGCACTCAACAAGGGCCGTCACACCACCACCGTAGCCGAACTGATCCCCCTGCCTGAAGGCGGATTCCTCGCCGACACCCCCGGCATCCGCGAGATCGGGCTTTGGCAGGTGCCTACCGAAGATTTGGCGTGGTGCTACCGTGAACTGCGCCCCTTCATTGATGACTGCTTCTTCGCAGGTTGCACCCACACCCACGAGCCCAATTGTGCGGTACGGGCGGCATTGCGACAGGGTGCGATTGCCCCTGAACGCTACGAGAGCTATGTGCGGCTGCGTAGTGGTGAGGTGTAGTACTAAATTCGATAGCCGATAGCTGAAAGCCGAACATGGCGTCCCAATATGCTTTCGCGTTCTTGATGATGCGGTATGTTCAACGCCGCAAAGGAACGCAACAAAGCTGCGTTGCCTTCGCCCCTCTCCCACAACGTGGGAGAGGGGTAGGGGGTGAGGGCCATCCTGGGCATCCCAAAGCCCTATTGGTCGCTACAGAAGCAAACGTTTTGTCCGCCCATAAACCCACAACTTCTACACCTCCACCTGCACCCCTTCACGGGCAGCATCGAGGATGAGCGTATGGCCATGGGCGTTCAATTCGGCACCGTAGTGTACAAGCAGTTGGTCAAGTTGGGCATCGGTGCGCGTAGGGGCGTGGTGGAAGAGGTAGAGCCGTTCAACCTTGGATTCGAGTGCCAGTTCAATGGCATCTTCAACCCGACTGTGGCCGTAGTCTTGCACATGCTCTTGGCGGGTGTAGGGCGCACTATGGATAAGCAGATTGGCATGTTTGGCAAAGCCAACCGCCTTGCGCCAGATAATATCGTTACTGTAGCGCACATCAGTGATATAGACCAGCGCTCGCTCGCCCTCTTCGATACGGTAGGCCCAGATGGGTGAATTGAGCCGTTGCGAGAGCGGCATAGCGCGAATGGTCAGGCTGCCAACCTGCACCGGCTCGGTGGTAATGGGCACAAAGTTGTGGGTAGCTCCAATATGTGCTAGGCCATAGACAGGTGAATAGACGGGTGAAAGGATGCCGTCATAGACCATCTCGAGCGAGCCACGGGTGCTATCGGGGCCATAGATGCGTAGTTGGTTGCCGGGCACATGCACCACTCCGGGAAAGGGCAGCCCAAGGATATGATCCCAATAGGTATGGGAGATCAGCAGGGTCAATTGACCCCGGCCCTGCCCAAAATCCCCTCGCATCAGGTGGTCGCCAAACTGACAAAAGCCGGTACCACTATCGAGAGCCAACAGTTCACCATTGGTGCCATGGAGCGCAATACAGCAGGTATTGCCACCATAGCGCAAATAGTCGGCACCGGGCGTTGGCACATAGCCTCGCACCCCCCAGAACGCGATCCTCATGGTTAACTCCCTCGGCGCAACTCAAGACCCTCATAGGCTGCGCGTATCAGCAGTCCGGGGGGGGCCAAGGCTTGTTGATCGGCCACAATGCGATCCAACTCATCATCGCTGCGGTGCGGATCGTGGTGGAAGAGGAGCAGTTCGCGTACCCCGGCTTCCTCAGCAATTTCACGCGCTTGACTAGCGGTACTATGGCCCCAATGGGGAAAGCGGGCATACTGCTCATCGGTGAATTGTGCGTCGTAGAACATCCAATCGGCACCTTGTGCCAGTTTAATGATGCCAGCCCGCATCTCGGCCAAGGTTTGCAATTCAGCCTCACTGTTGGGTTGGGGCGAACCATTCCAGACGATGCGTTCTTCACCAAAGAGGACGGTATGGAATGGCCCGGTATCGGGGATGAAGGCCAGCACCCCTTCGGGAGTTTCGAGGCGGTAGGCGAGGGCGCGGTAGGGGTGGTTGGCGCGAGCAGCACAGACCTTCACGTCACCCAAGTTAAAACTGAGACCCTCGTGGATTTCGTGGAAATGGAGTCGCGCACGTAGGTCTTCAAGATCCATTGGCAAGAGTGGATCACTGAGCGCATTGGCAATTGTGGTACGCAGACTCGATTGGGTACGGCGCAAACCATAGACATCAATCGCACAATTCTTGCGCGCCAAGGGGGCAAAAAACGGAAAGCCGATGATATGATCCCAGTGGGTATGGGTAATCAGCAGATCAAGCGCCTCGGGCGGTTGCGCTTCAGCCTCCAAAGCTGCGCCCAGCAGACGCATGCCGGTGCCTGCATCAAGCACGATGCAACGTTCGCCTGCCCGCACCTCTACGCAGGTAGTATTGCCACCGTAGCGTAGCACATTGGCGCGTGCCACCGGATAGGAGCCACGGGTTCCCCAGATACGTACAATCATTATTCAGCCCAGTGTCACAAAGTAGCTTTTGCCACAGTGTACAAGATAAACGCAACCAAGACCAAATCTAGTTGTGTGTTGCGTTGTGCGACGGCTCCGCCGTCGCACAACGCAACACGGTTTAGGGTTGCGGCTGTTGGGGCTGCGCCCCAAACCCTGCCTTAAAACCGTCTTGTATTACTATAACGTGGTATCATGAGCCGAATCTACAAGTAATAAGGAGTCAACATGAGCCAAATCCGCATAGGAGTACAACTTCACCCTCAGCATACGACCTGGGATTCGTTTGCCGATGCGGTACGTCACGCTGAAGCACTTGGTTGCGATACGATCTGGAATTGGGATCACTTCTTTCCACTGTATGGTGATGCACAAGGGAACCACTTTGAAGGTTGGACGCTCTTGAGTGCGATGGCAACGATCACCAAGCGTGCCGAGATTGGCTGTTTGGTGAGTTGCAATAGCTACCGCAATCCGGCTCTGCTCTCCAATATGGCCAAGACGGTTGACCATATCAGTGGAGGACGGCTGATCTGTGGTTTGGGTGCTGGCTGGTTTGAACGTGATTATAACGAATATGGCTACGAGTTTGGCACTGCTGGTGACCGTCTGCGTGCCCTTGGTGCGGCGCTACCGATCATTCAACAGCGTTGGGCCATTGATGTTCCTGCTCCGCTGCGTCCTATTCCTATTCTGATCGGTGGTGGTGGCGAGAAGGTTACGCTGCGATTGACCGCACAGTATGCGAATATTTGGCACGGCTTTGGTACCGCCGCAATCTTGCGCCATAAGAATACCATTCTTGATGAGTGGTGCGCCAACGTTGGACGCGATCCCCAGGCGATTGAACGGAGTGTCTCGCCCGCGAAGGGCGAGAGCCTTGATGCCTATGTGGAAGTTGGGGTGACCCACTTCATCTTTGGCATTGGTGAACCTTGGGATTTCAGTGCGGTGGAAGCAGCACTGCGCTGGCGTTCGCAGCTTATACCATAGCCGATAGCCGATAGCCGATAGCTGAAAGCCGGACATGGCATCTCAATGCGCTTGAATGTCATGAGGCATGCGGCCTGTTCAATGGTAATTGGTATTACGTGAGTTGATCGAGGGCCACAGCGGCCCGCTCGCCTTCAGCCAGTAGTTGTTCAATCAGGTTGAGGAGATCGCCAGCGTTTTGCTGCGGTGCTTCGAGAGTCAAGCAGATCTGGGCCGCCTGCTGTGCCCCCAAGGTTGCACTTGCGCCACGTAGCCGGTGGGCCAATAGGGCGATGCGTTGCGTATCGCCCGCTTTGGTGGCCTCGCGCATTGCTGCGATATCACTACGCAACTGCTGGCGGTAGGTTTCGATAAGAATGATTAGGTCTTCGGCAAAGAGGGGGCCCAGATCGGTTCGCAGCCGATCAATGGCTGCATAGTCGAGAATGATCTGCTGATCTGGTGATGTTGCTGGGTTTACATGATCATTGCAGGCCCGTTGCAGGGCGGCCAAGAGATCATCGCGTTGTACTGGTTTGCTGATATAGTCATTCATACCAGCAGCCAGGCATGCCTCGCGGTCGCCCACCATAGCCCCTGCGGTCATGGCCACGATATAGGGCTGGCGATCTTCGGGCAGCGTCGTCCGTACATGGCGCGTGGCTTCTAGGCCATCCATTTCAGGCATCTGCACATCCATCAGGACAATATCGTAAGCTTGGTTTTCAAGCGCAGCTAGAGCCTCATAGCCATTGGCTACCACATCGGCCTTCAAGCCAATGCGTTCGAGCATGCGTAATGCCACCTGTTGGTTCACCAAGTTATCCTCGGCCAAGAGAATACGCACATCCTGCGGTAATCCATTGTATGGTGGGGGCGTTGTAGGGCGCTGGCGTGGCGGTAGGTTGGTCGCAGTCACTGGGAGACGCACGCTAAAGACAGAACCCGCACCAACACTACTGGCGACCTCAATGCTGCCGCCCATGAGATCACAGAGCCGCTTACAGATAGCCAAACCGAGGCCAGTACCACCATAGCGCTGCGTCGTGGAAGCGTCCATTTGGCTAAATGGTTGGAACAGACGCATCTGACGATCCTCCGGAATACCCATGCCCGTATCACTGACGATAATATGTAATTCTAACACTCCGGGCGTTATGCTGCTAGTGATATTCATCCTTACTAATACTTCGCCTTGGCTGGTAAACTTGACGGCGTTGCCAATCAGGTTGAGAAGAATCTGGCGTACGCGGGTAACATCACTGATCAATTGTTCTGGAACGGTGAAATCAATCGCAGCGGCTAAACGCAGCCCCTTTTCGCTCGCACGTGGGGCCAGCAAATCAATCACCTCCGCGACGCAGGTGCGGGGATTGAAGGGTTGGTGTTCGAGGTCCATATTGCCCGCTTCGATCTTCGAGAAATCGAGAATATCATTGATGACTGCCAGCAGCATATCACCACTGGTGCGGATTGTCTCGGCATAGCGGTGCTGTTCTTTACTCATCGGGGTGTCGAGTAATAATTCAGCCATCCCAATCACCGCGTTGAGTGGTGTGCGAATCTCGTGGCTCATGGTCGCCAAAAAGGCGCTCTTCGAGCGCGTGGCCGCCTCGGCTTCGTCACGCGCCCGGATCAAAGCTTGGGTCGCTTGCATGCGCTGGGTCACATCCAAGGCGGCACAGAGTGCGCCTCGTGGCACGCCGAGTACATCCATGATGGGCGAGCAGCGCACCTCAAAAACCAGATCCTCCACATAGATGACACTTACCACATGTTCACCTGCTAATGCCTGACGAATGCATGTGAGTAATTCTGGCACATGGCTCAACAGTTCAAAAATAGAACACCCTTGAATGTGATCGGTTTCCATCTGGAGCAGATTGAAACGAGTACCCTCTGCGAGGCTTACTTGACCATGCACATCGGTAGCCAAGAGCAGGATCGGTAGTGCGGCAATCAATGTACGCAGCGAAAGCGCACCATGGCGTAGCTCCATCTCGGCGGCATGGCGTTCGCTCACATCACTGCCAATTCCAATGAAACGACAGATTCGTCCGGTATGATCAAAGACTGGCGAGATCTGCAAGGTGACCCAAAAGGGCGAACCATCCTTGCGGTAATTCAAAATCTCTTCGCTGAAACTGAGGCCAGCCGCTAAACCGGCCCGAATGCGAGCAACCGTCTCGTGATCCGTACCGGCACCCTGGAGAAAACTTCCTGGTTTGCGCCCACGGATCTCATACAGTTCATAACCAGTAATGCGCGTAAAACCTGCATTGACCCATTCAATCAACCCTACGCCATCAGTGATAATGACCGAATTGGTGGTATGCTGGGCAACAAGGGCCAGAATAGCAGCATCGGGTAGCATGCCAAATACCCCTCTCAGACGAGCCTTGGTGCATCATAGAACACCAGACTGGGGGCTGCCCCCGCGAACGCTGGGGACAGGAAGCAGAGACAACCATATCAGGTCGTATCATTGTACGCCAATTCAAGCTTGCATGAATACCTGAACGAAGGCTGTATATCTATCGTAGCACTCAAGTGCAACCTAACTGAATCCTAACCAAGTGGTATACTTGACCCAAGGAGACTCTTTATGAATACCTACAATGCACACTTCGCCGCTCAAGACGATCCCAATGAACGCTACCCCTTGACCGATGTGGTCTACTATTCCCAATTTGGTGGCCTGCTTGAGGTGCGCCACGATATGGAAGCTCTGCGTACCCGTGATGCCGAGGCGTGGAAGCAGCTCTTCGAGAGCCGTTGGATGCGTACCAGTTGGCCCTATGGCTCAGGGGTTTGGGGTAAAAAAGAGTGGGTCTGTCCGACCGTCGCCGATGAGAATGTGGTCAGTATGTTCGAGGGCGGAACCAATCTCTTTTGGGCTGAACGCTTTGGGCGTGAGCTTGGGGTGGAAGACCTTTGGATTAAATTGTGTGGCAATAGTCATACCGGCTCGTTTAAGGACTTGGGCATGACCGTGCTGGTCAGTGTGGTAAAGCAGATGATCAGTGAGGGTAAGCCCATCCGTGCGATTGCTTGTGCTTCCACCGGCGACACTTCAGCGGCGCTGGCGGCCTATGGCGCGGCGGCTGGCATCCCCACGATTGTCTTTCTACCCAAGGGGAAGGTCAGTGTGGCCCAACTGGTGCAGCCGATTGCCCACGGTGCGACGGTGCTTTCGCTCGATAGCGATTTTGATGGCTGTATGCGGATCGTGCGCCAAGTGACCGCTGATCCCAATAGTGGCATCTACCTGGCCAATTCGCTCAATTCACTGCGTGTGGAAGGCCAGAAGACTGTCGGGATCGAGATTGTCCAGCAGCTTGATTGGCAGGTGCCCGATTGGATTATCATTCCTGGGGGCAATTTGGGTAATACCTTTGCCTTGGGCAAGGGTCTGCTGATGATGCATGAGTTGGGCCTGATTACACGGCTACCGCGCATTGTCTGTGCCCAAGCCCAGAACGCCAATCCGCTCTACCGGGCCTTCTGTGACAACTGGCGCTATGAGCCCATCCAGGCCCGCACCACGGCTGCTTCGGCCATCCAGATTGGCGATCCGGTGAGCGTGCGCCGGGCGATTACGATGCTGCAACGCTTCAATGGCATCGTCGAGCAGGCCAGCGAGCAGGAATTGGCCGATGCCGCCGCCCGTGCCGACCGCACCGGTGCCTATGCCTGCCCCCATACTGGGGTTGCGCTCGCCGCCCTGATCAAACTGATCGAACGGGGCGAGATTGCGAAAACCGACCGCGTTGTGGTGGTCTCGACCGCCCATGGGCTCAAATTCAGTCGCTTCAAAGTGGACTACCACGAAGCTACACTCGCTGAAGTCACGAGTCGTTACGCTAACCCTCCCCGCGAACTGCCTGCCGACGTAGATGCTGTGCGCCGGGCGCTAGATTTGTAAGACATGGTTCGTAGCAACGGTATCGTTTGCGAGGACGCGAGGACGCGAGGACGCGAAGACGCGAAGCCCTCGCCGCTTCGCCTCACGCATCCTCGCAAGGACATGGTTCGTAGCAACGGTATCGTTTGCGAGGACGCGAGGATGCGAGGACGCGAAGACGCGAAGCCCTCGCCGCTTCGCCTCACGCATCCTCGCAAGATGGTAAAGCAACCTTCGGCTTTTCTGAAACCTTTCTGCTTATGCGCGCCAAAGAATTTCGTCAATTGGTCACGACCCTAGCCCGCGAGGGCGCACCCGTTGAACCCCGTTGCCCCCACGCGAACGAGTGTGGCGGTTGTGCCTTTCAGGATCGCACCTATGCGGATCAAGTCGCCGCGAAAGCAAGCGCTCTCAGCCGCGTCTTTGCCGCAGCAGGCATACCCCTGCCCACAGGCCCGCAGGTGAGCGTGGTGCCCTCACCTGATCCCTTTAGCTACCGTACACGCATGGATTATGTGGCCACCAAGGGGCGCTTTGGGCTCCGTGCGCGTGGCAAGTTCAATTTTATCATTGAGCTTCAGACCTGCCACCTGATTCCGCCGAGCGCCTTTGCGGTGGCCCACAAACTCTGGCTCACCGCGCAGATCCTTGGCCTGCCCGACTACAATGTGCGGAGCCATGTTGGTTTTTTGCGCTACATTGTAGTACGGCGTAGCCCCAACGAGCGCCTGCTGCTGGCCGCAGTGACCGCCGCTGGTGCCTATGATGAAGCTATGGAACAATTGGCGGCCACTGCCCTTGCCCAGCCCCAAGTAGCCAGCTTCTACTGGTTGCTCAACGATAGCCTCACTGATCTCTCCTTTGGGCAGCCGCTCCGCCACTGGGGCCAGGAACTGCTCACGATGGGTTCTACTCCTGGCCAACTGCTGATTGGCCCCAACACCTTCTTTCAGAACAACATTCACCTGCTGGATCAGCTTTGTGCTGCTGTGCTGGCCGCAACGACCGCAAGCGGCAAGCCGGTGCGCGTAGCCGACCTGTATGGCGGCGTAGGGACGCTGGCGCTGCATCTAGCCCCCCACGTCGGCATGGTAGATTGTGTCGAAGCGGTCGCTGAGAGTGCCGCCCTCGCAGAACGGAATGGCGCTGCGGCTGGCATCACCAACTTCCGCGCCATTGCGCAGGATGTCTTGCCCTTCCTGCGCGAACAGTCGCCCGCCGCCTATCCCGTTGTTGTTGCCGATCCACCACGTACCGGCTTAGGGCCGGAAGTCTGTGCTGAACTGCTGCGCCTAGGGCCCCAGCGCATCATCTATGTTTCATGCAACCCCTTGACCCAGTGTGAAGACCTGCACGTCCTCGCTGCGGCCTATCGCCTCACTGCACTCACGGGCTACGACATGTTTCCCCACACGCCCCACGTTGAAACCTTGGCTATCTTGGAGCGCCATGTTTGAGCTTGACAAAAACATATGTTCTGGTATGCTACGAGAGTGATTCATTGTGTTGCTTCGTAGAGAGGTCGTTATGGCAATACGCAGCCGAACACTAGGCATAACACGCCTCACGCTGGTGCTGCACAATCTGGTCAGCGCGTTGCGCTTCATAACTCTCCTTGTCGCGGCGGTGGCGTTCTACTTGTGCATGAATCTGATTGTCGAATGGGGGCGCGTCTGGAGCGATGATCTCCACTATGGACGACCACGGACGACCCATGTGGAGGGCTTTGTGGGCCATAGTGCTGAGGGTAGCGGCCATCCCACTCGTTTCATTGCAATGAACTTGGATCGCCAAGTGATTATTTTAGAACTACCGGGCGGCGATGCGACACAAGTACGGCATCTACCGGGGCCATACCTCTTTGGCGCACGCGAAGACCTTACTCCAGTCCTACTGACACTCCGCGATGTGGACGGGGATGGACAGGACGATCTGGTTGCAACAATTCGTAATGAAGAGATCGTCTATTTGAATCGAGATGAAGGCTTTCGGCTGCCCCACGCTGCCGAGCAATTGCAATTCCTAGAGGAGTGAGCGTCATGAACAGCACAAATGATCGCAAGCCTTTGGGCGGGCCATCCCACCAACGGGCGCGACCGGCTGGGCCTTCAGGGCGCTCGCCGCGTGACCCCATTTTGCCGCCCGATAGTGATGATCGCGGTATGATCGAGCGCAGACCTGCACCTACCCACTACGAGGGAGCGCAGCGCGGTGATGCGGCCCATCCGCCACAACGGGTGGTACGTGAAACCCCCGCCGCGTACCAAGGGGGGCGCATGTACCGTGCGGGCGTCGAGCGGCGCGGGCGTTCCCCCCATGCCTTCTCTGAACCATGGGACGGTGCGGACGATCTGTACCAAGCGCACCGACGTGCTGATCATGCGACGGGTGACCTGCTACGCGCCGAGCACATGCTGAACATGCAACGTCCACTTGAGCTTGGACGTAGCTTCGAGCGTCACCGCAGTGGTTGGCTGATGCTTATTATCGCCGTTAGCCTCATGATCATTTTCTTTGGACTATCGCGCAATAGTTCTACAATCTTTTATTCCGGCATGGGCTTTGGTGAACAACAGACCACAGCGCTCAATGCTACGCTCCTTGGTGCTATGCGCCCGGCGGGTGACTATGTCCTCCGCGCCCCGCCTAGCCTCACTGCGGATCAGATTGATCGCATTCTGGCCTCGTATCATTCACCCGCCACAGGCACCGGCGAAATCTGGTACAATCTTGGCCTTGAGCGCGGCATTGATCCTGCCTACGCCGTCGCCTTCTTTATCCACGAGAGTACTGCCGGTACGGCCCAGGGTTGGGCCGGGCTCAAGCCCGATGGCAGCACAACGCACAACGTAGGCAACATCATCTGCGCTGGCTATGCCACCTGCTTTGGCCGTTTCCGCGACTATCCCTCTTGGGAGGTGGGCATTGCCGATTGGTACCGCCTCATTGATGTCGAGTACCTCAATGGGCGTGGCCACCAGACGGTGGCTGACATTATTCCTGTCTATGCACCTGCCTTCGAGAATGATGTTGATGGCTACGTTCATGTGGTGCAACGCCTCGTTGATCAGTGGCGTACCTATGGGGTGCCGTGATGTTCCACCAAGGGCATGGCCCTGGCCCAACCATGGTCATCTTCCTCGTGATCATTAGTCTGGGGCTATTCGTGCTGCTGGCCAACGCTGGCAATAACGAGGTACGAACGAGTCGCTGGCTCGGCCCGAACGATGCCATGCAACCCATGCACCCTCTGGATGAGCCAGGGCTGCGCGGCGAAGCGCTGGCCCAACCCGGCCTGCGTGGGCGTGGTCTGCCCGGGACTGAACGGCCCAATGGCAACCCGCTACGCTCACCCCATACCGTCATGACCCAAGGCTATGGTGTGGGCACCCACGCCCCTGCCGAGGTTTGGGGGGCGATTGATCTTGCTATTGATAGCACTGGCGATGGCCGCGCCGACCCTGAAGGAACCTGGAACCATCCCATCTATGCCACCCACCACGGCATCGTGAAGGTCACCCCCAATAGCTACCCCGCCGGTAACCACGTTTGGGTCACCAATGATGCCTATCGCACAGGTTACGCCCATCTTGCCGAATTTGCCGTCACTACCGGCCAATTTGTTGAGGCGGGCGACCTAATAGGCTTCATCGGCTCTACGGGCATGTCCTCTGGCCCTCATCTGGACTACCAGGTCTGGGTTTGGGAGCATGGCCGCTGGGTCAATGTGAATCCTTTAGGCTTTGGTGCGCTTGATGGGGTGCCTTAAACTCAATGTTGGCGCGAAGAAGCTTTGGGTTGGCGGGCGGCTGTACCGTCGTAGTGCCGACTTTAGTCGGCATCCGGGGGTTGTCGGCGACCTCAGCCGACTAAAGTCGGCACTACCTATGGCGTAGACTGTAAAGTGGCCTGAAACCATCCCTAAACTGCAACAACTCAGCATTACTCACCGTCAAATGGTGTATAGGCAACGGAAATGCGTGAGGCGAAGCGGCGGGGTTCTCGCGTCCTCGCAAACTGCAACATGTGCTGAAACCTTCCCACAACATAAGATGCTATCTGAAAAGTCTATAAACTGGCACTGGAGTGCCGGCTTCAGCCGGCTAAAGCCGGCACTCCAGCGCGTACCCACTAGCTTTTCAGACAACTTCATAAGGAGCAACCAGATGCAACCGCGACTTTCACGCAGCAACCATGAGCGCATGCTTGGCGGTGTGTGCGGCGGTATCGCTGAATACTTCAATATTGACCCAGTGATCGTGCGGCTCATCTTTGTGCTGATCACGCTCTCGTATGGCTTTGGTTTGCTGGCCTACCTGCTCTTCTGGTTCATTATGCCCACTGCACCTACGTTGCACTACCAGGGCCGGAGCGATCACGTTGATGCCCAGCAAGATCTGTTTGGCCAACAGGCGCAACAACGCAACCAAGAGGTCTTTGTTGGGCAACGCAGCGCCCAAGCCGGACGGACAGGGCCCGATCAGCACTTCGATCCGGTCTCTGGCCTACCCCTCAACCCCGATAGGCCCGCCACAGGCCGCACCGTCAATCTCGGTACCCCGCCTGATGATCACATGAGCCCCTATGCCCAATCCGCCCCTCAGCCAGTACGCCGCTGGAAGAGCTTAGGGGTTATCCTGGTCGGGATTGGTGGCGTGATTCTGCTTGAACAGCTTGGCATCAATCTGTCGCTGCTCTTCCCGGTGTTGCTGATTGTCGCTGGGGTTGTCTTGATGCGCCGTCGGCCCTCGTAACAAACTATTTACACTATGCCCCATGTGTGCTACTATTTTGGACATGGCCCTGGAGAAGTATGCAAACCATAGGAGTACCTACCATCGAACCTGGAACGATTGCTCGGCGTCTCGTTGATCTTGCCGAAGATAAACAAGCCCACGAGATAGTGCTGCTTGATATTCGTAGCCAGAGTACTATCGCTGACTACTTTGTGATCTGTTCGGCTGATAGCGATCGCCAAATTAAGGCTATTATCGATCATATTGACCTCAAGGTGCAGCAGGAGTTTGGTCTCAATCCGCGCATTGAGGGAACCGCCGACACGGGTTGGATTGTGCTTGATTATGGCGATATTGTGGTGCATATCTTTAGTCCGACCCAGCGCGACTACTATCGCCTCGAACGCCTCTGGGATCAGTCACCGCCAGTTGTGGTGGTGCAGTGATGAGCAGCGAGCATATGAGGAGCTAGGCGGTAGTGTGCTACGGGTTCGCTACTGTAGAATCTATAAACTCTGTGTCCTCTGTGCCTCTGTGGTTCAAACCCTCTGCGTCCTCTTCCTGACTCTCTCATCTGCTCAAATACTCTCAAGCCTATGCAAAATCACATTGCTCTTGTTACTGGCGGCACCGGCGCACTTGGAGGGGCTGTTGTTGCGGCCTTGCTTGAGGCTGGCGCTCATGTGGTGGTGCCCTACCACCGCGCAGGCGATCTAAGTGCCTTGCGTAGCCGTTTGCAGCTTGATGCTGCGGCGGCGCTGAGTGGCGAACAACTTGATCTTACTGATGAACAAGCGGTACAGACCTACTACCAGGCTGTTGCCCAGCAACACGGCGGGCTTGATGTGCTCGTCAATGTTGCTGGGGGCTTCGCTGGTGGCCAGCCAGTCCACGAAGCTGGTTGGGAGGTCTGGCAGCAGCAGTTTGACATGAACCTCAAGACGGCGGTACTCTCGTGCGCTGCTGCGGTGCCCCATATGATCCGCCGTGGTGGTGGCGCGATTGTGAATGTTGGCACCCGCACCGCCACCCAGCCTGGCGCGAACCTTGCTGCCTATGCCGCATCCAAACGCGCTCTGCTGCAACTCACTGAGGCCCTTGCGGCAGAATTGCGCGATCACGAGATCACGGTCAATAGCGTGCTGCCGAGTGTCATTGACACACCCGCGAATCGTGGTGCGATGCCCCAAGCCGACCATAGCGCCTGGGTTAGCCCCGCCGCAATTGCGCGGGTCATTCTCTTCCTTGTTGGCCCCGATGCGCGGATCATCAGCGGTGCCCACCTGCCGGTCTATGGCAAAGCCTAACTCTGCGCTGCTGCTCACCCGCCTGCCCGCCGAGTTTCAGGCTGCACTGCAACTCGTGGCGGCGCAGGCGGCACGGCTGGGGGCGCGGGTCTGGTTGGTGGGCGGTGTAGTGCGTGATCTGCTGGCCGAGTTGCCGTTGAGCCGCGATCTTGATCTTGCCGTTGAGGGCGATGTCGCCGCACTGGCCCAAGCGTTGGCAAGCACCGCTGGCGCACGCATGGTTGCCCACCATGCGCCTTTTGGCACGGCCAGCATTGAACTACGGAGTGCCGCCCAAGCCGAGCCGCTGCTGCTCGATCTGGCCCGCACCCGCTGCGAAACCTACCCCCAGCCCGCTGCGTTGCCGCATGTGAGCCCCGCGCCAATTGAACATGATCTGCTGCGCCGTGATGTTAGCCTCAATGCAATGGCCTATGAGCTGCAACTGGTTGACGGCAGGTTGCACGGTGGCCCCTTGCTCGATCCCTTTGACGGCCAGGCCGATCTCGTGGCGCGTCGTTTGCGCTTGCTTCATCCCCAGAGTTTGCGTGATGATCCGACCCGCATCTTACGCGGCGTGCGCCTCGCGGCCCGCATGGCGCTTGATTTGACGCCTGCAACCGCGCAGCAGCTTGGGGCAGCTTTGCAGGCCCGCTACTTGGCCATGCTTTCGCCTGAACGGGTACTCAACGAACTCTGCCTTGCCCTGAGCGAACCGCGCCCCGATCATGTGCTGCACTACGCCGATGCTTGGCAGGTCACCCCACAGATCCTGCCTGGCCTCGCATGGAACGATGCACTCGCGGCGCGTTGCGCCCGCTGTGCTGCGGCCAGTGAACCACAGCCTGCCCTCGTTTGGGCTGGCCTGTTGCTCTATGGCTGCTCGCCTGCAACGCTGGCCCAGGTGCAGCAGCGCTACCCCCTGCCGAGTGTGGCTACCACCCTGCTCCAGCAACTTGAGCAGTTGCGCTGTGTAGCTCCTCAACTCGCCAGGTTAGCCAATAGTGCCCTCGATCAAACCCTGAATCCATTTAGCGTTACGGCATGCATTGTGCTACACTTTGCAGAACCAGATGCTGCTGCACCGATTCTGCACTATCTGCACCACCTGCGCCACCGCCGTGCGCCCCTTGACGGCAATGATCTGCGTCGGCTCGGGGTTCCCCCTGGCCCACACCTGGGCCAGTTGTTGGCGCAGTTGCGTTATCGTAGCCTCGATGGCCAGATTAGTGACCGCGAGCAGGCCGCAGCATGGGTGCGTACCCAGATCGCAAATGATGATGCAAAGGAGCGCATCAATGGATACAACCCTCCAGATGCTGAAGGAACTCGCTGAAGCCCCTGGTGTCCCCGGTCAAGAACGCGCTGTGCGCCAGGTGATGCGTCGCTACCTTGAACCATTAGGTTCGCTGATGGCGGATAACCTTGGTAGTATCATTGGGTGTAAGATCGGCGATGAAGCTGGCCCGAAAATCATGCTTGCTGGCCACCTTGATGAGATTGGCTTTATGGTGACGCGCATTACCGATGAGGGTTTCCTTAAGTTTCAAACCCTAGGTGGCTGGTGGGAACAGGTCATGCTGGCCCAGCGTGTAGAAGTCTATACCCGCCAAGGGCCGATTGTGGGGCTGATTGGCTCTAAGCCGCCCCATATTCTTAGCCCTGAAGAGCGCAAAAAAGTGGTTGATAAGCAGACCATGTTCATTGATATTGGGGCTAGTTCGCGGAGCGAAGCCGAGGAGTGGGGGGTGCGCCCCGGCGATCCGATTGTGCCCGTTGGTCCCTTTGCACAGATGCGTAATCCCGATCTGCTGATGGCGAAAGCCTGGGATAATCGCTTTGGCTGTGCCCTCGCGATTGAAACGCTGCGTTTGCTGCAACACCAAACCCATCCCAATCGGGTCTATGCCGTTGGTACCGTCCAAGAAGAGGTTGGCCTGCGCGGTGCCCTCACCACCAGTAATGTTATTCAGCCTGATATTGGAATTGCACTCGATACCGGCATCGCGGGCGATATGCCTGGCGTCAATGCCGACCAAGCTGCCAGTAAACTTGGTGGTGGGCCGGTGCTGTTACTCTACGATGGATCGATGATTGCTCACACTGGCTTGCGTGATCTCGTGATTGATGTTGCCGCCGCCGCCGAGTTGCCCCTCCAGTTTGATACCATGGCTGGTGGTGGCACCGATGCTGGACGGATTCACATTGTAGGTGCGGGCGTGCCCTCGGTGGTCATTGGTGTGCCGGTGCGCTACATTCATACCCATACTGCCATGATGCACCGCCGTGATTTTGAACAGGCCGCCCAACTGCTTGTTGGCCTCATCCAGCGCCTTGATGCCGCCACAGTTGCTAATCTGAAAGCGTAGGCTATGAGCGATACTTCATCACCGTTTGACATTCTGCGCCTCCGTATGCCTCTCTGGTTGGTGGCGGTGCTCCTTGGTGTAGCCCTTGTGGGCGGGCTGTTCGGCGGGCTGTTGGGTGGCTTCCTCTTGGTACGAGCCCCCGTCGCCGATTGTCCCGAAAGCGAGGAGGTCTGCGCCGAGTTTGGGGTCTTCTGGGAAGCTTGGTCGCTTGCTCGTAATCGCTATGTTGATGCCGAAGCCGCCGATCCGTCAGTCATGATCGTCGGAGCGATCAATGGCATGATTAATAGCCTAGGCGACCGCGGCCATACGCGCTATCTGACCGCTGCCGAAGCGCAGGAGTGGGAAGATTCGTTGAGCGGTGCCAGATTTGAGGGGATTGGGGCCTTCATTGATGTGCGTAATGGCCAGACGATGATTGTCGCTCCGATTGAGCAATCGCCCGCCGAAGAGGCTGGCCTGCGCCCCGGTGATCTGATCCTTGCGGTTGATGGCGTCTCAACTGAGGGCTGGACAGTTGAACAATTGCAAGCGAATGTGCGGGGCCCGCGTGGGACGCCGGTGACCCTGCTCATTCTGCATCTTGGCGAGTCAGAGCCGGTTGAGATTACGATTGTGCGGGCTGCCGTCAATGTGCCAAGCGTCAGTTGGCGCATGTTGCCCGACAACATTGCCCTGGTGCGCCTCTCCTCCTTCGACCGCGACTCCGGCTCACAGCTTCGCAATGCTCTCAGATCGGCCCAGAGCCAAGGGGCGCGCGCCGTCATCTTTGATCTACGCAACAACCCTGGTGGTCTGGTTGACCAAGCGATTGAGGTTGCCAGCCAGTTCCTGCCGCGTGGCACCACGGTGCTGATTGAAGAGAGCCGTGATGGCCGCAGAACGGAAAATAGGGCCAATCGGGGCGGTGTGGCCCTCGACATTCCCCTGGTTGTGCTGATCAACGGTGGCTCGGCTAGTTCCGCCGAGATTGTCTCTGCGGCGCTCCAAGCGGCAGAGCGGGCTCTGCTTGTGGGCGAAACGACCTTTGGCACCGGAACGGTGCTGAAGCCCTTCCGCCTGCGTGATGGTAGCCGCCTGTTCTTAGGTACGCAGCAGTGGCTTACGCCCGAAGGTGAACTGATCCGAGGCCAAGGCATTAGCCCCGACGAGGAGGTCATCCTACCCTTCGAGATCCGCCCGCTCTCGCCCGCCGAGGCTGCCGAACTGGATAGCGTTGAGCTACGCGAGAGCCGCGATGCCCAATTGGTGCGGGCCTTAGAGTTGGCTGCGGCAGCCGCGAGCCGGTGAGGCGATGCTCGTTCAGCTTCAACACTACATCGCACGGCGTTGGCCCGACCATGCGCCACAGGATGAGACGCAGCAGCAGTGGTTGCTCACTGATCTGTTAGGCATTCTGATCCTCTTGCCTTTCTGTCTGGTGGGTGGCGTATGGTTGCTGCTGGTGACCGATCTGGCGCTGTTGGCTACTGCTTGGTTGCCGTTGGTAACCATTCTGATTTTTAGCCTACTCTTGACCCATCGGCCCTTCCATTGGATCATTGATTGGGAGGCGACAAGCCCCAATAGTGCGAGTGCAACCCTCAGTAGCTTGGCCCACCTTTCGGCGGTGCTGATCTTTGGGGTAAGTGCAATCTGGATCTATGTCATCACGCTGGTTGTCTTAGCGCTCACCCACTGGTGGAACATGCGCACACTGATCCATCGGGTCAGTGTGATCAACAATATGCTGCGTAACCTTGGCGGCTATCTGCTGGGGTGTATGCTTGGCTTGCAACTCTACGCCATGCTGGGCGGCAGCCACCCGCCATTAGCCGAAACTCTGGAAGCGCTCAAGGCCTTTGTGCTAATTGGTTCGGTCGTGCTGATGCGCTGGTGCTGGTTGGCCCTCATGGTTGCCCTACCCCATTGGTTGGGCCTGCGTACCTTTAATCCTAAGGCTCTGCGCCGCTATATGCTCTTTGCGAGTTCGATTGCGCTCCCCGATAGCTTCGCGGTACTCATGGCCATTATCTATAGCCAGAGTGGCTTTGCGATCTATGTTGTCCTGCTCTGTGGTGTGCTGCTCGTGAGCCAGATTACCTACCGCCTGAGCCAAGCGGTAGAAGAGCGAACCCAGCGTTCACGTGAGTTGACCCAGCTTGAGCAGTTGAGCCTTGCGTTGCTCGAAGCCCCGCCCGAAGTTGCCAGTCTGCCGTCGATCCTCAAGACCCATGTGCCCGCCATGTTTCGCCATGAGGTCATCGAGATTCGTTTAGGTAGCGAGATGCTGCTACACACCCCCGTCGAAGCAGCGCCGCTTCCAGCGGAGGCGTGGGCTTGGTTGCAAACACAGCGCCAGCCGCAGATCTTTCGCATCGGCCAAGTGCCGCCATGGAGCAAAACGCCCTTGGCGTCGCCGCTCATTCTCGTGCCCCTAGATCTGCCCGAAACAGGTGGCATTGCGTTGAGCCTCTTGCAGGCTTCCAGCAACGACCAATCGATTCTACCGGCAATCCATTCACTGGCCACCCAGATTATGGCAGCGGTACGCCAAGCCGAGTTGTACAGCCAAGCGGTAGCGCGTCAGCGCATGGCCCAAGAGCTTGAACTAGCAGGGCAGATCCAGCAGAGCTTCCTGCCGCGCCACTTGCCGACGCTGCCTGGCTGGCAGCTCAGTGCCACCTTACGCCCTGCCCGCGAGACTTCGGGCGACTTCTATGATCTCTTGACGCTCCCCAATGGCCGTTTGGGTCTGCTCATTGCCGATGTGGCCGATAAGGGCACCGGCGCGGCGCTGATTATGGCCCTCAGCCGCACCCTGTTGCGAACCTACGCCCAAGAGTATCCAGAGCGCCCCGATCTAGTACTCAATGCGACCAATCAACGCCTGATTGCCGAGACTGATGGTACCATGTTCATCACCCTCTTCTACGCCGTACTAGAGCCAGAGAGCGGGCAACTCTGCTATAGCAATGCGGGCCACAATCCACCGCTGCTATTGCGCCAGAACCAACCGCTGCCACCGGAGCGCCTGATGCGCACAGGGATTCCGCTGGGCGTCGAGCTAGAACAGCACTGGAGCGCCAAAACAATCACCCTGGAGCATGGTGATCGGCTCATCCTCTACACTGACGGCATCACCGAAGCACAAGACAACCGCACAGCCATGTTCGGCTTCGAGGGGCTGATCGAAACCGTCAGCACCTGCACCAGTTGCTCGGCTGCGACCCTGGCCCAAACGATTCTGGCGGCGGTTGCAGCCTTTGTGGGTGACGCGCCGCAATCGGACGACCTCACGCTTGTAGTGGTGACGCGGGGGCCGGGGTGATTTTGCTCGTAGTGCCGACTTTAGTCGGCATCCGGGGGTTATCGGCGACCTCAGCCGGCTAAAGCCGGCACTCCTACGCCATGGCGCAAACGGTAAAGGAGCCTGAAACCATCACTAACAACTATTCTCTATTTGCTCGTTGCTGTATCTTCACAAAGCATCAGCGCCACCTCCTCTGGGGTGAGCCCGTAGAGTTGGTAGACCACTTGGTCAATCAGGTGATCAGTGGTGGTGATACGTGCATCAAGCTTGGCGATAGCGGGCTGGCGGGTGCGAAAGACGTGCACGAGTTCGGCCATGCTGCCCACTTTTTGCTTGAGGCGCGCTTTGAGCAACCACTTCCACTGCGCCTCATTGAGCAACCCAACTGCGGCACGCAGTTCGATCCGCTGGGTTGCCATCGCCCCCAACACCGCTTGGGCATCGGTCAATGCGGCGTGATAGGCAGCCTGTTTGGTGGCATCAGCGGTCTGAGCGGGCGGGCGCGGCGGTGTATAGAGGCGTCCAAGCTGCGCCAATTGCCCCGCAGGCAGCACCCCTTCTAGATCGAGCAAGAAAGCTTCTAGCGCCGCTTGGCGTCCTTGGTGCAGTGCGATCATCTGCTCGGCAAGGTGGGCCAGCAGAT
The DNA here is from genome assembly GCF_002532535.1 of Candidatus Viridilinea mediisalina. GTDB lineage: Bacteria > Chloroflexota > Chloroflexia > Chloroflexales > Chloroflexaceae > Viridilinea > Viridilinea mediisalina. Next base: position 25,629 of record NZ_NQWI01000027.1, read on the forward strand.
CATGCACCACATCACTCTCTTCAGGAATCGCCTCTAAACGCGCTGCTACAAAAGCCAGCAATTCAGCATGCCGCTCGGCAGCATAGTATGCACGCGCCTCGTCTGCCAGCGTTGCACGGACTGCCTGTGGCGTCGTGAAAGCGATGCGGCGTATGGGAAGGTGTTTCAACTGTGGTGCTTGAAATTGATAGTAGCCACTGCATTAACATAGGGGGGATTGCCTACCACGGCGTGGAAACCCGCCTGCTCGCCAAGCGCATGGCCATGCTGATCAAAAAAGACCTCCGGGAACTCCAACTCCCAGTGAAAGAAGTGGTACTCGGTGGCATGGGCATCGGCCTGATCGAGCAGGGTAACCACTTGAGGGATGGCGCTAATGCCGCGACCGCTGGCGAAATCGGTGAGGGGTTGTTGCAGATCGGGCGGTAGCGTGAGTCCGAAGTGGCGCGCAAGTGCGAGGTTGGCCAAACGACCATACTTGCGCGTCAACTCGGCCCGCAAGGCGTTGTAGATCGCCTCCTGCTCCTTAGGCGACCATTGGTTAAGATGCCCCATTCTGCACCACTATGCAGCATATAGAAGTGTATTTGGAACAGAGGATTCTTGTTGCTAAAGGGATCGCTACTTTTAGCTTTCAAGGTACTGTCGAGCGAGCGATCCCAATGTTTCGCATCACCAACCGCCAACCCGCCGCGGCTCGGCAGATCATCTGCTAGCACATGCCCCTTCTGAGCTAATTGAGCCGCCTGATCGCGGTAGAAGATATAATCGGGCTTTTTGATCCCATCGGGTGTCTTGAGCGCGGCTTGCACCTCAAACGTATGCCCAAGGGCTCGTAACACCGGCCTAATCCAATCTTCCTCAGTTTGCGCCTCATTCGCACTTGGCGTATAGCGTGCAAAGTGCGCCCGCAATACCTGAAGAACCTGTTCAGCCGCAGGTAGCAACTGCTGCCACTCAGAACGCTGAGGCAAAATCATGTCAAATAATAATCGGAGAAGAGTTGTTGATTACGATGTGAGGGAAGTACCAGAGGGAGTTGTGGAGACATTACATTATTTCAGATTGGAGATTGGAGATTGGAGATTGGAGATTGGAGATTGGAGATTGCAGATTAATGTACAGGCTGTATGCTGCTCACATTGTAGCAGCAAAGCGGGTAGGGGAGAACCTGGTTCTCCCCTACCCGCTTGTACTGTACGCGCCGAAGACCCTACAAGCCTGCGGCTTTGCGGAGATCCTCAACGCGGTTGGTGCGCTCCCAGGGCAGGTCTACGTCGGTGCGCCCGAAGTGGCCGCCCGCAGCCGTCTGGCGGTAGATGGCGCTGCGTAGCCCCAAGTCGCGGATGATCGCGCCCGGACGCAGGTCGAAGACCTCGTTCACGGCTTTGAGGATCACCTCGTCGGCCACCTTGCCGGTGCCAAAGGTCTCGACGTTGAGCGAGAGCGGGCGGGCGACGCCGATGGCGTAGCTCACCTGCAACTCAACGCGCTCGGCGAGTCCGGCGGCGACGATGTTCTTGGCCACCCAGCGCGAAGCGTAGGCCGCGCTGCGATCCACTTTGCTCGGGTCTTTGCCCGAGAAGGCCCCGCCACCGTGGCGCGCCACGCCACCGTAGGTATCCACAATGATCTTGCGCCCGGTCAGGCCCGAGTCGCCCATGGGCCCACCCACCACGAAGCGCCCGGTCGGGTTGACAAAGTAGTGGGTCTTGTCGTCGAGCCACTCGCTCGGAATCTCGGCCTTGATCACATGCTCAATAATATCGGCGCGGATCTGCTCTTGGCTCACCTCGGGGGCGTGCTGTGTACTGATCAGCACCGTGTCTACGCGCACCGGCTTGCCATAGCTATACTCCACCGTCACCTGGCTCTTGGCATCGGGGCGTAGGTAGCTCAAGGTACCCTCTTTGCGCACCTTCTCGATGCGGCGGATCAGGCGGTGGGCCAGTGCGATACTGGCAGGCATCAACTCCGGCGTCTCGTTGCAGGCAAAGCCGAACATCATACCCTGATCGCCGGCACCAACGGCCTCAACTTCATCCTCAGTCATCGCGCCGGTCTTGGCCTCAAGGGCCTTATCCACGCCCATGGCAATGTCGGGCGACTGGCCATGCACGGCGACCAACACGCCACAGGTATCGGCATCGAAGCCAAACTCGGCACTGGTATAGCCAATCTCAGTGACGGTCTTGCGCACGATCTCTTCAATCGGGATGTAACCCTTCTCATAGGTCACCTCACCGAGAACCACAATCAAGCCGGTGGTCGTGGCCGTCTCGACCGCCACACGCGCTTTGGGGTCATGCGCGAGGAACGCATCAAGGATCGCGTCGCTAATCTGGTCGCACATCTTGTCGGGGTGCCCACTGCTCACGCTCTCGCTGGTGAAGTAGAAGCGCGGCGAACTGGTGAAGGTATTGGACATTGTTTAGGTTCCTTCCTGCCAACTATTCAAATACGCCTCCTGCTCGGCGGTCAGCACATCAATCTCCACACCCATCGCCCGCAGCTTCAACGCGGCGATCTCCTTGTCCAGATCCTTGGGCAAGGCGTGGACACCCACCGCAAGCTGGCCCTGGTTCTTCAGCAGGAACTCGGCGGCCAAGGCTTGGTTGGCGAAGCTCATATCCATCACGGCGGAGGGGTGGCCTTCGGCGCTCGCTAGGTTGATCAGGCGGCCTTCGCCCAACAGATTGACCTGGCGGCCATCGGGGAGGATGTACTGGTCAATGAAGGCGCGCGGCTGCTTCTTCTCGACCGCCAGCTCCTCAAGGGCGGGGATGTTGATCTCGACGTTGAAGTGGCCACTGTTGGCGACCACACAACCATTCTTGATCACGGCGAAGGTGTTGCTATCAATAACGTGCTTGTTGCCGGTTGCAGTCACAATAAAATCGGCCATTGGCGCGGCCTGCTCCATGGGCATCACGCGGTAGCCATCCATTGCCGCCTCGAGCGCCTTGATCGGGTCAATCTCGGTGACAATGATATTGGCGCCCAGGCCCGCAGCACGCTCGGCGATACCACGCGAACACCAGCCATAGCCGGCCACCACAAAGGTCTTGCCCGCGAGCAGCACGTTGGTAGCGCGGATCACGCCGTCAAGCGTACTCTGGCCGGTACCATAGCGATTATCAAACATATGCTTGGTCTCGCTGTCGTTGACCGCGAGCACCGGGAAGGGCAACACCCCCTGGGCCGCCATTGCCTTGAGGCGAATCACGCCGGTGGTGGTCTCTTCGGTACTCCCCACCATGTTCTTAATCAGATCGGGGCGATCCTGCAGAATCCCGCTCACTAGGTCGGCCCCATCGTCCATCGTCATCTGCGGATTGTGATCGAGGGCGGCCTTGATATGCTGGTAGTAGATCTCGTTGCTCTCGCCCTTAATCGCATAGACCGGAATCTCTTCATAGGCTACCAGCGCAGCGGCCACATCGTCCTGGGTACTCAACGGATTGGATGCGCAGAGCACCACATCGGCCCCACCGGCGGCGAGGGCCCGCATCAGATTGCCCGTCTCGGTGGTGACGTGCAGACATGCACTCACGCGAATGCCCGCCAGCGGGCGCTCTTTCTCAAAGCGCTCACGGATCAGGCGCAGCACCGGCATCTCTTGCTCGGCCCACTCCATACGCTTGCGGCCCTGCTCGGCCAGGTTGAGGTCTTTAATGTCGTACGCTGTGGTGGTCATGGATTCGTTTACTCCTTGAGTATGAGGAACAGAGGAACAGGAGAACAGAGGAACAGGGGAACAGGAGAACAGAGGAACAGGAGAACAGAGGAACAGGAGAACCTATCGATTAGAAATCTGTTCCTCTGTTCATTTGTTCCTCTGTTCATCTATTCACCCGTTCATCTGTTCTTCCTTAACAGGCAGCGCAGTACCAAAGGCTGCGCGGTAGCGTTCAGCGAACTGCTGGCTAGTATAGGCATGCTCTTGGCAGCCGCGCTGCTCAATCGCATAGGTGGCAGCAAGGGCCGCCAAGCGTCCAGTCACGTCTAGGGGCAATGCGTGGGCGACGCCGAAGGCAATGCCAGCGAGGTAGGCATCACCGGCCCCGGTCGGATCAACCACCTCACTCACTGGCGCAATCGGGATCGTCGTGGCCAGTTTGCCATCGGTATAGATGAGCGACCCCTGTTCGCCCTTGGTAATCACCGTGAGGGGCGTCTTCGCAATCAACTCCTCTTCACTCATTTCAAGCTTCCGGGCCATCATGCCAAACTCATAGTCATTGCCCACCAGCACACGGGCCCCACGCAGGCCCACGGCAATATGCTCGGCATCAAGGCGCGGGGACTGCTTACCGGGATCAAAGATGTAGGGCACGCCCAATTCCTGACACTCCAGCGCAAAGCGACTAATCGCCTCAGGCGTTGTGGGCGAGATCAGCACCAGATCTTGCTTGCCCAACCCACGCTCGCTGAGCGAACTCTGGTGGTCGTGGCCCATCGCCCCGGCGTAGAAGGCCACAATCTGATTATTGGCGCGGTCGGTATTGATAAAACAGGAGGAGGTAAACTCGTGGCTAATCTCCTTGATGCCGGAGGTATCCACTCCTTGGGCTTCAAGCCAAGCGCGATAATCGCCAAAATCGTGGCCAGCAACTCCGACAAGCAGTGGGCGCTCGCCGAGCAGCGTCAAATTGTAGGCAATATTGCCTGAAACACCACCACGCATTTTCCGCATCGAATCGACCAAAAAGCTAACCGAAAGCATATGTGCCTTCTCCATCAGCATATGGTCTTTGAAATAGCCAGGAAAATCCATGATGTAATCGAAAGCGAGCGAACCAGTCACAACGATACGCACAGTTACTTCTCCTCCAGGTGGTAATGTTGACGCAGCCAGGCAGCGACATCGGTGCAGCAATTGGCCGCATAGCTCGCAACATCCGGGGGTAGGTGGCCAAGGCGGCTACTCGTACTAATCAAAGCGTTGGATAGCACCTTTTCAACGGCAAGCTCGCCCGCAGCCGCCAGATACTCAACGCTACTCATGAAGCGATGGGCGAGCGTTTCGACCCGTTCGTGGGCAAGGATCTGAGCATCGGCGGGAACGATACCCCAGCCCAGCAGCCCCCCGCGATCCAGGTAATCAGCGACAGCAGGTGCAGCCTGGATCAGGGTGGCACTCTGGGCATAGGCATCGAAGAAGACACAATCCACCGGCAGGGCCAACAGCGCAGCCCAATCGGGTTCGCCCGCAACACAGAGGCCACGCGGGGCGGGGAGTTCTACGAGGGCACGTGCCAACATTGCCCCACCCTCTTCCCAATCGAGCGGGCAGAAGGGGGAAGCGAGCGCTTCAAGAAAAGGTTCATCAAAGCAGATCAGGGTGCTACCAAGCTTCAGATTGATCTGCTGTTGCAGCCAGAGGCTACGCAGCGCCAGATATTGGGCTAACGCTTCACGCAGGGGGGCATCGTAGGCCAGTGGGCGTTCGTGTTCATCCACAAACTGCAAGCCCAACCCCACCGGCCCACTCAACTCAATGCGCACCCCGCGTACATGATGTTGTTCAGCCTGGCGCACGAGATCGTCAAGCACCGAGAGTTGCTCAGGGGGCAAGGCACCCCTTGCGCTATCATTACGCAAATAGGCCAAACTCAGCTCATCAAGGTGGCGCTCGGCCTGTTTCGTCTGCACCACCCCACGCTCATGCGCCAGATCGAGGCTCAAACCAGGAAAGCCCATGGACGCAAAGGCCAGCGCTTCACCATGGCCAGCCTGCTGAGGCAAGGCCGTCAAACCCTCCAAGAGCAGCGGTTGCCGACCCAAGGGCGCACCGACACGCGGTGCTGCCCGACACGCAGGGCGTACCGGTAGGGCCATGCGCTCACTCGGCGCGGAGGGACTCACTGTCATCATAGGAGCATCTAGGCTGTTGGTTACGACCTACGCACGGCGGTACTCAGGCCCTCAGTGAAGGGTGGATAGACAACCCCACGTTCGGTAATGATCGCCGTAATCAAACGATTGGGCGTCACATCGAAGGCCGGATGGGCGGCATTCACTCCAAGTGGGGCAATCAACTGCCCGCCGAGGTGGGTCACCTCATCGGAGGAACGTTGTTCAATGGGAATCAGATCGCCCGTAGCCAGCGAGAGATCAATCGTTGAAGAGGGGGCGGCCACATAGAAGGGGATGTTGTGGAAATTGGCCAGCACTGCGAGGCTATAGGTGCCAATCTTGTTAGCCACATCACCATTAGCTACAATCCGATCCGCGCCCACGATAATGCAATCCACTTCACCAGACTGCATCATATAGCCCGCCATATTATCGGTAATCAGCGTCAGCGGAATACCGGCCTCACGCAGTTCCCAAGCGGTCAGGCGCGCCCCCTGCAAGAATGGCCGCGTCTCGTCCACCCAGACGTGGAGCGTGCGCCCCTGGCTTGCAGCGGTACGCATAGGGGCCAACGCGGTACCATAGCCTGCCGTCGCCAAGCCACCCGCATTGCAATGGGTAAGCACATGGCCACGTTCCGGAATAAGAGGCGCACCATAGTCGCCAATCGCGTGGCACATGGCCAAATCTTCATGCAGAACCGCGTGGGCCTCCTCAAGCATACCGGTGCGTAGCGCCTCTAGGCCAGAGGGTGCCAGCGCACGGGCCTGGTTGAGCATACGGGTTGTTGCCCAAGCCAAATTGACCGCCGTAGGGCGTTGGGCATCGAGCGTAGCTTTTGCCGCCTCAAGTTCACGCAGCAGCGCAGGCGCATCGGTTGCAGTACTCTGCGTTGCGACCAACGCGATCCCATAGGCCGCAGTACAACCAATTGCGGGCGCACCGCGCACCACCATCGTCTTAATCGCCGCCGCCACCGCCGCCAACTCGGTGCAACGCACCGTCACCTCTTCATGCGGGAGGCGAAGCTGGTCAATCAAACAGACCGCCCCCGGCTCCCACCAGACTGTCCGTAGTTCTTGGCTCATGCACCATTACCATTGAGGGGCGCGTAGCGCACCCAGAGCAATTCTTACCATAAGGGAAGAATACAGAAATGAGAAAATAGAAAATAGGTTTGTGGCATCAGGATGCACAACATGCCCCCAAACCGTAAAGTGGCCTGAAATCATCCCTAACGGGCGCGATTATAGCATGGCTAGGCATGTGGGGCAACCTTAAAAGTATATTGGTATAATGCCAAGGATGTCGTGCCGACGTTCATCGGCTGAGATCGTCGGATGCCAACAACCATGGAGTTCCCTATGCCCCCCTTTCACAGTGCCAGCGAGCTACAGCACTACGCAGATGTCATTGTTCGGGTCGGAGTGAATTTGCAGCCTGGTCAACGTTTGCTGGTGCGGGCCGATCTGCAGACGGTTGAATTGGTACGAGCGGTGGTGCGTAGCGCCTACCGCGTTGGGGCGAGGTTTGTTGATGTGGTCTGGAGCGACGAGCAGCTCAATGTGGTGCGGCTTGAGGAGGCAGCGCGTGACTCGCTCAATCATGTTGCCGCGTGGCAGCCTGCGGTGAGTGTAGACTACCTTGAGGCTGGTGATGCATTGGTGTCAATCTATGCGGCTACGCCAACCCTACTTGCAGGCCAAGACCCCGAAGCGGTGAGTAGGATGATGCGGGCGGTGGCCCAGGCGGCCAAGCCAGTGAGCGACTTGGTGCAGCGCAATGCGGCAGCCTGGGTTGTGGTGAGCTACCCCACGCCTGGATGGGCTGCCGCTGTGCTGCCTGAAGCGCCTCCCGAAGCCCAACTGATGCGGCTCTGGCAGGCGATTGCCAGCACCTGCCGCCTCGATCAGCCCGATCCGGTGGCGGCTTGGCAAGCCCATGTGCGCGAATTAGCGACCCGCGCTGATTATATGAACCAACGGCGCTACGATGCGCTCCACTTTCGCGGCCCTGGCACCGATCTGACCGTCGGCCTCGTGGCTGAACATCTCTGGACAGGTGGTGGAGCGATCAGTGAAGCTGGGCTACCGTTTGTGCCCAACCTGCCCACCGAGGAGATCTTCACCCTACCGCACCACGGGCGAGCCGAAGGCGTCATCCACTCCAGCCGCCCACTCAACTATGGCGGCACCCTGATTGATGACTTTAGCCTCACCTTCAGTCATGGGCGTGTCAGTGCTGTAAGCGCTGCACAGGGCGAAGCAACGCTACAACGCCTGATCGAGAGCGACGAAGGTGCGGCACGCTTAGGTGAGGTTGCGCTTGTGGCGGCCAGTTCTCCAGTGGGACGCACCGGCCTGCTTTTTGCCAACACGCTCTTCGACGAAAACGCAGCGAGCCACTTGGCACTCGGCAACGGCTACCGTGGTTGTGTGCGCGACGGCAACGCAATGGACGATGAACGTTTTGCTGCCATTGGGGGCAACCTCAGCATTATCCATGTAGATTTTATGATCGGGAGTGCCAGCATGGATGTGGACGGCATCTACCCTGATGGGCGTAGCGAAGCGGTGATGCGGAACGGCGAGTGGGCGTTTTGACTTGTTCCCAACCCCTTCTCCCGCTTGTGTTTAAGGACGAAAAAACATGTGTTCATTGCCACAAAAGAGCGCAAAGGAATGCAATAGAACCGCGTTGCCTTCGCCCCTCTCCCACAACGTGGGAGAGGCGGTGCCCTGAGCTTGTCGAAGGGGGTAGGGGGTGAGAGCCATTCTGGGTATTCCAAAATCCTATCGGTTGATGACAAAAAACACCTGAGCATACTATGTCACACTGCGAAGTCCCGATTGACACACCAGAAACAGTCCAGCCCCACCGCTCCCGCATTGTGCGTTGGCTGCTGATTGGGGCTGGATCGTTCGCATTGGCACTTGGCGCTCTGGGCGTGCTCCTACCTGGTCTGCCGACGACGCCCTTTGTGTGGTGCAATCCTCGGTACTTTAGCGTCGAATCAACGGTAAGTAGACATTGACACTGTTACTCACATCACTGCTAATCGCTGCACCAGCGCTTATCTTGTAGATACCTGTGGCAGCACTAGAATCGGTGTGCGACACTTCGGCATAGATGGTGCCGCCCTCTTCGACAGATACTTCGGCCCAGAGGTAGCCTATACCCGACCATGTGACGTTGGCCCGTTCGGTAGTACCATCGGCGGCGAGGATGCGCAGACGAGGAAGCATACCAAAGGCAAGGTCACTGACGCGCACGACAACGCGCCCCGCCTGTGTGGCCTCAATACGGAAGAGATCGCGGTCGCCAGCCCGATCAATCTTGCCCACAAGATCGTGGTTGTTATGTTCAAGCAACGTCGCGCTCTGCGGCGTATCACCATGGTCATCGGCTTGGGTGCCACTGACGATAATCACCATCTCGGCTATCACCGCGAAGTCATCGCTGATGGGGATTGGGGCGGGCAGTTGGGGCGCATCTACACCGGGCGGCGGTGGGGCAAACTGGCCACTATCGAAGACCTCCTTGGCATTGCCGTTGGGGTTGCTGAAGTAGACGCGCAGGGTATGGGGGCCATCCTGCGTATAGTTGACGAGCGCCGCATAGATACCATCGTCGGCGGTGGGATCGGGGGCAAGCCCATCGTCGCGCAGCGTAAAGGTAGTGTATGAGCCATCGGGGGCAAGCAACTCCCCCTGAGCCAGCGCGCCCGCAACCATCCTGGTGCGCTGGAGGGTCGCCAAGAGACGGATGGGGTTGGGGTAGCTCACTATGCCGCCATCAAGAACATTAAGGTTGGCGACAAAGCCGTCATCTTCGTCGCTTAGGTTGGCGGTGTTCGCCGTCCAGACAATGTTCAGTTCGCTGCGAGCAGTGTGGCCCGCAACCAGATCGATGCGCGGGGCTTGGCCCGCCGCCGGAGCAACATCCACCAATGCCGGGAAGTAGGGCCGCGCCGGGTAGTTATGCAACACGCCATCACGCGGATCCAACGCCGGTGAACGCACCAGCGTCTCCCAGCCGCTCGCCTGGTAGACGCGGTGCTGGGCGGTGTTGCGCGTATTGTTGAGCGCCGTTGAGAAGTTGAGCCAAGCAAAGTGACCACCCCTCGCCCGCAACGAGTTGTTCATAATCGATTCTTGCACCGGTGTATCGTTAGGGCATGGATCGCCTGGATCGCCTGGATCACAGGCGCCACTGCTTTTTCGATATTCGTCGTAGAGCGCATAGAAGTAGTGGCCCCACTCGTGGGCGAGGATGTAGCCGCCACCTTCATGATCTTCAAGGAGGAAGTTGATCTGAGAAAACTCGTCACACATCTCAATGTGTGGCCCATCAAACCCGTAGCCCGAAATAGCGGCACTGGGCCGACAACTAGCCACCCACCGCACATCAGCCCGTCCATGCCGCCCATTGTTGGGGTAGATGGTCACCGTGCCTACTTTATGGACACCGTTGGACATCTCAAAGACCGCGTCGGCAAAGTAGCCAATAATCTCCTCGTAGGGTCTGCGTTGGTTTCCCTGCGGGTTGTTGTAGAGTGAGATAGTGAGATCAAAAGCATCGCTTGTCGTCAGCGGAGTAGCCACAAAATTCTGACCCTGTACGTCGCCCGCTACGATGGCATTGTGGCTTGAGGGGCTAAAGCTGTAGCCGCTGTGCGACGCGGTAAGCTGGTAGTTGCCGGCGGGTAGCCCGCTGATGCGGTAAGCACCTGTCGTATCGGTGGTTGCGCTACGCCCCCCCGCCGAGACCGTCACCCCGGCAACGCCCCGGTTATGAGGATCGATGACCCGCCCGTTCACGCTGTAGGCACCCAACGTGATGGTGGGAATACGCGGCACCACGGTGGGCGACGCACGCGGAGCAACGGTAGGCGACGCACGCGGAGCAACGGTGGGCGACGCACTCGGTGCAACGGTCGGCGAAGCACTCGGTGCAACGGTCGGCGAAGCACTCGGTGCAACGGTCGGCGAAGCACTCGGTACGACGGTGGGTGTCGTCGGATTGGGCGAAGTGCCATTATTGACGTTAATAGTGCGCTCTAAGTAACTCCACAGGCCGGTGACACTGCTGCGGAATCTTACGGTTATGGTATTGAGACCATTGGGCAGCCTAGTGGTGTCTAATAGGAACGTGAAACCAGAAGGGAGGAAGCGCGAGTCGCTCATGAGCCAAGCGACATCGGGACGTGAAAAACCATACAATGACTGGCCAAGCAGTGTATTGCCCAGATAGAACTCAACCCGATTCATGCCCGGACCATCCCACGAGGCGGCATCAACGGCCCAGCCAGAAAAGATGACGGTTCCCTGAACAACCGCACCAGCGGCGGGCGCCTCGATCACGCCTCTAGGGTGTGTAGAAGGAAAATACTGAATGTAGGGAAGAAAGCCTGGCGTATTGATCTGGATACGGGACACCCAAGCCCGTTGGTCAAACTCAACAGCCGACAAGGGGGTCTCGCTTGCCCACACATAGATGTAGTAGATCTCACCCGGTAGGGCATTGTATTGCACAGGCCACAAGCCCAAGGGGGAACAGTTTGATGGAAAGAGGGCCACCTGAGATGGACTAAAGCCAGCCTTTTGTACACTTATCTGAAAGTAGGGTGTACTCGTACAACCACGAATCCAGATAGTGCTTCTGCCAAAGCTGTCTAGCGAAGTACTAGCCAGAAAATGATGAAACGTGGAGGCAAGTTCATTGCCATTCGTTGTTGGCTCATCCGCTTCCTGCTGCGGTGGATGAGCATAGGCTACGCTCTGAAGAAGGGCCAAAAGCGTAATAGGGATAACCAACAATACGAGATGGCGAATGCGACGCGACATAGCATACCTCCTCACTTCTGCTTCGTCTTAGGGTCGCCGCCCTAAAACCCGTTTTGGGGTTCTCCTCCCATTCTACGTAGTACATCCTTCGCTAAAGCTTCGTTTAACTCCTCTATTTGCCGAAGTTTTTAGAAAAGGCTATAATTCCACCCACGAGGAGGTGTCAGTAGAGATATGACAAAGGACGGCGAGAGCCTAACGCCCTACCTGGTCGCTCTTGATGCCCATCCTATCCAGCCAGCCAGTTACATACTCAGCCATGATCCATGCCTGATTGGTCGCGGATCTTGTTGTGCGGTGCGCGTACAGCGCGACGGTGTTTCACGGCAACATGCGATCATTTCGCGTTGCTTGGATGTCTATCAGATTGCCGATCAGCAGAGCTCTTTTGGGACATTCCTCAACGGTGAGCGCCTCGCTCCCTTAACTTCCTATCGCTTATCGGGTAACGCGCTGATTGGTTTGGGGAGTCCTGTACCGTTACTCCGTTTCTGTGATCCCGATCCAACCGGCCCGCCCCATAGCTTGCCGCCAATGCCAGCAGTGCCGTTGAGCGAAGATATATCCCGTCAGTGCTTTATCCTTCACGGTGCGACTCTCGATCTTCCCTTTTCGGCGTACTTGCTCCTTTCTTACCTCTATAAACATCGTGATGCGATCTGTCGCACTGCCGATTGCGTTCGGGCAGTGTGGGAAATAGATACGCAGAGTGCCGATGAATTGGTTGATCGCCTCTATCGTCTGATCAGTGAATTGCGCGTGGCGCTTGAAGCCCATCAAGCGCTGCTGCATCCAAACCAGCGCATTCGCATCGTGAGCCACCGCCGCCGCGGCTATACCCTTGTTGTGCCTGATCCGGAATCGGGTGACGCATGAGCCATGTACACGATGATGCATCAACACAACCACCTTCATCTGCGTTAGCGCCCGACGTTAGCACACTACCTCTGCAGCCTGCGCTTGCATGTGTCGGCTCATTGCCCCCCGGTACGACACTTGGCCCCGGTGGGCGCTACCGTATTGGCCAACTGCTTGGTCAAGGTGGCTTCGCTGAAACCTTCAGTGCCTACGATACGCAACTCTTTGATGCGCTCTGTGTGATTAAGCGCCTGCACCTACACACTGGTAATTCCGTGCGGGTGCAAAAGCTGCACGCGGCGGGCCTCGTGCGCGAAGCAGAGCTCTTAGCCGCCCTCAAGACGCCTGGCCATCCCCACATTCCCGAGATCTACGCCTATCTTGAAGATGAGGGCTGCCTTGTGATGAAGTATGTGGAGGGCGTGAGTCTCCAAACCGTGCTAGAGCAGCGCAGCACTGGTCTGCCTGAAGAGAGGGCGTTGACCTACGCTTATGCTGCTTGCTCCGCTCTCGCCTACATCCACGCTCGCGCTACGCTCCACCTCGATCTGAAGCCCGCTAATCTGCTGGTTGATAGCACCGACTGGCTCTGGCTGATCGATTTTGGTATTGGCCGCACCTTCACAGACGCCACCCAGCCCACCATCCTCGGCACCCCCGGCTATATGCCCCACGAACAGCAGCAGGGTCAGCCAACGCCCGCTTCCGATATCTACGCCCTTGGCATGACCCTCTACGTGCTCTTGAGCAACTACTCTCCCGCCATGCCGTGCCTCCCGCCAGTGCGCCAATTGGTACCCGACGTGCGCCCCGAGGTTGATGCGTTGATTTGTGCCGCTACCCATGCCGATGCAGCCAAGCGACCCAGTGCCCATGCCTTGCTGCACCAATTGAGGTTGCTGCGGGCAGAATCTACACCCTCCCCGCGCCCCAGAAGTCTCAACTCCAACCCGCGTTCCTCCACGCCGATGCCACCGATTACTCACAATGTACTAGTGTAGGATTAGGCTTCGCATACGCATTACGTTTATGGCTGCCGCCCTAAAACCCGCTTTGGGGCTACGCTCCAAACCCCCCTTTTTGTTCCGTGTTGGCAGCGAAGCCGCCAAACAGCAACAAAAAGTTTTATGGTATGCTACAATATTTACAGCATGCGCTTTACGGAGCATAAGACTGGAGCGGCAGTCTCTAAAGCCCAGGTACTTTAGCTCTGGGAAGCGTCACGGAACAACGAAGCTGGTTGGAGGGCTATTATGGTCGCGTCAGCGAGCGATGCTTCACCGCAGCATGTGCTGCATGCCGCAATCGAACGTCTGGGTAGCGGGCAGAATTTTCGACGTCATAGCTATGTCTATACGCCGAACCAACCAGCCCACGCCCTCTACCTGCTCCTGAGTGGTCAGATTGGTCTGCAGATGTTCTCAAGCGAAGGGCGTACCTTGACGATCAAGGTGGTTGAACCGGGCCAAGTCTTTGGCCATAGTGCCCTTGCTGGTGGCAACACCTACGATACCTACGCCCAAGCGTTGCAATCGGCCCGCGTCGTGGCGGTAGCACGAGGGGCATTACTAGCTGCGAGTGCGACTACGCCTGGTCTCAGTATGGCTTTGCTGGAATTGCTCGGTCAACAGCGCCAGACTCTTAGTCGTCGCATCGAGGAAGTGGCCTTCAAATCGGTGCCCGCTCGGCTCGCCTCGGTTCTCTTGGAGATGTCGGGTGACCAAGCGCACCATCCGCAACCGCAACAGCACGTTGGGCGACGCACGCACCAACAGCTCGCCGAGATGGTCAATGCCTACCGCGAGACGGTGACCAAGGTGCTTAATCAGTTCCGCGATGCCCATCTGCTTGATGTGGATCGTACTGGCATTACGCTGCTCAATCTTTCCCGTTTGCGCGAATTGGCCCAGGGTTAAATACATCTGTTCCTCTGTTCCTCTGTTCCTCTGTTCTCCCCAGTGACTCACCTCTATATCCATATCCCCTTTTGCCAGCGCCGCTGTGCATATTGCGACTTTACTACCTACGCGCAACTTGAAGATCGCATAGATGCCTATGTGACGGCGCTTTGCGCTGAGTTGCGGATGTTGGCTGCCACGTACCAGCCGTCGCCCCCGGCCTCGCCTGAGGCTGCCGCAGTGGGCCCGACGCTCTTTTTTGGCGGCGGTACGCCAACCATGTTGAACCTCAAGCAGTTTGAGCGCATCCTCAACGCTGCGGCAGCCCTTGTCTGTGTGGAGCAGGCTGAGATTAGCAGTGAGGCCAATCCGGGGACGCTGCTCAACCACGAGTATCTCTGCGGCTTACGCAGCCTCGGAGTCAATCGGCTCAGCCTTGGCGTGCAGAGTCTCAATGATGCCACGCTACGGCGGATTGGGCGGATCCACGATGCGGCCCAAGCGTTCCAAAGCTACCAAGCGGCCCGTGAGGCTGGCTTTGCGCAGATTAACCTCGATCTGATCTTTGGTCTGCCTGGGCAGAGCCTTGCTGAGTGGCAAGCAACCCTTGCAGCGGTGATGACGTGGGCCCCGGAACACCTCGCGCTCTACGCGCTGATTGTTGAAACAACAACGCCACTCTATACCCAAGTCACCAGCGGGCAGATCACTATTCCCGATGATGATACATCTGCCGCGATGTATGAAATGGCCATGGAGCAGTTGGCAGCGGCTGGGTATGTGCAGTATGAGATTAGTAATTGGGCTAGGTCAGGGGGGAGAGGAACAGAGGAACAGGGGAACAGGGGAACAGAGATGCTTCCGATAGGAGCCGCGTATCCTATGCTGCCGCATGCCTCTTCTTGCCACATGCCCCTCACCTCACTGCCCGTATGCCGCCACAACTTGGCCTATTGGCTCAACAGCGACTATACAGGCGCGGGGGCGGGGGCGCATGGGCACAGCCACCCGCGTCGCTACGCCAATCTATGCGGCGTAGACGAATACATTGCGGCAGTGGGTGCAGGCCGCTTGCCCATTGCCGAAGAGGTGCTGTTAACGCCCCAAGAGTGGTGTGCCGAGACAATGATCATGGGCATGCGCCTCAACAGCGGGGTGAGTGCAGCCCACTTCGCGGCGCGTTGCGGTCGCAGCCTTGAGGCGACCTACGGCCCCATTCTGGCGCAGCTTGCCGCCGAGGGGCTGATCGAGCGCAACGCCGAGCGGGTCTGGTTAAGCCCACGGGGGCGCATGTTAGGCAACCAGGTCTGTATGCGCTTTGTGTAGCTAGGGGAAGAATACAGGAACGAGAAAATAGAAAATAGGTTCACTGTTGACGGCGAAGCCGTCAACAGTGAACCACATACTTGAAGCAGTATAAACCTTACGATGCCATAGCGCGCAGGCGCGCAATGCGCTCCTCGGTCTGCGGGTGGGTGCGGAAGAGGCTGCTGAAGCCACCGACGAGCGGGTTAATGATGTAGAGATGCGAGGTCGCGGGGCTGGCCTGCATCGGCACGCGCCCAGCCGCCCATTCCAACTTCTCAAGGGCACTGGCGAGGGGCAGCGGATCGCCGAGGATTTGGGCCCCACCAGCATCGGCGAGGTACTCACGCGAGCGCGAGATCGCCATCTGGATAATCATCGCCGCAATGGGCGCAAGGATCATCATCAGCACACCACTGACCATCTCGCCAAGCCCGCCGCCCTCTTCTTCATCATTGCCGCCAGTGAAGCTCGAGAAGATCATGCTCCACATGGCCATATCAGCAATCATGGTGACCGCACCAGCAATAGTGGCTGCAATGCTGGAGATGAGCGTATCGCGGTGCTTGATGTGGGCCAACTCGTGGGCAACGACGCCAGCCAACTCGTCGCGGGTGAGCAGCCGGGCGATACCTGTGGTAACCGCGACAGCACCCTTCTCGGGGCTACGTCCGGTCGCAAAAGCGTTGGGCGTCTCGCTCTCAATGATGTAGACGCGAGGCTTGGGCAGTTCGGCACGCACCGAGAGTACCTCGACCATCTCGTGCAGTTCCGGAGCCTCTTCGGGTGTCACTTCGCGCGCACCGCTCATGCGTAGGGCCAACGAGTCGGAGAACCACCACGCGCCCATGTTCATGACCAAGGCGAAGACGATAGCAATGATCATCCCGATTTGACCACCAAGGGCACCGCCGATAAAGACGAAGAGGGCTGTAAGCCCTGCGAGCAGCATCGTTGTTTTAACGGTGTTCATGATCATATGTTTGCTTTGCCCCCAGATATTCTATTGCTATGAGCCTGTAGTATAACGCAGTTGACGTGTCGTGCTTAGGGCGGTGCTACCCGCTGGCAGGCGGGGAGAATTCCATACTATAGGGAGGAGATAGAAAGTAGGGAAGATAATAGAGCTATTTTCTATTTTCTCGTTTCTGTATCCTTTCCTAGATGACCTCAGGCGGGGGCACAAGGCCGCGTTGAACCGCCACAATGGCGGCTTGGGTGCGATTGTTGACCCCAAGTTTTTGGAAGATCTCGCTGAGACGATTACCAACAGTCTTTTCGGAGAGGCTGAGTTTGAGCGCAATCGCACGGTTGTCGTCGCCTTGCGCTACCAGGGCGAGGATGTCGCGCTCACGCGGGGTAAGCAGGTCGGCGCTGACGGGGGCGCTATCACCACGGCGCAGCATGTCGAGCACCCGCGCAGCGGCGCTCCCGGCGAGGGCGGCTTCGCCGCGATGAACCACTTGGATGGCTTCGATCAGTTCACTTGCATCAGCATCTTTGAGCAGGTAGGCATTGGCCCCGGCACGGAGCGCCTCAAGCACGGTGCGTTCGTCGCGGTGCATGGTCAGCACAACAGTCCGGGTGTCGGGACTAACATTGGCAATCTGGCGTGCAGCCTCGATGCCGGTCAAGCCAGGCATTGAGATGTCGAGCAGCGCAATGTGGGGGCGTTGCTCACGCGCCTGAGCGACCGCAGCAAGACCATCGCTCACTTCAGCAACAACATGGAAGCCACCTTTGCGCTCAAGCAATTCACGCAGCCCTTGGCGGAATATAGTGTGATCGTCGGCAATCAGAATGGTAATTGGTGTTTGCATTGTTCAATCCAAAAAATCTTTTTGTTCGATGTTGGTGGTGTAGCCACCAACATCGAACAGAAAACGGTAAAGTTGAAAGGCCGTTTCTGAAACCATCCCTTACGAGTCATCCCCAACTACTTGGAGTGGCAGTTCGAGGGGAGGGAGTTCGGTAAGGCTTGCGAGGCCAAATTGTTGCAAGAATGTGGGCGTCGTCGCATAGAGAATGGGGCGGCCAATTGTTTCAAGGCGTCCAGCTTCAGCGATCAGGTCACGGGCGAGCAGGGCACGTATGGTTCCACTGCTATCCACCCCGCGAATCGCATCCACTTGGGCGCGGGTGATCGGTTGGCGGTAGGCGATAATCGCAAGCACTTCAAGGGCCGCATTGGAGAGACGCCCACTCGCTTGAAGGCCCAGGAAGCGTGCAATGGTTGGGGCGGATTCGGGCGCACTTACGAGTTGTATCTGGTCGTTGTGGCGTTGCATGCGCACCCCCCGCCCTTGGTAGAGCTGGGTTAACTCATCAAGGGCACTCTGAATAGCCTCCTCTGCCACCTCAAGCGTCTTTGCCAACTGGCTGCGCGTTACCGGCTCACCCGCAACAAAGAGCAGACTTTCAACCAACTGCACCAGGCTGGGCGTCGGCAGAGGCTGCGGCATCGCAGGCAGCGTAGGTTGATCGGATAGGGTCATGGGTGATTCCTTCATCACAGACGCTCAATACATATAATACAAGAAAAGCAACCGAGTGCGTGAAGAAACGTGGGCGCAGCCCCTTGGTGGGGGTTTGGGGGAGGCAAAGCCTCCCACTTA
The DNA here is from genome assembly GCF_002532535.1 of Candidatus Viridilinea mediisalina. GTDB lineage: Bacteria > Chloroflexota > Chloroflexia > Chloroflexales > Chloroflexaceae > Viridilinea > Viridilinea mediisalina. The sequence goes on from NZ_NQWI01000027.1 coordinate 44,010, forward strand.
AGTTAACCCTCCGGCGGGGGGGTGGGGCGTAGCCCCACAGCGGGTTTCAGGGCGGCAGCCCTAAACGTAATGCGAACGGGGCGTAGCCCCAAACCCCTGCCGCAAGGCGTAACGCAATACCCAACGCAAAAATCGAATATGGTATGATAGAGACCGCGCCAATGCAGCAGGGAAAGGACATCTGACCATGACAGAGCGTCGTCGTGGCGTTACCCGACGTCAGGTCATCGCTGGGTTTTTTGCGCTCTTGGGTCTGCTCTTAATTGTTAATTATGTAGCAGAAATTGATCTTGCTGATCCGGTAACGACCCGACTCCTTTTTGGCGTGGGCGGTTTCGTTCTTCCCACACCTACGGCGCTCACCTTGACCCTGATCGGGGGCTTTTGGTTCGTTGCGGGGGTAGTGAGCTTTGTGCCGCGCATCGCATCCATTGGTACCGCCATGCTGTGGGCCGGTGCGTTGTTGATCATTCCGGCCCTGCTCATCTGGGCGGCAGCGGGGAAACAGATCAACGTCGTAAGTTTGGCGTCGGTCTCGTTGCGCCTTTCGACGCCCATTGCCTTGGGTGCCTTGGCGGGCATCTATGCGGAACGGGCCGGGATTATCAACATCGGGATTGAGGGCATGATGCTCACCGGAGCCGCATTTGGCTTCGCGGTATTTGCCTTTACCGACAACATCTGGTTGGGTGTCGTCATGGCGGTCGTGTCGGGCTCATTGATGGCCTTGCTGCACGGAACGCTTTCGATCACCTTCAAGACCGATCAGATCGTTAGTGGTACGGTGATCAACATTTTGGCGATTGGGGTGACCGGCTATCTACGTCGCCAGTTTTTTGTTGATGGGGGCGGCGGGCGGGTCACGCTCCCGCAATTTTCGCTCCCGCTCCTCAGCGACATCCCCGTTCTTGGCCCGATTCTCTTTGTGGGCAAGCCGATTTTCTTTGCGATGATTTTACTGGTTATTTTTACACATATTCTGCTCTTCACAACCCGTTATGGTCTGCGCTTACGAGCGGTAGGCGAGAACCCAAAAGCGGCTGCAACAGTAGGCATCAACGTAACGCGCACACGCTACCTCAACATCATCATTAGCGGCGCGATGGCGGGGCTTGCTGGCGCGTGGTTTTCATTAGAGACGGTTGGGCGTTTTGATGATGGCATGACCGCAGGCAAGGGCTTCATTGCCCTTGCCGCGATGATCTTTGGCAAGTGGATGCCCTTTGGCGCCTTTGGTGGTGCGGCCCTCTTTGGCTTCTCGGAAGCACTAGGCAGCAACTTCCAGATCCTACAAGTGCAAGCCTTTGGACTGCCGGTACCCGTGCAATTCCTGCAACTGCTGCCCTACCTCGTCACAATGGTGGTACTAGCCGGGCTGATTGGACGCGCAGTAGGACCTGCCGCTGCCGGCAAGCCCTATCAGGGATGAGGGATTGAGGATGAGGGATAAGCCACTCTGCAGTGCTCATCCTTCATCCCGCCCCTCCCTAGAGACCCTCAGCCTCCATCCAAGTCTGTACGTCAGCGTCGGAAGGGGATGGATTACCACCCGGAATGTAGCGATAGCGATCGCCGTACCCTTCCATGACCTGGTTACGCAACGCATCGGCCTCAGGGCTCTGTTCCGTATCAGGCACCTTTAGCACCTCGCCCGACTGGAGATCGAGGTAGTAGCTATAAGCCGGGTCCGTTGCGGCCAGGGCGGTCAAAATCTGCTCGCGGTTGTAGCTGCCTGCCACGGCAACCTCCCGATCCGCCCGGGGTTGGGGCATATCTACTCATGGAGTTCCCCCGGGTCTTGTTCAAACCCCTAATGATGGTACACGAAGGTGCTTAGTAATGCAAGCCGTTGTATCATTGTAACATTTACCGAAGTTTTACGTATCTCTATTACGTAGCCATGGGAGTCGCTGATGGATCAAACGGACGAGGAGGAGGTGAACCTGATTCGGCAAGCGCAGTCCGGTGATCAGGCGGCCTTTGCGCTGCTGGTACAGCGTTACACTGGGGCTCTTTTCAACCAGGCGTATCGTATGCTCAATGATGCTCAGGAGGCGGAAGATGCGGTGCAAGAGGTCTTTCTGCGTGTCTACCATCGCCTCGATAGCTTTGATCCAGAGCGGCGTCTGTTGGCCTGGTTGCTCACCATTGGCTCCAACTACTGCATTGACCGTCTGCGGCGTCGCCGGATGCGCTGGCTGACCCTTGATGATGTAGCTTTTTGGCTGAAGAGTGATCGCCCAGGGCCTGAAAGCCATGCTCTCTTGGATGAGCAGCGTGCCACCGTACAACAGGCGCTCCAGACGCTCCCTGATACATACCGCAGCGCGATGGTGTTGCGCTACTGGCACGATTTATCCTACCTAGAGATTGCAGAGGCCCTTGGGGTGAGTGAGTCTACCGTGAAGACCCGCCTGCACCGTGGGCGCAAGATGTTGGCTGATGCGTTAGATCATGGTGTTCTATGAAACATGAAGTATCCTCAGATGAAGCGTTAGCTGCCGCCGAAACGGCAACCAAACGCCTCTTGAATCGGTTTGCTGAACCACAAGCTATTGCTGCCCCCCCCGATTTGGCGGCGCGGGTGTTAGCGGCCCTCCCAGAACGTACTCCCACCCCACAGGCTCGTCCATGGCCCCGTTTCAGCTTTGCTATGGGCCTGGTGGCTGCATTGCTGCTGCTCATGCTGAGTGGCATGGGGCTCTATGCAGGTACCCACTTCGTTGTAGGCGAGTCTGATATGCTTGCAGAAGTGGCACCAACAAGTAGGTTAAGTACCAGCTTGGCTGTAGTTTGGGGGAACCTCCCGCTTCAGCAGACGCTCACTCCCAACCAGCCCGCCATCATCGGCGTGGCAAGCCTTGCCACCCTTGCGTTCAGCAGCGCCATTGCGCTCGTCTGGCCCTGCCGCACCCGAGGGGTTGCCCTAACGCTGCATCAAGCGCCACACCAGACGTTGCGCCTGGGCCTGCTCGTGAGCCTGCCCATGGGCTTGGCGATGCTCCTGTTGTCCCTCAGCCCCCTGTGGCTCGTGCTGCTCTTATTGCCGCTCGCCTTCCTGCTGCATCTGCCCTACCTGATGGGCTTGGCGGCCCTGGGAGATGCCTTGAGCATCAAAGTGGGTTGGGCCAGCATGCCCCCAAGTTCGGCAATTGTGGGCAGTGGCATCATTCTGTTTGGCCTGCTCATGCTTGGCCTGGTTGTCCCCCTGATCAGCGTGCTGCTCTTCTACCTCTTGGCAGGCTATGGCCTTGGTGCCCTGCTCCTGAGTCGTGGGGGCGTTGAGGGGAGCTAGAGGTACGGAGATTTGCACCACAGAGGCACCGAGGACACAGAGGTTTTGATGTTTAAGGGCAAACAGAACATAGGTTCATTTCTGCAAAAGAGCGCAAAGGAATGCAACAAAACTGTGTTGCCTTCGCCCCTCTCCCACAACGTGGGAGAGGGGTAGGGGGTGAGGGCCATCCTGGGCATCCCAAAGCCCTAGCGGTCGCTACCGAAGCAAAGGTTTTGATGGGGGTTTGCCAAGCAAGATGGTTGCTTAGAGTCTGTCTGAAAAGCTAGTGGGTACGCGTTGGAGTGCCGGCTTTAGCCGGCTGAAGCCGGCACTCCAACGCCAGTTCATAAACTTTTTAGACAGACGCTTAACATCCATCTCTCTGTGTCTCTGTGGTGCAAACCTCTGCTGCTCTTCAATCCCTCTCCCTACTCCGGGTTCTTCTTGGCGGTGGTGTAGACCCCCTCGTGGCGGTGGATGCGGTAGCCAATCTGCTTGAGCAGCTCGGTGGCGATGACGCTCTTCTGGATCTCGTTGGTGCCCTCGAAGATGCGCGTCACGCGGGCGTCGCGGTACATGCGCTCCAACGGTAGCTCGCGTGAGAAGCCCATGCCACCGTGGATCTGGATGGCTTCATCAATGATTTCGCTCGCCATCTCGGTGCAGTAGAGCTTGCAGATGCTGCTCTCGATGGTGGACTTCTTGCCCGCGTCTACCCGCGTGGAGCAGTCGTAGACAATCTGCTCCATGGTGTAGATCTTGACCGCCATGTCGGCCAGTTTGAACTGGATGGCTTGGAATTCGGCAATGGGACGCCCAAACTGTTGGCGCTCAACTGCGTACTTGCGGCTCAACTCGAAAGCCTCTTTGGCCGAACCGAGCGCACCCGCACCCAACCCAACCCGTCCGATGTCGAGGGTCATCATGGCAATCGGGAAGCCTTTGCCAATCCCCTCTTCGCCGCCAAGGATGTTCTCGGCGGGTACGCGCAGATCTTCAAAGAAGAGGCTACAGGTGTGCGACGCCTTCAGGCCCATCTTCTCTTCGATCTTGCCTACCTTGAAACCGGGAAAGTCCTTCTCGACAATAAAGGCGGTCACGCCACCACGCGCCCCCTTGCTCTTGTCGGTCACAGCGTGAACCACAATCACATCGGCGAAGTTGCCATTGGTAATCCACATCTTCTGGCCATTGAGTACCCACTCGTCGCCGCGCAGCTCGGCGGTGGTGGTGATACGGGCTGCATCGCTGCCCGCATTGGGCTCAGTGAGCGCCCAAGCCCCAATCAGGCGGCCCTCCATCATCCCCTTGAGGTACTTATCCTTCTGCGCCTCGGTGCCACCAATCCAGATGCTCGCCGCAGCAAGCTGGGTGTGGGCACCCACAATCGTCGCGGTGCTGGCGCAAACCCGGTTCAACTCTTCCATCAGCACGCAGTAGCCAGTGATGCCCAGGCCCAAGCCGCCGTCCGCTTCGGGGAAGGGCACACTCAGCAGCCCCAGTTCGCCCGCCTGCTTGACCACTTCAATAGGCACGCGCTCCTCTTCGTCGAGCTGACGCGCAATCGGACGAATCTCCTTGTCCACAAAGTCACGCACGGTCTGGCGAAGCATCTTAATCTCGTCGCTGTGCTCGTACTCCATTGTCGAGTCCTCCTGCTATGCGAGGGCTTCATGCCCTTGGTGGTTGGTGCAGCACGATCAATGGGCTGCACCTTGCTGCAACGCGACCATATTCGCGCCGCCTTTAGCGTTCCCCGGCCATAGCCCGCCGCGTCTCTGGCGAGACAACGGGCAGGATGAGGGCTGAGGGGTGGTTAGGATCGTGGAAGATGTTCTGTTCGAGGCGTAGGCCGACGGGTGCGCCTTCATGGAGCAGCCGGCCATCGCCACTATTGACACTCCAGCGCGGGTGGGCGGCACTACAGATGTGCAAGCGCAGCCGCTGGCCTGCCCGGAAGCGCTGGGCGGTTGGGTTCAAGGTGAGTTCAAACAGGCGACTACCATCGGGTTGTTGTTCATCCAGATCTGGCTCAACCCGCAGCAGCCCCTCGCAGACATTGATGCTGCGCCCATGGGCATCAACCTGACAGAGACGAGCCACAAGATCATAGTGGCGCAAATTGGCTTGGGCAAAGAGTTCCAAGCGCACATAGCCAATCACATCCAAATCGTGTTCCAAAGGTTCAGTGGTAAAGATCAACAGATCCTTACGGCGCTCAAGCGGGCGTTGGTCACACGGGCCAGCGAAGGAACTGAGGACGGGCCCACCGATGGAAGGTGTAGGATCACCAGGATCGCAGCAGTAGAAAGAGGGCTGGGTATAGGCTGGAGGCTGCTCGCTGAGCCCACCGCCAGCGTGGAGGAAGAGGCGCTGATGGTTCGCCGGTGGCGGCCAGAAGTCCATCTCGTGCCACTCATTGGAACCCATGAGCGCAAGCCGCACCGCCCGGCGCTTGAGCAACTCACGCTGGCCCTTGAGGTGGGCATCGAACCACCAGAGCCCCTCGCGTATCGCCGCCAAGAGGACACTATTCTCGGTATGGTGCGCGGGCAAAACCGTCAGGCACGGGCTCTGCCCGGCAGCCAAGAGGTCGGTATAATCATCCAGTTGCTCACTGAGGAAGATGTCGTACCACGCGGCCACCAGATGAACAGCGGCGGAGACATGATTCATGCGGCGGTGGTGATCCACCTGACGCCAATAGTACCCATCGGGGTCGGGCTCATTGAGCCATTGTTGAAAGAAGGGGATCGGCGCACCGACGGCATGACGGTCGGCCTCAGCAAACGGTTGGGTCGCCCAGGCCTCATGGAGCCGACGTTCAAGGCGAGGATCGAGGGTACGGCGCAGCACTTGGAGATCGAGATCAGCGCCGGGATTCGCTGTACTCTGCACAAGGCTAGCCCAACGCAGAGCCGTCTCATAGGCAAAGCTACCGCCGGAATTAAAGGCGGCACCAAAGCGCGAGGTGGTAATCACCGGCACGAGGGCTTTCAGGAAGGGCGGAGCATCGGCAGCCACCGCCCATTGGGTGTAGCCCAGATAACTCAGCCCCCACATGCCCACGTTGCCCTCAAACCAGGGTTGTTCCGCGATCCATGCGAGGGTTGCATGGCCATCGGATGCCTCATGGCTGAAAGGCTCAAAGTGCCCTTCAGAGCGATAGCGCCCGCGCGTCCCCTGGTAGATCACATGGTAGCCCCGTTCGGCAAAGAGCCGTGCCGCTAGAGTGGGTGCAAAGCCAAGCAAGCCCGCCTCAGAGGGGCGGCCATAGGGCGAACGGATCAGAATAGTAGGAAAAGAACCTGCTCCCACTGGGGCAAAATGGTCGGCATAGAGCGTCACCCCATCGGGCATAACGATTGGCAAATTGCGCTCAAGGCGTACCGCATACTGCGGCGGGCGCAGGCCCAAGGCGCGGGCCATGAGCTGGTGGCGGGCCGCAAAGAGGCCAGCCCCCAACAAACCCGCAGCAGCCAGAAGCGTCACACGACCACGACGATTCATCGCATCGTCTCCTTAGGGCAAGGATGCTGAAACTAGGGAACAGGAATTGCGTACTGGTGGTGAGATAGACCGCCAGCATATAACCCAGGAAGACTATAACGTTTCATTACACAGTGCGTTATAAAAAGTATACCAAGGAATTATCAGTGTTGTCAAGGTGACGCAGTGCATTATTTGGTGTGGATTGGGAATTTGTGGTGTACTATAGGGGTGGCGCAGCCCCATAGCCATGATGTTCCCCCCCGGCGGGGGTTTGGGGCGTAGCCCCAAAGCGGGTTTTAGGGCGGCAGCCCTAAACGTCATGCGTATGGGGCATCGCCCCAAAAGCAGATTTGAAGACGATGAGGAGCAGAGATGAACCATACAGATGAACGAAGTCAATCAGTTGCCAACCTGCATGTACGGGCGATGCAGCCGCTGATTGCGCCCTTGGAATTGAAGAATCGCATGCCATTGACAGCCGAAGCGACTCGGACGGTGACGGGGGCCCGTGAGGCGATCCGCAATGTGTTGCGGGGCGAAGATCGGCGTTTGGTGATTGTGATTGGCCCCTGTTCTATTCATGATCCCGAGGCTGCACTCGATTATGCCCGCCGCTTGGCGCAGCTCCAGCAGAATTTGAGCAACCAACTGCTCATTCTGATGCGCGTCTATCTGGAGAAGCCACGTACCACTATCGGCTGGCGCGGGTTGATCAATGACCCTCAGCTTAATGGCAGCTTTGATATGGGCGAAGGCTTGCGGATCGCCCGTGATCTGCTGCTGGAGATCAACACGATGGGCCTGCCAGTAGCAACCGAGATGCTTGATCCAATTAGTCCACAATACTTAGATGATCAGATCAGCCTTGCAACCATCGGGGCACGCACCACTGAAGCACAGACCCACCGTGCCCTAGCGAGTGGTATTTCGATGCCGGTGGGCTTTAAGAATGGCACCGACGGCGGGATTCAAGTAGCGGTCAATGCCTGCGTGGCCGCCGCTGGTCAACATAGTTTTCTAGGCATCACCGAGGAGGGCCAGAGCGCCGTGGTGAAAACCACAGGCAACCCCGATAGCTTCGTCATCCTACGGGGCGGGCGACACGGCCCCAACTACCAAGAGGAGCATGTTGTGCAAGCGACCCGGCTCATGCGCGAAGCCAATCTCCAGCCCGCCGTCATGATTGATTGCAGCCACGCCAACGCCGAGAACGACTTCCGGCGTCAAGAGACCGTCTGGTACAAAGTCATCGAACAGATTGTCGCTCAGCCCACTCCCATCATCGGGCTGATGGTCGAGAGCAATATTGCCGAAGGCAAGCAACCGCTGTTAGCCGACCGCAGCGCCCTCCGTTATGGTGTTTCACTCACCGATGGCTGCATTAGCTGGGAGACAACCGAACGGCTTTTGGTCGAGACGCACCATGCGTTGGAGATGCGGCAGCGGTGAGAGGGAAGGAAATAGGGAATAGGGAATAGGAAACAGGAAATAGGAAATAGGGCGAAGGCTTCAGAATGCCTTAAATGCCTCATGGTAGCGCCGCCCCGGCGGGGCGGATGGCTCTACCATGAGACATCGGGGCGGCGCTCCTCCGCTTTACCGTTCTCCCGCTTTACCGTTCTATCGTTCTCCCGCTTCCCGCTTCCCGCTTTACCGTTCTATCGTTCTCCCGCTTCCCGCTTCCCGCTTTACCGTTCTATCGTTCTCCCGCTTCTCGCTTTACCGTTCTATCGTTCTCCCGCTTTACCGTTCTATCGTTCTCCCGCTTTACCGTTCTACCGTTCTCCCGCTTCCTGCTAACCGCTCCAGATTCGCCCGTGCATTTGCAGCGGATTCAGGCTGACGCAGGCGGGTATAGGTAGTGACAGCAGCGGATACGAGGGCGCAGGCGCGTTGATGTCGCCCTTCGCCAGCGGCGACGAGGCCCAAGTTGTGGAGCGATGAAGCGATGCCGATACCGAAGCCCATGGCCCGGCTGTTACGTAGGGCTGCACGGTGGTGCCGACGTGCCACCGTGAGTTCACCACGCACATGGGCTACATGGCCCAAGAGTTGATGCGCTTGGAGGCACGCAGTATGGTTCTGTTCTGCCTCGGCTAAGGCCAAGGCACGCTGAAGGAGCCGTCGGGCATCCAACAAATCGCCACGTTGCCAAGCACGAAAAGCGACGTCGAGCAGGTGAACGAGCAAGGGGTCTTGTTGAAACATCGTCTGCTCCTGTAGACTGTAGTTTGTAGTCTGGCATTTGGTTGAAGCGGCTATCGCCTGTTCCTACTTCACTGTAGCAAAACGACTCGTCGCAAATGTGCATAGCTGCGGGACAAAAAGCGGGACAATTGAGCCGCCCACGCAAAAATTTAGAGTTGACAGTGCCTACAGCGAGTGCTATACTTAGCTGCGATATGCGGGAGTAGCTCAGTGGTAGAGCTTCTGCTTCCCAAGCAGAAGGCCGCGGGTTCAAGTCCCGTCTCCCGCTCCACAGCAGAACGCGGAATCTCACGAGTGAGGTTCCGCGTTTTCTGTTGGGCTGTGAGTTGTTTTGAGAGTCGTTTGATTCTATTCGTCACTCAGCAGGGCATGGGTGGCAATTGCTATCGCTTGCCAACGCTCTTCTACAGTAGGCATTCGCTACGGTGGTTTCGCTCAATCCGCTGGCCCTGAGCTTTGTCATCCATTACCCCAAGATGCTGGTGGCGACGTGCGGCTTTGGTGGCGTCACGGTGTTGCGCCGCGCCCCAGACACGATCAGTATGGTGCGCCTCGCACCCCCCGAACCCTTCTGCAGCCCCCTACCACGTCGGTGACGTCTTTGCCCACGGCGAACGCCACGTTGCGCGCCTATCGACGCCGGATGTGGCTGGAAGAACTGTTTGGCGATCTGAAAGGACATGGCTTTGACCTCGAACGATCCCATCTGCGACATTTCGCTCGTCTCTCGCGCCTCACCTTGGCCGTCGTGCTGCTCTATACATGGATGATCTCGCCGTGATCGTAATGGTATACTGCCAGCAAGCCATGATGCTGACCAGACGCGCAGGAAGGAGCGATTGATGACACAAGAGCTTGACATCCCCGTCACGCGCTCGTTGGAAGATTACCGTCACGAGCAACTGCTCACGATTGAAGAGTTTGCCCACTTCTTGGGTATGACCGACCAGACCTACCGCCGCCTCTTGGCCAACCCGGCGAGCGTGCGCATGCCAACCAAGCGCAAAGCCCGCGCGAAGCTTGGCGTTTCGCCCTACTTGATCAAAGAGTTCTACCCGCCTACACCGGCGGGGGTGATCGAACGCGCTCACGCGGCCATCGCGGAGGCGGATCTCCAAGGATGGATCGCCGTAGACCCTGAGACCCTCGAACCAACCGGCGAACGGTTTGATGGTGAAGGGAAACCCATGTGAAACCGCTCGTCTGGGCTCGCGTCGTCTTCAGCCCGGCAGCCGACCGGGTACGCCAACGCCTTGCGCGCGTCATCAGCGTGATCAAAAACGGGCCAGAAGATGGTCACTTCGCAGGCTACGATGCCAATGGGCATGTCTTGCGCCAGATGACCGGCGCGGACACCCATGTGATCTACCGCGTCAACTTCTGGCCCATTGGCAGAGTTCTGCTTATCGTTTGGATCGAAATTCGTGATTGGGCGCCATTGGAGAGCGGGAGTACGTTGTAGGGTCTGTGTGCATCTTCACATGTTATACTACGGACAGCACAAAGCCCACCCCATACCAGTGATGAGTTATGAGTGACGAGTGACAAGCAGGGTATACCGCAGAGCTATATCACTCGTCACTCGTCACTCGTCACTCGTCACTCGTCACTCGTCACTTACCCCATATGGCACCCTTCTCGACCACTGCGCTCGCACCCGACAGCCCGCTCTTTTGTGGAAGACAGGCTGAGTTGGATTGGCTGCTTCGTCGTTGCCACGCCGAGGTGACCGCCTACATCGCCCTCTATGGCGGGCGGCAGAATGGCAAGACCAGTTTGCTGTTGCGCCTCGAGGCATCGCTCCGTCCAGCCATGCCGGTCTGCCGGTTGGACTTTCAACTGATCAAGGGGGCCAGTGCTACGCAAGCCTTCGCCTTTGTGGCTGAGCGCATTGCCGAAAGCGTACCCCCCGCGTCCGATCCGCGAACCGTAGCCGATGGCCC
>NZ_NQWI01000204.1 GCF_002532535.1 Candidatus Viridilinea mediisalina
GCCTCACCCAAAAGCAGAAAGAGGCGATTGTCGGCATCCAGCGCACCAGCGGCAAGCAGCGCATAGATCGCCTCCTCGCCGACAAACTGCCCAGCAAGCGGCGCATCCTTTAGTTCTCCCTAATGCAATAGAGACTCCGCCGGTGTACGCACTGCAAGGCGTTCGCCGCGCACCGGGAGACGTAAGGCGCTTGCTGGTACCGTAACAACGGCAAGGGTATTGCCTAGGAGATCAAAAAATTCTAGACTGTAGCCTGGTTCAAGCTCAGGCACATCATGGCGCTCTACCACGGTACCAACATCGCCAGCGACCAGCCCATCATCTGGTAGATCGATTTTAAGAATTGCATCCTCATACAAGGGGAAATTCATAAGATTATGCCTTTTCAGTCAGGATAAAGAGTAATAAGACGTGGTGATGTCGATTCGCTATCAATCTGCCAGATGCTCCGCATAACAAGGGGCCGTCCAGATGGTGTCTGAAGGGCAGCACGTATCTCGTAGCGCATACCATACGGAGTTGTCCGCATAAGATCAATAGTTCTGGTAAGGTGATCGCGGCGAAGATCACCAGCAAGTCGTTGCCATTCCGTCGGGGCATAGCCGAATTGCAAAAGCAGGGTTGCTTTGCTACCACCACGATGGTGAGCAGGTAGCCAACGCCTTACCCAGAGAAGAGGCAGACATGGCCGAGATCATCTTAAAGCGGGTCAAACAAGCCCTCACCGATGGGGCGTGAGTCCAATGAGCGCCAAGAGGAGATGCCCGCTTGCGATCAACTTGCGTCCTCGTCATCCTCATCCTCGTCCTCATCGTCGTTACAGATCGGACACATGCCGTAGCGCAGCCGTTCGGCAGGCTTCAGGCAGTAATGGCAGACGCCGAAAGCCTCATGGTCCTCAAGGATCTCTCCTGGATTGCAGTCGTAGCCAGTACGGGCCAAATGGACGATGTTGATGATCACCTTCTGCACATCCGCGCGTGGCATGTGCGCCCAGACGCCCGCCTTGTTGAGTACATCGAGCATATCGCGCAGCATGTAAATTCCGCTATGATTTGACATGTGATTTGCCTTGCCTCTCTACTATACTAGGGTGCGCGATCAGGTGTGTCGCGCGGCGTCGAGACGTATTTTAGCACATATGTTTAATTTCGCGCAAATTATCGGACATGGTGGCGCAATGCGTTGTGATACCAATTACCATTAAACATGCCGCATAGCAAATTGCACCAGAGCGTATTGCAATGCGGCATACCCTGCTTGTCACTCATCACTCATCACTCATCACTCATCACTCATCACTCATCACTCGTAAACGGTCACACATACGCATCTGAGCAGAATATGCTTCACCAAAAAGAGACGCCCTACCGCATTGGAATGCGGTAGGGCCGTGGCGCCCCCGAGCCGACTCGAACGGCTGACACGCGGCACGATTCACGGCGAGCGTACCATTCCCTATGCGGCGCTGAGCGACTCGCGGAGCTTTAGTGCCCTGATTGGCGCGGCGGGCGCGGCGGTTCACCCGCGCAATATCAAAGATGTACAGGCGCTGCTCGTCGAGTCGGTACAGGCCAATATTGAGGTCATCCCGCGTCGTCAGCATAGTTCTTAGCAACAAACGGCTTATCTACCCTGCCATCGCTATGAGTATACAGATGTCGAATCTGAAAAAAGTATTTTACCTGCCGACTATCTGCTTGTGAGAATAAATCTATGTCGGTTATCTTCTTGAAATATTTGGTAAAACCTTCTTCCTCACCGTATTTTAATTTACTTACTCGGTTACTAGCAATAAGTTGAATCAACTGCGACATATCAGACACGCTCAATGCGGCTTCAGTCGTAATTGTTGATTGAGACTTTAATGTTTCGGGCATTGCAAGGTGTATCTCAAAAAGTATATCTGCAAGATATGTTTCGAAGCTATTAAAAATACCTGAAAAAAAACATGCGTATCAAAGTCTTTCCTTTCATTGGACATCTTCACTACGGATGCTGCATTGGTGATAATCTTATGGGTGTGACTGGAATCTGTAGCTAGGGTGCCCTACACCCCTTCGAACTGGGGGAGGATGCGAGGGAACCAGGTTCCCTCGCGCACCCTAGCTACACATTAAGGAATCAGGAGTACTCACTTGTGGGATGGTGAAGGGCTACTTCGACCCCGAAGAGCTGTAGGGACATTGGCGAAGCATTGCCCCCGTGTGCGAAAAGACTTGGGTTGGTGGTATGATTACGTTCGGTCTCGCGGTGGAAGAGGAGCGGCTCATGTGGCATCTGAAACGACCTAGACTGGGAATGATCGCGTTTACGGCTTTTATGTTGACCATCGTGGCGGCGAATTTGGCGATAACCTACCTCGGCATTGTGCCGGTTGGTTTTGGCCTTATGGCCCCGGCGGGGGTCTATTTTGCGGGCTTGGCCTTCTCGCTGCGCGATGCTCTGCACGAGACATTGGGGCGGCGTTGGGTGGTGGGGGCGATCTTGTTGGGAGCGCTGCTCTCGGCGGTCTTGAGCCCCCAGTTAGCGCTGGCGAGTGGTCTGGCCTTTCTGGTGAGCGAATTGGCCGACTATGCGGTCTATGCGCCGCTGCGTGCTCATCTGGTGACACCCTTCTGCAGCGTTACACTGCCGAGCTAGCCGACATCTGGCATGCACGCTGCAAAGTACGCGGGGTGTGATCTGTATGAGCATGGTATCATTGTAGATAGGGTGTGCGAGAGAACCTGATTCCCGCACATTCTCACCAAGTGGCGAAAGCGAGGAGCTAACCATGACCATTGAACCCGTTGAACTACGTGCAGTTGCAGTACAAGTTTTCGATCTACTGCGTGACGACGCCGCCCCTTTAGAGCAACGTGTTATGCAAGCTCGTGCTCTGCTTGACAAAGTACTCACCAGATCCACGTCGCTCGATGCAGCGCAACGTGCCAATCTCGATAACGACCCGAGCGTCCAAGCCGCGCTTGCCCGTTTGGGTGATAACGAGAGCTATGTTCTAGCAGATGCAGATGGGGAACCTAGCGATATATCAATACATCTAGACTCCAGCGTGGTAGAGCGTCCGGTGGATGCCAAACGTCTTGCTGAATTAGGACTTTCATTTTGAGGAGCCATGCAAGAGATAGAAGTTCTCCGCCAAACTAAAGCATTTTTACATAGAAAGGGGCTACTAGGCCGCAATGTTTTAGAGATCTACACCGATTCTCACCCTAGCCTTTTGGGCGACCGCAAACTTGATCCCTTTCAGCGTTTTACGCTCCAATTTGATGCTTTTGCCGTGCATCCCGATCTGGTCGGGCGTTTAGATGATGGTGAGACGCTGTTTGCGGTTGAGGCTAAAGGTTCAGATGATTGGTTGAAGGGTATTGCTCAGGCGGATGTCTATCGGCAGGGCTTTCATGCCTCAATGTTGGCGGTTGCGGGTACGCCTTCGGCAGATGTGCGTGCATTTGCACGCCAGCGCGGAATTGGCATTCTGGCCGTGCTACCGCATGGCGTTGATCTCATTGATCCACCTCCACTCTCTTTGCCAAAGTTTGTTTTAGCTAAGAGTATCTTAAGTCAATTTTCAGCGACTAATACACTATTATCACAGTTCTCTTTTAATCTCCCTACGCACTATCTGGGTTGCGCGATCTGTCTTGATGCTTGGCAAAAACAACATTCTGCATCAATGGTGTCGATTCAAGATCTAGAATCTTTTGTACGGAATCACTACCCAGTAATGCCTAAAGTGTTTCGTCCCGCATTAGCTGGCGCAGCTAAATTGCGCTTAATCAATATTTATGGAAATGAAGTTGAACTTACAAAAATTGGCAAAACATGCATGCCATTATTGCCTGATGCTGCAACGTTGAATACATGGCATTCACAAGCTATACACAAACCTCTAGCGGTTATTTCTCCATCCACAGGTGCAGTATTACGTATCCTCCTGGAAGGAGATCCGGTAGCAAAGTTTATTACTGATGTTCTTGAAAAGACAGACCCCCGTGAAGCGATACCAATGTCAACCCTTGTAGAGATCGCCAGCAGACTTGACAAGACGATGACGCCTATTGTCTTCTTCTTTCCAAAAATCGTGCATGAAATCTTAGATGATCAAGGTTTTATCGTTTGGCATAAAGTAGAACCTCGTCACTATCGCACCAGTATTTATATGCAATACAAGAAGATTCTTATCCATGCGGGTTTCATTGCCGATCATGGGGTTGGTGGTACCAGTTCAAAATCATATAATCCAGATCGAGATATTTGGGAGTATATACTGTGATTTTCAATCACAATCTTTTCTTTTTTCCAAACCATTCCGGTGGCACAATAAAGATTGGGCCACGGCTATGAAGCGTAATCTGAGATTTGTGGCTACTCAGCCAGCGATCAAAGTGGTTGGCAAGATGCTCGGCCTCGGCGTTGGGAATGAGTTGCATCGC
>NZ_NQWI01000205.1 GCF_002532535.1 Candidatus Viridilinea mediisalina
TTAGCCGAGCGCATAGCCCAACGGGCTGGTGTCGCCATGCCATCGGCGGCCTGATCCAGCGGTTTTGGAGAGGATACTTCCAAACCCATCATTGACGAGATCGACCGGGTACTTGCAGCGCACTACGGTTTCACGGAGGAGGAATTGGACTTCATCATCAACTACGACATCAAGTACCGCATGGGGCGGAGCGGGGGCGAGGAGGAGGAGGAGTGAGGGAGGGGGCTAGGTTATGAACAGGGCTCAGGGTCGCTTCATGCGACGAGTGGCACCAGCCTCTGGTTAAGGGCAGAGGGACAACCATTTGGTCAATCAAACACTGATACTACATATAGTATGTGTTTGGCATACTTGACACTATATGCGGCTTATCGATTTGATAATACTGAATAATTGTGCTATTATCTCTATTGCACCCGAACATACTAGTTCAATCTATGGGCGCAGGAATGAGGTGAAGCATTATGCCAACTAGACAAAAACCTGGTGAGATACCTGCTCGTCCAGGTGAGTATGGAGAGCGGGGGCCGCGCGGCGGCAAAGTAGATCGTGGTCGAGTAGTGACCATTGAGCCAGGAGACCCCAAGCTACCGCCAACTCAGAAGCCAGGACGAACGTGGGAGCGGGAAGGGCCACCAAAGCCCTAATTTGCCATTGTAGACGGGCTTCCAGTAGCAACGGAACGGAAAATACTAATAATCGATACCGTGTAGACATGCGCTCACTGCGTGCGCTGCTGTACGCTCCGACGCCGTGCGCGTAGCACAGGGTCGGGTGGCCAGGCGCTTGCGGATCGTCGCCAATCTCATCCCGTCTTGCACTAGTGCCGCACAGTTTAATGCGGCTGGTGACGCGAATCTCGGATGAGGGCTATTGGGGTGAGGATTACGCTATATTCTCAATAGCACGTAGTGCAGCGATAGCGTCAGCGGTGTCGTCGCGCAGGCGGCACCAAGCTCTAAGATGCTCTAACGGCCCGTCAAGGGGCAACTCCTCAAGCAACTGTCGTCGGCGAGGAAACGCAATGTTCTGGCAATCGTTCCCGCTTTCGTGCGAATCTTGACCTCTTGGGCAAAGAGGATGTTCTCTGGCTGTTGCAACTGGACAAAGACGGGTGAGTGGGTGGCCACAATCACTTGACGCAGCGGATTCTCATCGTCGGGCATCGTGGTTGGCTCAACGGCCAACATCTGCAATAGCTCAGTCATCTCAACCATACGTGCCGGATGGATGCCATTCTCTGGCTCCTCGATGCAGATCAGCCCGCGTTGTTCTGGGTCGGCAACCAGCACGGCAAGGGTCAGGAAACGCAACGTGCCATCCGAGAGCGCAGCAGCGGGCAGGCGCACGCCGCTGCGCTCTTGCGCGACCACGGTCAGCATTTGGCGCACATCATCCACTTCAACCTCAAGCGAACGAATGGGAACCAGCCGGGCTAGACGATTGGCCACGGCGGCATAGACATCAGCCATCTCCTTCCCATCCCGTTCAGCGCGAGTCGCCAGCCGGTAGAGGGTCGCAGGGATGTGACCACCGGCCCCGGTGATGATCGGCGTAGTCTGAAAGCGATCCGAGCGGTGCATCGCCCAACAACTTCAGATGGCGGCGCAACAGGCGCATGCTGCGCTCGGTGCTGTTTGGCCCCAAGATAACAACACGCTCCACCCGATTCTTTGGATCGCGGACATGCAGACCTTCCTGGCCAAGGCCCAGATGAACATCACCCACATTCAGCGCCAACGCCTCACCCACACGCATGCCCGTCTCGCGGAGCAGGGTAAAGAGCAGGCGATAGGGCAAAGCATACGTAGCAATCGCTCGGTCGAGAGCCACTCGGTCGCACTGGCCCTGAACCGGACGTGGCAGCCGCTTCGTGCTGCGCCGCACCTCAAGGCCCAACGTGGGATCATGCGTGATGAAATGATGGGCAAGGCACCAGGCAAAGAAACCGCGCAAACTCGCCAAACGGCGGGCATGGGTCGTCGCAGTTGTCACCGCAGCGAGCCACGCCTCCAAATCAGCGCGCTGCACATCCACAAGGGGCTGTGGAAACGCCACCGCCGCCGCACCGAGATCACCGCGATAGGCACGCAACGTCGTCGCCCGATACCCCTTCTGGTGAAGGTGAGCGACATAAGCATCAAGGAGACTCTGGATCGTCTCGGGCATAGCGCATCTCCCGCACACTTTTTGATGATAATCCCAATGATAGCACATCATTTCGCTGTGCGCCAAGGGCATTGCCATCAGGAGGGGGCATGGGGGAATTGGTGATAATGCCCATTATCAGCAATTCGTGGCGCTCCAGCATCGGCGGTAGTTGTGCTAACTCTTAGCGGCTTTGCGGCTTTGCGCGAGCATTTGAAAGCTCCCAAGCGGTGCTATTAAAACGTTGCGTTTGTGTATCACAACGATACTCATAAGATAGCACAAAGATACCGAGATGAAAGCATGGCCCCCGTCGCGCCCGCACATGGCCCATCTCGTCGGCTAGATACGCCCCCCACGCCAAGCTGATCCTCATCTGCGCTATCCGTTTGATTAGGGTGTGACTGGAAGCTGTAGGGCGGTGCCCTACACCCCTCTGGACGGGAAGAGGATGCGAGGGAACCAGGTTCCCTCGCACACCCTATCTGTCCATTCGCTTACATCTGTATAGCATGCTGCTACCACTCAGGTAGCGAAAAGATACCGAGATGCAACGATGATCCTCACCGTCGGCAATACGAAGGGCGGCGTGGGCAAGACCACCCTGGCCCTCAATATCGCCATTGCTCGCGCCCTGGCCGGACGTGACGTGCTGCTCGTGGATGGCGATGAGCAAGGGACGGCCAGCCTCTTCACCGAGCTACGGGTCGAGCAGGTGGGCAGCGCAGGCTATACGGCTGTCAATCTGCAAGGGGCTGCGCTGCGTACCCAGGAACGAAGATACGAGAGAAGCGCTGCGCGAGATACCCGACCTCGAATTGCTACCTTGCACCATCGGGCGACGCAAAGCCTTCCCCAACGCCGCAGCAGCGGGCAAGGCGGTCGTTGAGCCTGGGGCGAAAGACCCAAAGGCAACAAGGGAACTAGAACAGCTTGTAGCCAAGCTGTACGATGTATAGCGAAGGTATATACAATGGCTGTCGCAAAGAAACCGAAGAGCAATCCGAACGCAAGCAGAGCCACAAGCCATGATGACGCAGCAGAGAGCTTCATCGCCGCTGCCAGCGCAACGCAAGCGGGCGCGCCGGAGGCACCTGAAAGCAAGCGCGTTCCGGTGATGATCCGCTTCGATCCGGCCCTCCTCAAGCTCGTAGACGCCGCCGCCAAACGGCGCGGCATCAGCCGCAGCGCCTGGCTACAATTCACCGTGAGCCGGGCGCTAGAGCAGGGCGAGGGGTGATACTAGTGACGAGTGATGAGTGATGAGTGACAAGTAGGGCGTGCCGCATAGCAATGCGCTCTGGCGCAATGTGTTATGCGGTCTGCTCAATGATGAACCGTATCCCAAGAGCATCAGGAGGGAGACAGCATGTCAACCATGACCCTTGAAGATCGCGTGGCAATGCTCGAACAAGAACTGCGGATGCTCAAGCAGCAATTAGCGCAGCCAGCCATTGTTCCCTGGTGGGAGCAGATCAACGGTGTGTTCGCCGCTACTCCAGCCTTTGACGAAGCGATCCATCTTGGCCGTCAGTATCGGGAAGCACAGCGTTCGCCGGAAGGTTTTGCGGAGCAAGACGCGGTTATTCACGCTAGTGGCAGCAACTGACGTGCCCTTCCTCTCCAGGCAAACGCTTGAATTCGTTTTATTGCGGTTCAGTATCAATCACAAGACGCTTGAATTGGCTCAGCGAACAGACCGTTGTATTGAGAAGTTTGTATGCTTCGGTAAAGTCACGGTCACCTGTAATCAGATAGTCGGCCTTGGCAGCGAGCGCACAAGCTAGGAACTTTGTCCCATCCGGTATGCCTCAATCTCGGCGGCAATCTCGTCATCGGTAAGCTCCTGAGCCTGGGGTAAGGCTTGACTGCGTTGGAACAGCGCATCAAGTCGTTGAAGCGCCAAGGCTCGATCAGGATCTTGGGCAAGAATAAGTATTTCTACAACTTCACCAGGTTGAAAGGGTAGATCAGAGAGAAATAGTTGCTTGGCATCCGTAACGGTACGATAGGTTCGATAGGCTTTCATGGCGCTCTCCTCATCACACGGTTTACACGCCGCGCTATCAGGCAATCTGAGTATAGCATCTGACCCTACGTTCATCCAATGCAGTAGGGGCGTAGCAGCGGCCTGTGGCTCGCGGTGCGGGCGTGGTTCGCTTGGGGGCCGCTGCTACACCTCTAAAGGATTATCTACCCCCCGGCCCTTTCAGGTAGAGAGT
>NZ_NQWI01000206.1 GCF_002532535.1 Candidatus Viridilinea mediisalina
ACAGAAGAACAGAAGAACAGAAGAACAGAAGAACAGAAGAACAGAAGAACAGAAGAACAGAAGAACAGAAGAACAGAGAACAAGCAATGTTTATTTCGCAGTAGCGCAAAAGGAACGCTGCCTGGGATCGCGGGCGGGACGCCCGCGATCCCAGGGCGGCACTCTCCCACAGCGTTCCTTTTGCGCTATTGCTTCATTTTTGTTCATTTGTTCCTTCGTTCCTCTGTTCTTCCGTTACCTCACCATGACACTACCACCCCTACGCACCATCCCCCGACTTGTTGAACCCCTTTGGGGCGGCCAACGTTTGGCTGCTTGGCTCGACCTTGCGCCGCCCCGGCCTGAGCGGCTGGGCGAGAGTTGGTTGGTCTATGATGAAAACGTTGTGGTTGGTGGCCCATATGCGGGGCAGCGGCTGGGCCAATTGGCGGCAACCTATGGGGCTGCGTTGGTGGGCACGCGCACCGTGGCCCGCTATGGGGCCGATTTCCCGCTCTTGGCTAAATTCATTGATGCAGCCGAGCGCCTCTCGATCCAGGTGCATCCTGATGATGATTATGCCCACAACTTGGAGGCCCATACCGGCTTTCACGGCAAAACGGAGGCTTGGTACATCCTTGATGCGCTCCCAGGTGCCCATATAACCTATGGCTTGGTACGGGCTTGTAGCCGCGCAGAGTTTCTGGCTGCGGTTGCCAATGGCTCAGTTGAGCAACTTATGGCCCACGTGCCGGTGCAGGCTGGCGACGTTATCTTTGTGCCGGCAGGCGTACTGCATGCGATCAATGCCGGCATTATGCTCTTCGAGATCCAGCAGAAGTCCGATCTTACCTACCGCGTCTACGATTATGGGCGACGCGATCGCCGCACAGGCCAACTACGCGAGTTGCACCTAGAGCAGGCGCTGGCGGTGAGTCGCTTGAGCCCCGGCCCGCAGGCTAAAGTTGCGCCTGTGGCACTAGGGCCGGGGCGCGATCTGCTGGTGCGCTGTCCCTATTTTGCGTTGGAACGCTGGACGGCGGGCGCACCAACTGAGCTCACGACCGATGCGGGGAGCTTTGAGATTTGGACGCTGCTGGCGGGCTATGCCGAGTTGCATTGGGCTGATCAAACATTCCCCTTGGGGCGCGGCGATGCCGTGGTTCTTCCGGCGAGCTTGGGGCGTTATCGGCTACCCTTGGGGCCAGAGGCAGTCATGTTGCGTGCCTTTGTGCCTGGGTGATAGTATCCCATCAGGCATGGTTCGTAGCCACGTTACAGCTTGCGAGGACGCGAGGACGCGAGGACGCGAAGCCACCGCCTCCGCGCCTCACGCATCCCCGCAGGATGGTATAACACCAATTGCCCTTGAACATGCCGCATTATCAAGCACGCTAAAACCCATTGGGACGCCATGTTCGGCAATCTACAATCTACAATCTGCAATCTGCAATCTGCAATCTACAATCTACAATCTACAATCTACAATCTACAATCTACAATCTATCCTGGCAGACCACGCAACAGGGTCGCCATCTCGATGCCCGCCACGGCTGCATCGAAGCCCTTGTTGCCCACTTTGGTGCCTGCACGCTCAAGCGCCTGTTCAATGTTCTCAGTGGTGATCACGCCAAAGATGCAGGGTATCCCCGTCTGCAAGCTTACCTGCGCGATCCCACTGGTTGCCGCGCTGGTCACATGGTCGTAGTGGCTGGTGGCCCCACGGATTACTGCGCCCAACGCGATTACCGCATGGTAGCGCCCCGTCTCGGCCATGCGCTTGCAGAGCAACGGCAACTCGAATGAACCTGGAACCCAAACGACATCCACCGCCTCGGCTTCAACCCCGTGGCGACGTAAAGCATCACGCGCCCCCTCCAGCATGCGGCTGGTGATCAACTCGTTCCAACGACTCACAACAAGTGCAAAGCGTAGCCCTGTGCCTACGAGATTACCTTCAAAGGTGGTCATAAGTAGCTCCATAAAGATTTTTGTTGGTTTGGTTTTGGCGGCTTCGCCGCCAAAACCAAACCAACAATTGGGATGCCATGTTCGGCAATCTACAATCTACAATCTGCAATCTACAATGGTATCACCCCTCCAACCAATGGCCCAGCTTGGCACGCTTGGTTTTGAGGTAGGCCATGTTGTGCAGCGTGGGCAATGCGCCCACGGGGATGCGCTCATGGACAGTGATGCCACACGCTTGGAGCGCCGTCAGCTTCTGCGGGTTGTTGGTCATGAGGCGCACCGTATGCACCCCCAGATCGTGGAGAATCTGGGCGCCCAGGGTGTAGTCGCGTAGATCGGCTGCGAAGCCAAGGTACTCGTTGGCTTCAACTGTATCGTAGCCCTGCTCTTGGAGTGCGTAGGCGCGCAGTTTATTCTGCAGGCCAATCCCGCGCCCCTCTTGGCGCATGTAGATCACCACGCCACAGCCCGCTTCACCAATGCGCGCCAGCGCCAACTCCAACTGATCGCGGCAGTCGCAGCGCAGGCTGCCAAAGACATCGCCCGTAAGACACTCCGAGTGGAGGCGGACCAACGGGGCCGGGTTGGTATGCAGGTCGCCCAAGACCAAGGCCACCGCCTCGCTATCATCATAGCTACTGCGATAGCTCATGGTCTGAAACAAGCCATGGCGGGTCGGCAGATTTGCGACGCCCGTCTGCTCGGCCAAGCGGTCGTAACGGCGCCGATGGGCAATCAGTTGGGCCACACTGACGATCTTGAGCTGATGGCGCAAGGCAAAACGCTCCAGATCGGGCATTCGCGCCATGGTACCATCATCATTCATGATCTCGCAGATCACCCCGGCGGGGGTTAGGCCAGCCAAGCGTGCCAGATCAACCGCAGCCTCAGTCTGTCCAGGGCGGCGCAGCACCCCGCCAGCGGCGGCACGCAGCGGGAAGATATGGCCGGGCCGCACGAGATCATCTGGGCCACTGGCAGGATCAATCGCCACCTGGATCGTCCGGGCCCGATCCGCCGCCGAGATGCCGGTTGTCACGCCGGTTGCTGCCTCAATCGAGACGGTAAAATTGGTGCCGAAGGGCGAGCTATTCTGCGCCACCATGGGCGGCAGGGCCAGCCGATCCGCAATGGCAGCCTCCAGCGCCAAACAGATCAGCCCGCGCCCCTCGCGGGCCATAAAGGCAACCGTGGCGGGCGTAGCAAACTGGGCCGCACAGACAAGATCACCCTCATTTTCGCGGTCTTCATCGTCAACGACAATTACCATCTTGCCTGCGGCATAGTCGTGTAGTGCCTCTTGGATTGTGTGTAACATCAAATTTCCTTCCAAACCCGGT
The DNA here is from genome assembly GCF_002532535.1 of Candidatus Viridilinea mediisalina. Lineage (GTDB taxonomy): Bacteria > Chloroflexota > Chloroflexia > Chloroflexales > Chloroflexaceae > Viridilinea > Viridilinea mediisalina. The sequence goes on from NZ_NQWI01000206.1 coordinate 3,291, forward strand.
TTGAGGATTGAACCACAGAGACACCGAGGGCACAGAGATGGTAATGCAAGGAGTACCTACACTGGTGATTGCCATACTACCTACTTCTCTGTGTTCTCTGTGCCTCTGTGGTTCAATCCTCTGCATCTCTGCAAAAACTCTCTACCTGAAAGCCCCCGCTACGGGGATTCCTAGCGATACGCCTGAATTAAGCGCTCCACATACTTCGCCATAATGTCAACCTCAAGGTTTACCATGGCCCCCACCGTCTGCTGGCCCATAATCACCGCTGTTTGGGTATAGGCAATCATGGCAAGCGTAAAGCTCGTCTCGTCCACTTCTGCCACGGTCATACTGACGCCATCCACAGCGATGAAGCCCTTTTCGACGATATAGCGCATCAACGCGGCGGGCGGACAAATCTGGATGCGCTTGGAGTCGCCTTCGGGTACGACGGCCACAATATGGCCTACGCCATCCACATGGCCCTGCACGTAATGGCCGCCCATACGCCCCCCAAAGCTCAAGGAGCGCTCAAGGTTGACCAGACTACCAACAGCGAGTTGGCCCAAATTGGTGCGCCGGAGCGTCTCAGGGCTCAGGCCCACCGTGAAGCTAGTCTCATCTAGCTCCGTTACCGTGAGGCAAGTACCATTGATCGCAATGCTATCACCGAGCTTCGCGCCCTCACGCGCAATCCTACTCGCTACCGTCATGCCATTATCGCGCTCCTGATCGCTCGTTAACGCCAACACACGCCCCATCTCTTCGACAATGCCAGTGAACATAGAGGTCTCCTTGAAGAACAACGGAAGAACAGAGAACAGAGAACAGAGGAACAGAGAACAGAGGAACGGAGGAACGGAGGGCATCGCCTTGCTTTTGTGCTATTTCGCAATTAGGGATGGTTTCAGAAACAACCTTTCAGCTTGACTGTCGTAGTGCCGACTTTAGTCGGCATCCGGGGGTTGTCGGCGATCTCAGCCGACTAAGGGAAGCAGAAATTTTTGTTAGCGCGAAAAAGCTCTGGGCCGCGCCGCTTGGCTTCGACAGGCTCAGCCAGCGGCGCGGTGGCTCGGTGG
>NZ_NQWI01000321.1 GCF_002532535.1 Candidatus Viridilinea mediisalina
GTGGTACACTACGCCTGCTACTGGCCGCCCGTGACGCGGGCGTGCGGCGGATGGTCGAAGCATTGCTTTCCCCCGCTGGCTTCGACAGGCTCAGCCAGCGGAGCGAAGCGATCTATTCACCACCTCAACCATGACCGATCTTACCAAACCCCACGATAAGTTCTTCAAGGCCACCTTTAGCCAACCCGGAGCGGTGGCACGCTTTCTGCGCGAGTTTCTGCCCGCTGAGGTGACGGCACTCTTTGATCTTGCACACATCCAGCCGGTCAAGGATTCGTTCGTTGATGCCACTCTGCGAGAACACTTCTCCGATCTGCTCTTTGCAGTACCGCTGCACGGGGCTGACGCCCATGCCTTCGTCTGCATCCTCTTTGAGCATAAGAGCTCGGTAGACCCCTTGACCCCGCTGCAAGTGTTGCGCTACATGGTGCAAAGCTGGGATGCCATGCAGCGTCAGCAGCGCCCGCTCGCCCCCATCGTGCCCATTGTGGTCTACCATGGCACACAGCGCTGGACGGTCTCGACCGACTTTCACGCCCTCTTCGATCTCCCCGCCGCCCTCCAGCGCTACACACCAACCTTTCACTACCACCTGAGCGATCTGACGACCGT
>NZ_NQWI01000207.1 GCF_002532535.1 Candidatus Viridilinea mediisalina
CCCGAATCCCCCTTGATCAGCAAGTGGAGGGAAGAAGGAGTGGCAGAAGGTATCGAGAAGGGCCATCTTGAGTTGCTGCTGCGTCAACTCGTGCGCCGCTGTGGGCCGTTGAGTGAGCCATTAACCCGACAGGTGCAAGCCCTCACCGCTATGCAGATGCTGGACCTCGCCGAGGCGCTGCTCGATTTCACTGGCCGCGACGAGTTGGAGCAGTGGCTGGCGCAGCGGGGGGCTGAGACCAAAGAGGGTTGAAAGACCCTAACGTCATGCGTATGCGTTGCCGCCCCCGCCCCCGCCCCCTCGCCAGCGACACAGCATGGTATCGTATAATGACTCCTACAAACCGCAGCGAAAGGTTTTGCCCATGGCTGATATGATTCCGCTTACGCCCGCCGCGAACGAGAAGTCGCAAGATGACTTCAAGGGCGGTGCTTGCAAGCTGCATCCGCAGACGATGTGCCCTGCTTTTGGGGCTTTGCGGGTGCTGGCCCGGCTTGAGGGCGCACAGCCTGCGATGATTACTGATGCCGGTTGCCTCTACGGGCTTACGTTTGTGACCCATTTCTATGCGGCGCGCAAAAGTATTGTTGCGCCCATCCTTGGCACCGCAGAGCTTTCGAGTGGCAAGTTGCAAGAGGCGGCCCTCGCCGCGATTGCTGAGGCCGCTAAAGAACAGAATGTCTCGGTGATTCCTGTAATCTCGCTCTGTGTCGCTGAGACAGCGGGCCTCGCTGAGGAACTGTTGCCTTCTGAGGTGGACGGTAAACCAGTGGTGCTGGTGCGTGTCCCCGCCTATGCCATTCATTCCCACCCTGAAGCGAAGGACATCGCTCTCGCCGCTGTGATGCGTCGCTTCACCGAGCCGACTGTTGAGCAAGAGGCGGGCGCCCTGACGCTGCTGGGTGAGGTCTTTCCCGCCGATCCGCTCATGCTCGATGCGGTGCTACGCAAGATGGGCGGGCGGGTGATGACGACGCTCCCCGGACGCCATGTTGATGAGTTGCGTCTGGCAGGACGGGCTAAGGCGGTCGCAGCGTTGCATCCCTTCTACCGCGAGACGGTGGGGCTGCTGCGTGAACGCGGCGTCCCCGTCATCTCTGGAGCGCCTGTGGGGGCCGAGGGCAGCGCGGCATGGCTACGGGCGATTGGAGCGGCCCTCGAGTTGGACGAAGAGCGCGTTGAGCAGGTGGCCCAAGCGGAGGAGGCGCTTGCACGGGGCTTCCTGGCCAGCCAACCGCTCAAGGGGGCCACAATTATGGTTTCGGGCTATGAGGGCAACGAGATGCTCTACGCCCGCCTGCTGATCGAAGGTGGTGCCCATGTGCCCTACATCAGCACCAGTATTGGCCCCAACATGCTCACTGCCGCCGATGAAGCCTGGCTCAAGAATCATGGCACGGAAGCGGTGATCTACCGTAAGGCCATTGAGGACGATAAGGCCGCGATGGATCGTTGGAGCTTTGACCTTGTGATTGGTACGACCACTCTTGCCGCCCATGCGAAAGAGTTGGGCATCCCTTCGGTCTACTACACCAATATGCTCAGCGTGCGCCCGCTCTTTCTCGCGGGCGGCATGATCGCTTCACTGAGCTTTGTCCGCGAGCTGATGAACCGTAAGCCACTGTATGAGCGTATGGTGGATTTTTTCACGGAGCCGACTGCATGACCATCCAGCTCATCCGCGATATTTCCGACTCTAGCGCCTACTGGGGCGCTGCCTGGGTCTTTGGTTGCTTCCCCGATCTGCACGTTGTCTGTGATGCGCCCATCGGTTGCTACAATCTGTTGGGCATGGCTGTAACCGATTATACCGATGCGCTGCCCCATATGGCCAACCTGACGCCCACCTCGATCCGTGAGGAGGATGTGATCAATGGTACCGCCCAGGCGTTGGTGCGAACCATCAATGACCTACGAACGCTCGGAGCCCTTGAGGGCAAACGTTTGGTTGTGGTCTCGACCGCCGAGAGCGAGATGATCAGCGCCGATCATGGGCGTTTGGTGAAACAGCTTGACCCCGAGGCGAACTTCTTTTGGAGCCAATCGCTCGATCAGGACGAATGGATGGGGCGTGAACGGGCACTTGCTTTTGCCTGGGAACACTACGGCCAGCCCTATGTGCAGCCCAACACCCCGCCCCGCTCACCCAGATTGGTCAATATCATTGGGCCATCGTTGGGCTGCTTCAACGCCCCAGCCGATCTGCACGAGGTGCGCCGTCTGATCGAAGGTGTCGGCGGCGAGATCAATCTGGTCTACCCCTACGAGAGTAGCCTCGCCGCAACCCCACAGCTTGCCGACGCAGCCGTCTCGGTTGTCCTCTATCAGGAGTTTGGCGCAGATTTGGCGCGAACGATTGGCCGCCCGCAGCTCTTTGCGCCCTTTGGCGTCTTTGGAACCACCAGTTTTCTCCGCGAACTTGGGAGTTTGCTTGGGACACCCCCAGCCCAGGTTGAAGCCTTCATTGCCCACGAAAAGCGCACCACGCTCCAGCCGGTCTGGGATCTCTGGCGTGGCCCGCAGAGCGATTGGTTCGCCACGGTGGATTGCGCCATTGTGGCTGGGCGTAGCTACGTTGAAGGCTTGCAACAGTTCCTCGGCACAGAGCTAGGCATGAAGGTTGCTTGGAGCTCAGGCCGCCCACGGCGCGATGATGAACCGGATAACATCGAGATACGGCGGCGTTTACACGCCAAAGCGCCCGCCTTCGTCTTTGGCAGCATCAACGAAAAGATCTACCTAGCCGAAAGCGGCGCACGGGCCAGCCACTACATTCCTGCCACCTTCCCCGGCCCGGTGGTACGGCGCACCACCGGAACTCCCTTTATGGGCTATGCTGGTGCAGCCAACATCATGCAAGAGATCGTCAACCGCTTCTACGACATGGTCTTCAACTTCCTGCCAGTCGAACAGGTACGCCCGCCTGCGGGCCCGCCTGGACATGGCGGGCCGCCACCACCACCCGTCGCCACCCCCGCCCCCAGTGCCGAAACCATGCCCTGGAGCGAAGCGGCGACCACCCGTTTGAACCTTGCGATTGAACAGGTGCCCTTCTTGGCACGCATCAGCGCCAGTCGCAGTCTACGCCAAGCCGCCGAACAACTCGCCCGCAACCGCAAACTCGAAGCTGTCAGCCTCGAAGTGGTGGAAGAGGCGATCAGTCAGGGTAGCTAAATGCGTATCTTAGTAGTTAACGACGACGGGATCAACAGCGCAGGCATCTGGGAACTTGCGGCAGGTCTACGCGCTGCCGGTTTGGGCGAACCCTACATCGTCGCACCCGAAACAGAGCAGAGTGGAACCAGTATGGCGGTGCCAATCCAGCAGGAGCTCTTCCTCCGCCCGGTGGCAGCGCCCGATCCTGCCTACGCCGGTATTCGCGCCTATGCCATAAATGGCACGCCAGCGGGCTGCGTCATTGCAGGCGTCTTGGCCAAGCTTGGCCCGCGACCTGATGTTGTGATTGCAGGCATCAACCGTGGCATCAACACAGGCACCAACGTGATGCTGAGTGGCACCGTTGGCGCAGCAATGATGGCCGCACTCTGGGGGCTGCCCACGATGGCCGTCTCGCAGATGTACATCGGTGATGCGCCCATGCCTTGGCAGACCGCCACATGGGCGACGGTGCGCCTCTTTCCATTGCTCAAACTGCTGGACAAACGCGAACCCATCGTCCTCAATGTCAACGTGCCCCACCTGCATGATCCCAACGAAGTTCAGGGTATGCTGGCAACCAAGCTTTCATCCTTCTTCTACGGCGCTGTCATTGATGTTGAACTTGATGCACCGCAGCACGATGCCTCAGGGCGTCAACCTATGGAATTTCGCTTCGTGCGCGAACGGATTCCAACCTTCCCGCTCGACAGCGACGATGGTGCGGTGCGCGCTGGCTACATCTCGATCACGCCATTGCGCCCCAGCGGCATTGCGTCCCTCGATCTGCGTGCCGCCCTGAGTGATCTATAGGTTAGGAAAGGATACAGAAAACAGGAAATAGGAAATAGGAAATAGGGCTGAGGCATTAGAGCGCCTTGGATGCCTCAAGACGATAAAGTACCCTCAAACCATCCCTTAGAAGCTGTCTGAAAAGCCGGGAGGCATACGCTGGAGTGCCGGCTTTAGCCGGCTAAAGCCGGCACTCCAACGCCAACCCATAGACTTTTCAGACAGCCTCTTATACCAATTACCCTTGAACATGCCGCATTATCAAGAACGCTAAAGCCCATTGGAACGCCATGTTCGGCAATCTGCAATCTGCAA
>NZ_NQWI01000028.1 GCF_002532535.1 Candidatus Viridilinea mediisalina
GAGGCTGTCTGAAAAGTCTATGAACTGACGTTGGAGTGCCGGCTTCAGCCGGCTAAAGCCGGCACTCCAACGCGTGCCAATTAGCTTTTCAGACAGTTCCTCTGTGTCCTCGGTGCCTCTGTGGTGCAATACTCTGTCCCTCTGCTCATCACCGCTTCACCGCCTCATGAACCTCTAGCGATCCCTGCACCGCAGTACGTATAATCCGCGTCTGTTCGATCACATGCAGGCTATGCATACCCTCAGCGGGCGATGCCGATTCGCTGCGTCCCACATAGCTCAGGGTGATGTGGGCGGGTAGCAGGGGTTGCAACCGTGGCACGATGTAGCTCCAGGCGCCCATGTTCTGCGGCTCCTCCTGCATCCAGACGACCTCCTGTAGGTTGGGGTACTGCGCCAGAGTCTGACGCAGATCATCGGTGGGGAAGGGGTAGAGCAACTCAAGCCGCACGAGGTCAACACTGCCATTGGTCTGTTCCAGTTCACCAGAGGCCAGCAGATCAATCGCCACCTTCCCACTACAAAGCACGAGGCGGGTGACTTCGCTCGGCGGCGGCGCAGCACTCCCAAGGGTGAGCAGCGGCTTAAAGGGGCCAGCGGCCAACTCGTTGAGTGACGAACCGGCACGCGGGTTACGCAGCAGGCTCTTGGGAGTCATGACCACGAGGGGCCGTGGGTGCAGTGAGAGCGAGGCGGCTTGGTAGCGCAGCAGGTGGAAGTATTGGGCCGCAGTGGTGGGATTGGCTACGCGGATATTATCGGTGGCGCAGAGTTGCAGGAAGCGCTCCAAACGGGCCGAGGAGTGCTCTGGGCCTTGGCCTTCGTAGCCGTGGGGCAACAGCAGCACCAGTGCTGGATCAACCGCCCACTTAGAGCGCCCCGCGACAATGAATTGGTCAATAATGACTTGAGCGCCATTCGCAAAATCGCCAAACTGCGCCTCCCAGAGCACAAGCGTTCCGGGCGCGTGGGTGCTATAGCCATACTCAAAGGCAAGCACCGCCGCTTCGGAGAGGGGGCTATTGTAGACGGCGAAAGAGGCGCGGGCCTGGGGCATCGCGTGCAGCGGGATATGGCGTTCCCCCGTCAGTGCATCGTGTAGCACCAGATGGCGCTGACTAAAGGTGCCGCGTTCACTATCCTGACCAGTCATACGAATCGGCGTCCCATCGGCCAAGATAGCAGCAAAAGCCAACGATTCCGCGTGGGCCCAATCAATCCCGCCCTGGTCGTGGATAGCCTGACGGCGACGTTGCAGCATACGCTCCAGTTTGGGGTGGGGCGTAAACTCCTCGGGGCGGTCGAGCAGAGCCTCATTCAGTTCAATCAGCTTTTGGCTGGAGATGGGCTTGGCATAGATCGAATGGCGCAGCGGATTAACCACCGGCTTGGTTTGGGGCGGGGGCGGTGCGGCAGCAGCCAGGCGCTGGCGCTCACGCACCAGCTCAAACGCCTGCTGAAGTTTGGTCATCACCGCCTCAATGCGCGCCTGGGCCTCCTCATGGGTGATCAGGCCGCGCCGTTCCAACTCACGCGCCCAGATTTCACGCACCGTCGGATGATTACGGATGCGTTCATACATGCGTGGCTGGGTAAATTCAGGTTCATCACCCTCATTATGGCCCCAGCGCCGGTAGCCTACTAGGTCAATGAGAATATCTTTCTGGAAACGCTCACGATAGGCCCAAGCCATGCGTGCCACCGCAATGCATGCTTCAGGTTCATCGGCATTGACATGGATGACTGGCATCTCAAAACCACGGGCGAGATCGGAGGCATAGAGCGATGAACGCGAATCCTGGTAATCAGTGGTAAAACCGATCTGATTATTCAAAATAACATGGATCGTACCGCCAACATGATACCCCTCAAGCTGCGACAGATTGAGCGTCTCGGCGACAATCCCCTGGCCAGGGAAGGCAGCATCGCCGTGGATCAGGATGGCGACCGACTCCTTCTCATCTTCATAGGGATAGCCGGGGCGGGTACGCTTCTCTTGGGCGGCGCGGGCCCGCCCGATAATCACTGGATTCACAAACTCCAAATGGCTCGGATTGGGCGACAGGGTAATCGGCATCTCAGAGACACCACTCTCACGATAGGCCTTGCGGGCCCCCAAGTGGTACTTCACATCACCCGTCCAGCCCAGATAGGTGTCTTTGGTATAGTCGGGCGAATGGAACTCGCCAAGGATAGAGAAGTAGGGTTTACCAAGAATATGGGCCAGCACATTGATCCGTCCGCGGTGGGCCATGCCAATCACCACCTCACGGGTACCAGCGGCAGCGGCATTACGAATAATCGCATCAACTACCGGCACCAGCATATCGGTACCCTCAAGCGAAAAGCGCTTCTGACCGGGGAAGGTCTTATGCAAAAAGCGTTCAAAGGTCTCAACCTCAGTGAGGCGGTCGAGCAATTCACGCTGGCGGTCGGGATCAAAATTCGCAAAGAAGCAGCGGCTCTCAGCGGCATCACGGATCCAACTGCGTTCTTCCCAATTCTGAATCTGGTCGGTCTCATAGCCAATCGGCCCAGCATAGATCTGGCGCAGGCGTTCCACGCCATCGGCGGCATCACGAATCTGGCTGGCAAGGGGGCCACGAATAATATGGGCGGGCAAGGCAGCCAGATCAGCCAAGGTGACCCCATGAGAAACCAATTCCAGCCCCGGGTCACCGGGCGGATCGCTGCCAAGGGGATCAATCCGAGCAGCGAGGTGGCCCATCTCGCGCAGATAGCGGATCAGACGCGCCGCACCAACCACACGCGTAACATCAAGCCCTTCCGTCTCCGCAGTTGCCACTGCTTCCAACTCAGGCTGCCATTGGGCAAAGAACGCACGCGTTGCGGGATCAAACGCCTCGGGATCCAGCAGAAAGCGCTCATACAACTCAATCAAATAGCCCGCATTCGGGCCGTGAAACTGCTGCCAGTCGCTCATAGCTTATGCCTTTGTGTGCGTGTGTGCGGCGGGGAGGCGGGGAGGCGGGGAGGCGAGGACGCGAAGACGCGGGGACGCGGGGACGCGGGGACGCAGGGACGCAGGGACGCGGGGACGCAGGGACGCGGGGACACGCTCGTCTGTTCCTCTGTTCTTCCGTTCCTCTGTTCCTCTGTTCCTCTGTGCGTCCATACCTCATACATCCAGTCTGCGCTGTCAATCCATGCGTGTGATTTCATGATACACGGTTTCAGCAAAAAATCAACGATTCTTACCGTTCGCTTATTCTTTTGGCCGATACATGAAATATATTGTTAGGCATGGTTTCAGAAACGGCCTTTCAGCTTTACCGTTGGAGTGCCGACGTTAGTCGGCATCCAGAGGTTGTCGGTGACCTCAGCCGACTAACGTCGGCACTCCGTCGGAAGCCAAACTGTAAAGTGTCCTGAAACCATCCCTTAGCGCGAAAAAGCCTTGGGTTGACAGGCGGCGTCGCGGTGGCTGAGCTTGTCGAAGCCAAGCGGCGCGGCCCAGAACTTCTTCGCGCTAACAATACATTCAATCTACAATCTACAATCTGCAATGGTATAAGGGGGCGGGCGGCGTAGCTATGCTACAATAGCGGCATTGAGCATGTGTGGGAAGAGAAGATTTCCGAAACGGCCCATGGCGAAATCGGTTTGTCGGCTATGCACACGCTGCTGCTGCCCAAGTTTCATCGGCCCTTGCCGCCCAAGCGGGCGGTTGTGCGCCCGGCGTTGCTGGCCCGCCTACACGCCGGGCTGGCCGCCCAGCGCCCGCTGACGCTGATTGCGGCGGCGGCTGGCTATGGCAAAACGACGCTGGCGGCCCAGTGGGCCAGCCAACTTACGACGCCTGCTACATGGCTGACGTTGGAGCCTGCCGATGATGATCCGCTGCGCTTTGCGACCTATCTGGTTGCCGCCCTGCAGCGCCTGCACCCGTCTATTGGTACAAACCTGCTGCCGGTGTTGCGGGCGGGCCAGTTGCCCCCAGAGCACGTATTGCTCACGACGCTGCTCAATGATCTTGATGCGGCCCATGCGCTTCGCGCTACGCAGCAGCAGGCAGCACAAGACCCGTTTGTCTGCTTCCTCGACGACGTGCATGCCATCCAGCAGCCGCAGAACTTGAGCATTGTGCAGGCGCTGTTGAGCCATCCGTCGCCGGGGTTGCATCTGGTGTTGGTCACGCGTGAAGACCCCGCGCTGCCGTTGGCGCGCCTGCGTGCCCGCGCTCAACTGACGGAGGTGCGGGCGGCTGATCTGCGCTTTAGTGAGGCCGAAACTACGGGGTTGCTCTGCACCGGCATGGGCTTGAGCCTGGCCAGCCATGATCTGGCCAGCCTGCATAAGCGCACCGAAGGCTGGGCCGTCGGATTACAACTTGTTGGCCTCTCGCTGCAAGATCACGCCGATCCTGCTGCCTTTGTCGCGGCGCTCAGTGGTTCGCACCGCTTCATCCTCGACTACCTGACCGAAGAGGTGCTGGCTCGTCAGCCTGCCGATCGCCAGCAGTTCCTACTCGAAACCTCATTGCTAACCCGGCTGCATGGCGCGCTGTGTGATGCCGTGACAGGGCGCAACGATAGTGCGGCATTGCTGGAAGAGTTGTTGCGCGCCAATCTGTTTATCATTCCGCTCGACGATGAGGGGCGCTGGTATCGCTACCATCAATTGTTTGCCGAGTTGTTGCAACACAAACTGCGCCGCGAACGTGGCGCGTGCATGCCAACGTTGCACCGACGCGCCAGCGAGTGGTACGAGCGCCAGGGTATGCCCGCCACAAGCATCGAACACGCCCTAGCTGCCGACGATGAGCCGCGTGTGGTGACATTGCTCACAGCGCATGGCTGGCACCTGCTCACCCGCGAACAGACGCCCATGCTGGCGCAATGGATCCAGGCGCTACCTGAAGCGGCACGCCAGCGCAGCCCACACCTGAACACCATGATGGTATGGCGGCACATACTGCATGGTGCCTATCAACAAGCCCCCCCATACCTCGCTGCCGCGCACCGAGCCCTCGCCCATCTGCCGCCAGAGTCCAGTGCAAGCCGTGCGCTACAGGCCGACATCCTCGCGCTACAAGCCTTCTTGGCCCAGGTGCAGGGCCAGCCGAGCCAAGCGCTCACCTTGGCCGAACAAGCCCGCTCACTAGTGCCGCCTGAGCATACGCGCTTGCAAGCCTCAACATCTCTGGCGCTAGGCGTGGCCTATCGCGTGGTAGGTCGTTGCGACGAGGCGATTGAGGCGTTGGAAGCAGCACTGCACGCCGCCCAAGCAATTGACGACCATGTAACAGCCATTGTGGTCGTCGCCCACCTCGCCCTAATCTGGCATCCCTTGGGGCGCTTGCACCGCCTGATCGCCACAGCCGAAGCCGTCATCGAACGCACCGAAACCATCTCGCGGGTTGCGCCACTCATGATTGGCACCATCCATGCCGTGATTGGGCAGGTCTACTACGAATGGAACCAGGTGGCAAAAGCGCGCCACATGCTCCTGCATGGTCTTCAGATGGCCCAATTGTCTGGACAGACAACCTCGGTGGCCTATGTCAGTATCTACTTGGCTCGTGTCGCTCAAGAGACCGGCGATCAGCAAGCGGCGGCCCGCTACCTGCGTGAAGCCGGGGATGTACTGGCACGGGGCGGCGCACCCGCGTGGGTGCGTTTAGATTGGATCGCGCAGCAGGTGGCCTTGCTGGTAGCACAAGGCAAACTAGCGGAAGCGGAGGCGAGTCTCCGCGAAACCGGCATCACACCTGAAACCCCAGTCAGCTATCAGAGCGATACGATCCACCTAGCTTGGCTGCGCTGGCAGATCGCCAGCCGCCAGCCACAGGCACTCACGCTGGCCCAACGGATCGTGCAGAGCGCCGAGGCGCAGGGGCGCAACGGCAGCCTGATCCAAGCCCTGGTCTTGGGGGCAAAAGCGGGCGGCGGCCAGGCATGGCTCATCCGCGCCCGGCAACTAGGCGAACCCGAAGGCTACCAGCGCATCTTTATGGCCACCGAACGCACCCCGAACGCAACGCCAGCCCTGATCGAACCCCTAACCGAGCGCGAACACGATGTGCTACGCTTACTAGCCACAGGGCTAACCTATGCCCAAATCGCAGAACAATTAATCGTCAGTATCAACACCGTGCGCTACCACGTCAAAGGTGTCTACGGCAAACTAGGCGTGGAGAAACAGATGCAAGCAGTAGAACGCGGGCGAGCATTGGGGTTGTTGAGTTATAGCCCTTCAGATAATGAATCGTAAAATTGATACCTCGGTTAGCAAACCTACATTCACGGACTACATCATGATGTAGTCCGTTTTTGTTTGGTCGGGCGTAAACTTGGGGCATAGGTGAGGACAAGCCCATGAACGCCCCAGAGACCCAACGCTATACCCTTCGCTGTCGCGGCGGCCTCGCTGCCAACTTCTTGGCCGACTACTGCCCGGTCGGAACAACCCTGACCATGGGGCAAAACGAATTCACCCTTGCCAACCTGCGTACCGACCAAGCCGGGCTGCTGGGCATTCTGCGTAGCCTGCACAACCGGGGCTGTACGCTGCTCTCGTTGAGCGTTGATACCAACTGAGTGGGCAAGGGTGCCCGAGGGAACCCGGTTCCCTCGTCTTTTCAATGGAATAAAAAAAGTCCTTGAAGCAAGGAAATCTTCATGATCAACTCAATCGCAAAAACAGGCTTTATCCTGATCACGATCATTCACGGCCTGATCCACCTGCTCGGCTTCGTGAAGGCGTTCAATTTCGCACAGATCAATGAACTGACCCAACCCATCAGTCGCCCTTTTGGGCTCTTGTGGCTGCTTGCCGCCCTGGTCTTGATCGTCAGCGCTGCGGCTTTCGCCTTGAACAACCAGTGGTGGTGGGCGGTTGCCATTGTGGGCGTACTGCTCTCACAAGTCCTCGTCTTCAGCGCCTGGCAAGATGCTAAGGTTGGGGCCATCGCCAACCTGATCATCATCGTTGTCGCCCTTTTGAGCCTGGGGAGTTTTCGCTTTGAACAAGGCTACCGCCAGGATGCCAACAATGCCCAAGAGCGCGTGCGTGGTCTACCAGCGGAAATCATCAGCGAAGCCGAGCTCCAAGCCCTGCCGCAGCCGCTGCAACGCTACCTGCGCTATGTCGGCGTAGTGGGCAAGCCAAAAGTTCATAGCATGTTTGTAGAGATGAGCGGCGAGATGCGCCAGCAGGGGCGCGACTATTTCCCCTTGACTGCCGAGCAGCACACCTTCTTCGACCAACCGACGCGCCTCTTCTTTATGAAAGGGCAGATGTTTGGCCTAACGGTACCAGGCTACCACCGCTACCAGGAACAGAGCGCAACGATGGATGTGCGTCTCTTTGGGCTATTGCCAGTCATGCAGGTGGGCGGCAGCGCCATGTTTGAAGCCGACACCGTAACCCTCTTCAACGACATGGCCCTAATGGCCCCGGCCACCCTGATTGACCAACGCATCACCTGGGAGACAATTGACGACCTGACGGTCAAGGGAAACTTCACCAACCAGGGTGTCACCATCAGCGCAACGCTCCATTTCAACGCAGAGGGCCAATTGGTCAACTTTGTCTCCAACGACCGCTGGGATGTCGCCGCTATGCAACAATACCCCTTCTCAACGCCAGTGTCGCGCTACCGCACACTCAACGGCTACAACCTGCCCACCTATGGCGAGATGATCTGGCACTACCCTGATGGCGATTTTGTCTATGGCAGACTGGAGATCAAGGATGTGGTGTATAACAATGGCGGGTGAGCAACCAGCCACGAACCTGGAGGTACAAGATGGAACCACACTTTGCTTGGGATGGATGATCCTTTCAAATTCCCCCTACGTCTGCGGGAGGGTGGCCGTCTGGAGCCAGTAGTCGAGCATAGTTTGCAGGGCTTGCTTGAAGCGCCCGTAGTCTACTGGTTTAATCTGGTAGCTGTTGGCCCCATAGCGGTAGCAGGTGGCAATATCTTTCGGATTATTTGAGGTAGTAAGAACCACAACCGGAATAGATTGGAGTTCTTGGTCGTCTTTGATCACCGCCAAAAGCGCCCGCCCGTCGGTGCCGGGCAGGTTGAGATCGAGCAGGATCAGGGCGGGGCGCGGTGCGGGCCACTGGGCCGCATAGGGGCCGCGCCGGTAGAGGAAATCGAGCGCCTGATCGCCGGTGGCACAGTGGTGAAAGATCAAATTGAGCCCTGGGCGGCGCAGGCCACGCACCACCGCCTCTACGTCTTCGTCGCTATCTTCGATCAGCAAGAGATGCCATTCGCTCATAGGGTACTCGCTCCAAAGGTAAACCAGAAAGTCGTACCTTGATTGAGTTGTGAGGTAAGCCAGATCGTACCACCGTGGCGCTCGATAATCTTTTTCACAATGGTTAGGCCAGCACCAACCCCGCCACCATAGGCGTCACGCCCATGCAGACGCTTGAAGATGCGAAAAATGGTATCGTGATGCTCTTCCGCAATACCAATACCATTGTCACTCACATAAAACGCAAACGTCTTAGAACCATCACCAGCGGCAATGAGATCATAGCCAATTTCAATCAATTTCTGAGATTTGTCATTGTATTTTAGGGCATTGGCAATCAGATTGGCAAAAACCTCACGGACACGGGCTGGATCAGCCTGGATAGTAGGCAGGGTACGGGTCACACGGATAGCGACACCATCTTCACGCAGACGTGGCTCAAGGAGGTGTAGCACATCGGCCAATTCAGCATTAAGATCAACCGCAACGCGAGTGAGTTCAGCGCGCCCCACGCGTGAGTAGTGGAGCAGTGAATCGATCAAATTTTCCATGCGCTGGGTCAAACGTACCAACGTTTCAAGTTTCTCTGTACCCGACGCATCAAGCTGCTCACCATAGTCCTCAATTAAGAAATGGGCGTAGTTATGTAAACCACGCAGTGGTTCTTTGAGATCATGAGAAGCGACATAGGCAAACGAGTCGAGTTCTACATTGCTACGCGTCAACTCCTCATTGAGGCGGGCCAGTTCATCAACCTTATAGAGCACGAGATCGATAATCGCCCGCCGCAGATCGCGTGCAGCGGCAAGTTCACAGTCATGCCAAGGCAATGAGGTGTTGGTTACCGTCTGCTTCCAAACTTCAAACGACTTACGCGGACTAAGGAGATCACTACCCGCCACCACCTCTACTGGTTTTGCGGGATTCCCCCCCCAATTAACGGTTTGGACAACTTCCGGGCGAAACCAGAGCAGATAGTTAGGCCGTGCCCGAACCAAGCGTACAGCCAACAGCCCACTCGCAATCGTCATAAAGGGCGTTATGGGGGGGTAGACACTAGGCAGCGCATTGGTCGCAAAGATCGTATCTTCCATCTCCTGATGCAACCAATCCACCAACTGCAAAATCAGCGCCTGGGGCGGAGTTGTGCCAAGGGTAACACAGCGCCCATCCATACAGACTGCGGTGCCCCCAGCAGTGATGAAGTCACTCAGATTGGGTTGGAAGCGCGTGAGGCCATCAAGCACATCATTAGCGACGCTCATATGTTGAACGAGGGCGCTCTGCACCTCTTGCAGCGCCAGCCGATAGGCCGTATCTTCGGTTGCCTCTTTATCGCCAATCTGCAGCGAAACCATATGGCCTAAAAATTCGCATGCCGCACGAATGTCATAGGGCAAATAGACCGGCCCATGTTCGTGATGGCATGCAATCAAGCCCCAGAGTTGGTTATGGCGTACCAACGAGATAGACATCGAGGCATGCACTCCCATATTCTTCAGATACTCAATATGGATCGGCGATACGCTGCGTAGTGACGCAAAGCTCAGATCGAGGGGCTCACGGGCATGATCGGCATCAAGGGCCAAGAGTGCCACCGGCTGATAGTTCACATCAGGAATCAAACGCACCCAATTGCGTAAGTAGAGCTCACGCGCTTGGCGCGGAATATCAGAAGCCGGATAGCGCAGATCAAGAAATGCTTCAACTGTTTCGCTCTTCTCTTCCGCAATCACAACGCCACTCCCATCAGCCTGAAACTGATAGACCATCACGCGATCAAAGCCAGTCAATCCACGCACAGCGGTCACGAGCGTTTGGGCAAACTCGCGCACCGAGGTGGTACGTTGGCAGGCAATGACGGTCTGTTTGACCATACGGTAGACTCGTAGCGCGAGCGCTTGATCGCTCTGGGCTGAAGCTTCCAGCTCCAAGATGAGTGTTCCAGCCATACGATGAACAATCAAGTCAAAGGGTTGCCCTGAACCACCAAGGGCCAGAGTAAGGTTATGAAACTTCTGTTCTTCAATCTGGGTACTACTCAAGCCCTCTTGAATCAGCGCAATCTGTTCAGGCGTAAAGAGTACTCCCAAGGGCTGGCCCAGCAGATGTTGCGGAGACAGCCCCAGCAGCGTTGTGGTATTGGCACTTACTTGGATAATGCTCAAGTCAGGTTCAGTCAACGCCAACAGCACCCCGTGTGGTTGAATAGTTCCGGGAATATGGATTGGTTCACGATCGCAGTTGGTGAGATCAACCATTCACTATCCACTCCTGCATAGTGCGATAGGTAGCTTTGGTACCAGCGACGACTTCAGCCTCACGTTCAGGGGTGGTGGCATACGCTTCCAGTTGCGCACCAAAGCGGCGCCACATCGATCCGGTGGTAGGGCCATAGGCATAAAAGAAGGCCAAGCCGTGCTCAGGGCCAAGTTGCAACGCGCCCTGCAATTGGCGCACGAGAATTTGCCCGCCGAGAGTCGAGCCTTCAGTGACATAGAGGCAACCCAAGGCGGCAGCGACATTCGGCAGCGGGGGGAGCGCTTGACAGCGGGGAAGCTTGATCAATTCATCATGGGAGAGACCCAAGGCCAAGAGATCACGAGCCAGCAATGCAAGCTTATAGCGCGCCTCAAGATCATCAACGACTGCTGTAAGGTCGGCGACATGTGCCAGGGTCTCTTCCAGGGGCGCATAAAAGCCATAGAACCGCGCCAACAGCATACGGTAGCTATCGAGCGAGGCGACCCGCGAGGGGATGTCTACCACGAGACCAATCTGCTCATGATCGTGGCGGGTCATCTCTTTGAGCTGTTTAAGGAGCATACGCTTCATCCTATTCTATGGATCAGGTGGTCGAAAGCGGTAACCCACTCCTGGTTCGGTAACAATCAGGCGCGGATTGCCGGGCGTAGCCTCGATCTTACGCCGCAGTTGGGTCACAAAGACACGCAACGTATTGATATCATTCTCGGAATGTGGCCCCCAGATCGTACGCAAAATCATGCGATGCGTCAAGACTTTACCGGCATGGCCACTGAGCAATACGAGCAAATTATACTCGGTAGGGGTAAGGCGCAACTCGGCACCATCGTTCGTCACCACACGTCGGGCGCGATCAATCTGTAAGGTACCAAAATGTACCACCGCACCAGGATCGCCATGCAAACGCATGCCATGGCGTAGACCAACCCGAATACGAGCCAAGAGCTCTTTCACCCCAAATGGTTTAGTCACATAATCATCGGCACCCAGATCGAGCATGGTCACCTTCGCATCTTCGCTGAGGCATGCCGTCAAGACAATGATCGGCACCTGCGACCAATCGCGGATACGGCGACAGACCTCATAGCCATTAATGATCGGCAGTTGCAATTCGAGCAATACCAGATCGGGACGCGAGCGGGCCACACGATCAAGCGCAACCTGACCATCAGGCGCGATCTGCATACTATAGCCCTCAGCCTCAAACACCCCCTTGAGCAACCGTCTGATCTGAGGATCATCGTCAGCCAGCAGTAACTGGGCACCCATGCGAAGAAGGAACCTCCAAGCAAGATACGGCTTGCTAGGCAATCTAACATATCGGCATTATTTCCTCCGTACGTGCTGCCATTATAGCGAAAAAGCCTAGCACGAACGGTGCGTAACGTCCCTCTTAAGCTTAACCAAACATGTTTTGGTTCATTCCAAATCTTTTCCACATCCATGCGATGGTACATTAACCTTGTTAGTGTAGCGCACCTTGCGCAAAGCCTCTTGCGTGAATGTACTGTATGGACAAGCGTCTCGCACAACCCACTGCCCACCCCCAAACATCGTTTATTCAACGGATTGTAGCACACATCGAACTAGCCGACCCAATTACTTGGATTTCGCCGATCACCATGGTGATCTGCGGTGCGCTTGCGGCTGGTCGTGGTGAGCCCGGCTTTCATGCCAACGAATGGCGCGATCTTGGATTGTTGGGTTTAGCCCTACTCATGTGTGGTCCGTTTGGTACCGGTTTTAGCCAGAGCATCAACGACTACTACGACCGTGAACTAGACGCGATCAACGATCCGTCGCGGCCCATCCCTTCCAAGCGGGTCACGCTATTTGAAGCACGGATCAACTGGCTCCTGTTGGGGGCGGGAACGTTGCTACTCGGCTTGCTCTTAGCCAGCCAAAATCTTTGGATATTACTCATCACCGCGTTGAGCCTGATTGTCGCTGCGGCCTATAGTGTACCGCCGATCAAACTGAAGCAGCACTACTGGTTTGGCCCGCCGGCGGTAGGTTTTGGCTATGTCTTCCTCAGTTGGATGTTGGGCCACATCATTTTCGCCCCACTAACGTGGCCAAGTTTCCTCTTAGCGCTGATCAATAGCACCCTCGCGGCTGGTCTACTCTTCCTCAATGACATTAAGAGCATTGAGGGTGATCGCAAACTGGGCCTGCAATCGATGACGGTAGCGCTAGGGGCACGCCGCACCCTAATCATTTCCTATCTAATCATTGGCATCTGCCAACTTATGCTCTTGCTGCTTGCACTGATCGCAGGCCACCTCTGGGCCATCATTGTTATGGTCTTGGCCCTTGTGGTGCCCCTCTTGAGCCAAATTCGGCTCTACCGTGAACCAAATCACAGAAACTTTCAGATCTATATTTTGGTCAGCAATCCTTTTGTAGTTTTCATTCAGTTTGCTTCGGCTTTTATTGTAGGTGGCTATTTGGTTTAGTCTACAAGGAGATGGCGTGATTACTCAAGCCGATTTTACGCGTGAAGAGTGGCAGACGATCCTACAAGCCCCTGCCTTCACGATGCTCTATGTCATTCAAACAAGCGCTTGCGGGCCGCTCGTGGCCTACCAGAAGATGCTGATTGGCATGCGTGCAATGACGTGCCCACACACCAACGAACAGCATAGCGACCTGATCAATGCGGTACGTCAGGCTATTTGTGCTGGGCAAGCACCCAACCAACCAGCGCCCCTACCCAAAAATTTAGCCGAGGCACACCAGATGACGCTACAACGCTGCCAAGCGGTGGTCGCGCTGCTTGGTCAGCGCGTACCCGATCACGAGGCCACAGCGTACCTCAACTGGTTGCTTGCAATTGGACGCGCGGTAGCGGCAACGGCCCACACGCCAGCCGACGAGGTAAGCTTGATGCCCTTGGAAACAGCCCTAGCGCTGTAACGTAGAGAAGACGAGGGAACGAAGTTCCCTCGCACGTTCCCCCCTACCTACTCCCCTGTCTCAATCCGTACTTTGGTCGGCGTCTTGGGCTTCACGGGCGTAGTCCCCGATTCACGGATCGCCTGGCTGAGTTGGTGCGTCGTTACCCCAACCGAATTAACTACACTCTTGACTAAGCCTAAATGTAGCCGCCCTACTGCTTGGAAGAGGTCGTTGGTCGTATCGTATGCCTCCTTGCGTGCAGCATTGGGCACTAGATAGAAGGGCCACGTGACGACAGTTGCCCCAACGTGGGCCAACTTTGTACCAACTTTCTCGGCCATAGTGTATACTCTTCCGCCTTCAGCCGCGTTCTCATTGGTCTTTTGTGGGTCTGACATAGTAACACCTCGCTAAACTAACAAACTACGACTGCTATCATACAACATTTTTGTTGTTTTGTCAATTGATTGCATAATATTATCGTTGTAATTCGTCGATAATAAGATCCAAATGTAATTTTATTACTCTTTAATTCTTGCTTTTCGTTTATTTTATTGAAAAATCGCGGAAATGAGATGAAAATACCGTAGGGGCACGGCACTGCCGTGCCCCGGCACAGCGTTCCTTTTGCGTTATTGCGTTTCCTTCGTTGTCACGGGGGACAAAGACCGCTGGGAGTAGGCGCTTCAGCGCCGTTGCTCTCTTCCACTTCAGCCTGCATGAGCAGGTCTACGCCGGAGGCACCGTTGTCGGCAAGACCTCACGCCACTCTTCTTGCACCCAGGTGGGCATGCGCTGTACTTCGGGTACACAGTCGCTCCATGAGAAGAGAGGGGCCCACTGTTCGACACTCCAGAGCTGTAGCGCCTCTTGGCGGGCCATGGCGGCGCGGAAGCAGACAGTTGCGCGCTCGAAGCGCATGAGCGCAATGGCCGTGCGCTGGTTGGCATCAGGCTCGGCGTAGCTGCCTACAATCTCGTGGAAGCCTTGATAGCGCCCAAATGGGGTGTTGGCTGGGTCTTCGGCCCAGCCAACAAACTCGCGCATGGTTTCGATCTGGTGTGCAATCTCGGCGTGGGCGCCCATGCCGCCCACGCGGTAGACATAGCGCGCCAACTCGGCATCGCCACTCGTCACCGCATCAATCCAGGTCTTGAGAAACAGCGCACTCTCGCGCTCGTCTTGGCTGATAGCGGTTACGGCTGCGCTCAAGGATGGTGCGGTGGCAGTTGGGGCAACGCTGACGATGGGGGCCGGCGTAGGATCGTGGCTCGTGCGGGCACAACTGGTGAGCAAGAGCAGCAAAACGAGGGCGAACAGGCCAACAATACGACGGATGAACATAGTAGGGCTCCTTACATAGCGATGTCTCCTACTTATTACACCGCTCGAAGGGGCCAAAAGTTACGGTTTTGCTGAATAGGGATGCTTTCAGAAAAGCGGAAGGTCGCTTTACAATCCTGCGAGGAGGCGTGAGGCGAGGACGCGAAGCCTTAACGTCCTCGCCTCACGCCTCCTCACCCTATGCACGGCCGGCCATCTGTGACGACCCCGGCAAAGCCAACTTCGAGGCGCCACTCTGCAAGCGCACAGCCACTTGCGCTGGCATAGATGTTTTCAAGCGCAATGCCCGCAACTTGGTACCTGTGACGGCGCTCCACAAAACGCCGTGCTGCGCACCCGATGTGCCCACAGTAGGATGGATCATCGAGGAGGGTTAAGACCACTTGGGCCATCTGCGCTACCTCGGGGACTACGACCAGTTCATGGCCTGTTATCGCCTCAAGCTCACGGGCCAGCGTCGGCAGGCCGAGTACCGGCAGTCCTAGTGCCATAGCTTCGAGGGGCGTGTAGAGGGGATGGTGGCCTGGTAGCGCCGGAACGAGGACCAGCGTTGTGGTTGCTAGATAGGGCCGGGCGTCGCGGATTGCTCCGACAAAATGGATACGCTGCTCGTGGGTGAGGGCACGTAGCGCCCCTGGCGGTGGTGGCCCCAAGACCTGCATATGGACATCGGGCCGCGCCTGCCAAATGCCAAGTAGTACGCGATGGGCGGACACCAAGACACTCATGCGCTCAAGCGGCGTAAAATCACGTAGGTCGAGCAGCAGCTTCGCATGATCGCGCAGTTGCAGCATAGGCTTAAAGCGGACGGTATCCACGGGTGTAGGTACCACCTCAGGCCGTTGCGCCGGGTATCCCAGCGTCTCATAGGCCCAGAGGGCTTCGTTGTTGGCTACAATCAACCGTTGCTCATGAGACAAGCCAGTCAAGGTTGCGCGGCCTGGGTATAACGTCTGCATCACATGGGCGGCGCGCACTAAAAGTCCCGCCGCTCGCATGATTCGCTCCTGAGCTTGGGGAATGCCTGTGCTAACATCAACCACCGTTGGTAAGGGCAAGGGCAGTTCTATATCTTTGACCACCTCACCTTCAACATGGGCCAGATCAAACTTTTGTCGCGCCAGTTGATCAATGACCCGTCGAGACAACCCACTCCGCCGCGCCACGGGAATCAGCGTATGGCACCGATCACTCAATTCGTCAAACGCCGTCCCCGCACCATCAATGAAGATCACACTTACGGTGTGACCGCTCCGCGCCATTGCAGTCAGCAAACCATGGGTACGTGGACGGTCGGTTGTTGGTGCCGCTGCACAAATCATGAGAATGTGCATCTTATGTTACGCCTCCCGGCGGGGGTTTGGGGGAGGCTTCGCCTCCCTCGAAGAACTTTTTTTCTTTCGGGTTGGCGGCAAAGCCGCCAACCCGAAAGAAAAAGAGGGTTTGGGGCGTAGCCCCAACGATACTCTACCTGATCATAATGACAACTTGTTGGCAAAAACCGCCACCCAAGATTGCGCTCCTGTCATCTTTTTGCTCAGAATGTGCTACGATACAGCACAGATCAACAAGCTGCAATGGTATAACGCCCTATGGCTAAACTTGAACTCCACGCTTGGTATCGCCAGTTTCGTAAGCTCAAAGATCAAGCGGCTGATGCGATTCTGCTCTTCCGTTTTGGTGATTTCTATGAAACCTTCGATGATGACGCAAAACTCATAGCCGAACTGCTTGATGTTACCCTCACGCGCAAAGATTATGCGGTTGACCGTAGTCAGCCCAAGGATCGCCAAAAGCTCTATACCCCGATGGCGGGTATGCCCTACCATGCGGTTGAGCGCTATGTGAGCGATCTGGTCAGCCGGGGCTACCGCGTTGCGATTGCCGAGCAACTGACCGAGACTGAGTCGTCGCGCAATGATACGCGCCCTCGTTCGATCTTTGCTGCGGGCATTCAGCCGGTGGCTGCCGGTGAGCTGGAACGCAAGATGGTACACCGTGCGATTGTGCGGGTGATTACCCCCGGTACGGTGATTGATGCCTCGATGCTTACGGCGCATGCCAATAACTATTTGGCCGCTGCGATTGTCGAAGGTGATGGCGTGGGCCTCGCCTATGCCGACCTCAGCACGGGTGAGTTTGCGGCTGGTGAGTTTCACGGCGAACGTTGTGCAATCCAACTGCAAGGTGAATTGGCGCGCCTACAGGCCGCCGAGATTCTGGTGCCCGATCTGCCCGAGTTGCGCCTGCCCAACCTTGCGCCTGCCCAGGCGAGCCTGACGCAAGACCTTGCGCCGATGACGAAGGACGAGCGTGATATGCTGCTGCCCCACGAGCGCGTTGCCCGCCGCATCGAGGGTGCCAGTACGGCCCGCTGGTCGCATGGCCAAGTCACGGCATGGCCGGTCTGGCGTTGGGAACTGCGCGAGGCCCAAGAGGTGCTGCTGCGCCAATTGCGCGTTGCGTCGCTGGCCGCCTTTGGCCTCGCTGAACGCCCCCTCGCAACCCGCGCCGCTGGTGCGCTGGTGCAGTATGTCCACGAGACGCAACGCCACCAGGCGGCCCAACTCTCCAACCTGCGTGTCTATACCACCGGCAGCTTTATGCTGCTCGATCCCCAGACACGCAGAAATCTTGAACTGCTCGAACCGAGCCGCCAAGGGGCCAAAACGACCCTGATTAGTGTCCTCGACCGCACGCGCACCCCGATGGGGGCACGCCTGCTGCGGCGCTGGCTGGCCCAACCGCTGCTCGAACTCGCGCCGCTCCAAGCGCGCCAAGCCGCTGTCGCTACCCTAGTGGAAGATAGCCTCATGCGCGCCGAACTGCGCGAAGCCCTTGGTGCCATTGGCGACATGGAGCGGGCGATCAACCGCATCGCCCAAGGCAGCAGCGTCGCCACCCCCCGCGATCTCGTGCAGCTCCGCACCAGCCTGCGCGCTATCCCGGCGGTGCTTGCGGCGCTGGGCGGGCGTGGGGCCGGGTTACTACCAGAGGAGCATAGGGAACAGGGAACAGAGAACGGAGAACAGAGAACAGAGAACAGAACGCAGAGCACAGGGGGCGGCAGTCAAGATGATGACGATCTCTTTGGGGATGATGATCATAGCGAAACCCAAACCCACTCCCCGATCCCCGCTCCCCACTCCCCACTCCCCACTCCCCGCTCCCCGCTCCCCGCTCCCCGCTCCCCGCTCCCCGCTCCTCGCTCCCCGCAGCCCGACCCATGCAGCGACATCCTCGATCTGCTCGAACGGGCGCTTGACGATGATCCGCCTGCGCTGTTGGGCGCTTCCAACTATCTGCGGAGTAGTGAAGAGGGGGGCGAGCGCCCGCGTCGTGTGATTCGTCCGGGCTATGAGCAGCGCATTGACGAGCGTGTGCGCCTCAGTCGCCATGCCCAGGAGTACCTTGATCGGCTTGAGGCGAAAGAGCGCGAACGCACCGGCATCAAGAGCCTCAAAGTGGGCTATAACAATGTCTTTGGCTACTTTATTGAGGTTTCGCGGACTACCGACGAACAGCTTATTCCCAAAGACTATGAACGCAAACAGACTTTGGTTGCTGCCGAACGTTATGTCACGCGCCAACTCAAAGAGTGGGAGAGCGTGATCAACGAGGCGCGGCTGCAACTGGTTGAATTGGAACGCGACGCCTTTGGGCGGCTCTGCAACGAACTGAGTGGCGGGCTGGAGCGTTTGCGTAGCACCAGCCGCGCCTTGGCCCATCTGGATACGCTTGCAGCCCTGGCCGAAGCCGCCGTGCGCGGGCGCTATGTGCGTCCCACCCTCAACGAGGGCACCGCGCTACAGATCGTCGCGGGCCGCCACCCCGTGGTGGAGCAGGTACTCAACGACCGCTTTGTTGCCAATGATCTCACCCTTGCCAGTGCCAGCGAACAACTCTTGATCATAACTGGCCCCAACATGTCGGGCAAGAGTACCGTGTTACGTCAAGTGGCCCTCATCGTCCTCATGGCCCAAATCGGCTCATTCGTACCCGCCGAGGCGGCAGAAGTCGGGCTTGTAGACCGCATCTTTACCCGGATTGGGGCACAAGACGATATTGCCACCGGCCAGAGTACCTTCATGGTCGAGATGACCGAAACGGCGGCATTGCTCTTGCAGAGTACCCCGCGCAGCCTGATCATTCTCGACGAAGTGGGGCGTGGCACCTCAACCTACGACGGCATGGCGATTGCGCGGGCGGTAGTCGAGTACATTCACAACGAACCGCGCCTGGGGTGTCGCACCCTCTTTGCTACCCACTACCACGAACTGACGGCGCTCGAACAAGAACTCGCACGCCTCCGTAATTACCACATGGCCGCCATCGAACAGGCGGGCCAGGTGGTCTTCCTGCATGAACTACGCCGGGGCAGTGCCGACCGCTCCTACGGCATCCATGTAGCCGAACTGGCTGGCATCCCGCGTGAAGTGATCACCCGCGCCAGCGCCCTGCTCAGTGAACTAGAAGGCCAGCGTCCGCAAAGGCAACCAAGCCCAGAGCAAGAAGAGCAGGAAGCAGCGCAGCAGAACGCACCATGCGCGCAAGAGCAGCCAAGTTCAGAGCATGCCCAGGAAGTAGCACAGGAGAACGCGCCACCGCATCCACCGCCTCCCCCCCCAGCCCCCGCATTCGCACCCATAGCCCCACCGGACCTCGCAACGGGGCAACTCTCACTCTTCGATCTCGCCCCCAACCCAGTCCTCACCTACCTACGCCGACTCAATCTCAACGAAATCACGCCCCTAGAAGCCATGATGAAGCTGCACGAACTTCAGAAACTCGCGGGATCTGAATAAGATTCACCACAGAGGCACAGAGAACACAGAGATGGTTTTCGCATAGCACTCACCGAAGCTTATGAACTCACCAGCGCAAGCCCATATCCTATTAGTTGATGACGAACCTGCGGTACGGCTAACCCTCGCCGCGCTCTTGCAGCGGCGCGGGTTCAGGGTCACCACTGCAGAAGACGGCGAAGCAGGGCTCGAACTGCTGAACGCCGGGCCTTATGCTATCTGCATTATTGATCTGCACCTACCAGGCATCAACGGCCTCAAGCTAGCCCGGTGCGCCCGCGAACGCTTTCCCAACCAGCCAATTCTGATCCTCACGGGCAGCGGGATCAGCCCCCATGATGATCTTAGCGCAGCGATGGATCCCTTCCCGGTACTCATGAAGAGCAGTAATCCTAGTGAAGTGTTGGATCGTGTGGCTGCGCTGTGTGGGCAAGAGCATACTTGAGTACAAAAGAGGGCTTGGAGGAGGCTTTGCCTCCCCCAAGCCCCCGCCGGGGGCTTAATGTAATGCGAATGGGTGCCCCACCTCCTAACGCCGCACTAAGGGTAACCAGACGCTATGCCTGCCGTCGTTCGCCGCGCCGACGGTGAAACTCCAGGTATGCGCTTCGGCCAAACGGTTGCCCGCGCGGTCGCGTACCCCTGTGGTGATGGTGACGCTGTAGCTGCCTGCGTTGAGCGCTTGGCGCGGCATGAGCACGATCTGGTTGCCTCGTGGATCAAAGTGGGCCAGGGTGGCAATCGTGTTCCCATTGCTGCTCTGTACCTGCACGGTGCTACTCGTCACCGTTGCGCCATCCAAAGCCTCCGACATGCCCGCAATGATCTGTGGCCCGTAGAGGTTGCCCTGGGTGTCGCTGAAGACCACCGTGCGCGAGGCGAGTACTCCGGTTGCATCGGCTGCCGGTAGGGTCCATACCACCTGGGGCGCACGCGTGTCGCCCTCAGAGCTGACTTCGATACGCACGTCGGCAGGGCGGCTGTCAATGGTGCCGTTGTTGGCCACGAAGCTGAAGAAGTCGGCCCCAACATAGCCCTCCATTGGCGTGTAGGTTAGGTTGGGCGGCGTGCCGCTCAGAGTGCCGAACAGGGGCGGTGTGGTGATGCGGTAGGTTACGGCAGCGTTCGAGACCTCGCGGGCGCTGAGGCTGATCGCGAGGGGCGTCTCATGCTTGGTGGTCAGCGTTTGCGGCTCGGCCACCACTGGCTGCACCATATGTACCACCACACTGGTCGGCGTCTCTTCGGGCACGCTGGGGAAATAGACCACCGCCTGGTTGGTGATGATCGTGCCGCCGGGCAGGTTGGGCTTGAGGTTTACCGTAAAGGTCACCTCGCCAGTAGAACCGGGCTGACCCACGGGATCGAGATCGCCAATCAACCAACTGATCTCGCGGGTGGTGGCGTTATACTCGCCGCCATTGCCGATCACGAGGGTCGCATCGTCAAAGTGTTCGTGGAGTTGGTCAATGATATAGACGCCATAGGCGATCCCTTCGCCGACATTCTCGTACTCGATGGTATAGGGCACCACCTGGCCGGGCAGCAGATCACCAGCGGGCCCATGCTTCTCGTTGGGGTCACGGGCGATGATAAAGCTATTGCCGCGACAGTCTACGCCATTACCAGAGTCGCTGCAGCCCGCACCAGGCACACAGCACTCACCAAAGGCACAGGGCAAGAACTCTGGCTTGGTGCTGTAGCAACCATTGCGGCAGCGCCAGACGGTGCGGTTGGGTACGCCAAGCCATTCGTAGATGTTGTACCAGCGCGGTTCGCAGGTCACCAGATCGTTTGTACAACTCTGACTGTTGGGATCACCGGCACACTGAGCGAGGCACTCGGTGACGCCCGCGAGATTGTCAAGTCCACTCACCCCCAGTAGCCGCTTGCCAATCGTGTCGGCGCATCTGGAGAGTTGATCGCTCAAAGGATCAGACCTCAGAGACTGGGCACAATCATAGGTTGCCATAATGGTACCGAGGGTACCGCTCACTTGTCCCACCACTGCCGAGAGGGCAACGTTACTGAGGCAGTTGCTGAGACAACAGCCAGCCCCGCTCAGTTCAGCGCAGAGTTGGGCGTCAACCACGGTACCGGGCCAGGCCGCGCCATTGATCGTATCCCACGCGCCCCAGTAGCGCCGCTCATCACTCAGCATATCCCACTGCATCCCCCCCCGAGCGTCTTCGACACGATAGCTGTTGGGGGCGTAGGTGGCAGCCTGGGTACGCTCACCATGCAGTTGCAAGACGCGCACTGCTCGCTCGCCGCGATGCAGCAAGATTGCCTGGTAGCTCTGCTGATCACCCGCGAGGTCTACCTGCTGGGCCCCGGCCCAGATGTAGCCCGCGTTGAGCGCCTGGGTATACAGGCTGTTCAGCTCGGCATTGGTATTGCGTAGATCGTTCCATTGGTTCAGACTCAGTTGCCCAACCTCGGCGATCGCTGGTGCGCTGTAGTTCTGATACGCAGTGCGATCAAGCAGATCCTGGTTGTAATTGGCGGCCACGAGCATGGCCGAACTGCTATCAAAGGTGCCAATTGGAATGCCCCACTGGAAGCGGGCGCGTACCAGGAACTGCTCACTGGCCCCAGGTGCGATGTTGCCTAACTTCCAGAAGACGACCTGACGGGCAGGCCAGTAGGTACCACTGCCACGATCCTCAAGGGCAGCGAGGTAGGGCAGGCGGAAGATCAGGATGGCATCGTTGATCGTACCTTCAGTGTGGTTGGCATAGCTCACCACATAGTCCACCAGTTGGCCGGGGAAGATGCCGCCGACACTTGCAATCTTCACCGCCACCTCAGCGGCTTGCACCGGCGACGCGGTCAGCCACGGATCGAAGAGGATATTATCATTATTCCAGAGCGTATTGCCCTGACCATCTGGATTCTTCCCAACATGCTTGGGCCCACTCGCGTGGCCCCACCAGTTGCCGCGCACATCGAGGGTGGGTTCGAGCGTATAGCCTAAGCCATACCCATCAATATCCTCGATCCGATTGTTGCGGAAGGTGAGGGTACCAAAGCTATTCACCCACAGCCCATGGCCGCCACTCGCATGGAAGGCACAATCTTCAACCCGCACCGTGCCGGTCGTATCAATTTCTAAAAGCGACCCAAAATTACGCCAGAAGGTACGCCCGCCATAGGCAACCTCACAGTGCTGCAAGGTAGCGCTGCTGCCTGGTGTTAAATGGATGCCATGCCATGCCCCCGCCCCCCGCTGCGCCCCCAAGAAGCGGATCGGCGCTTCTGGCGTGCCCACGGCTGTGAGTTGACCATTGACAGCCATAGATGAGCCTTGGGGGAAGTTGAGCGTGACTCCGGGCTCAAGCCGGAGCGCACCCTCACTACCAATCGAGAGGGTACTGCCTTCGACCAAAAAGGGTAAGCCCGCTTGCGGGATGCGCCAATGGCGGTTGTGCTGAATCCCAGCGAAGCCGATGAGCATGCCATTAAAATCATTGCCACTGATCGTGGTATCCGTCAGCACCGGCGTATCATTGTCGGCAGTCATGCGCAGCGCCGCGCCACCGTTGTTCGTTATGCGGCTATTGTTCAGGGTCACCTGATTGCCCACGCTGGCATTATCAAGCCCAAGCCCACCATTATCGCGGATGGTTACATTGTTCAAGGTGAGGGTCTGATCGCGTGGTGGGCCGCCGCCGATGCCTTTGGGCATCGCCAACCGGACACCATCACCACCATTGGCATAGATCTCACTAGCATTGAGCGTCAGTTCACCGTCATAGGTGGAAAGCACCAACCCATCACGCTGATTGTCATAGATACGCAGGTTGCGCATGGTAGTGCGCAGCGCCACCTGATTCTGTTGCCAGCCATCGAGTCGCAGACCGTCATGGGCGCTCTCACGAATCGTCACATCGCTGATCGCCACCTGATCGCTCGCTACCCAAAGCGCGGCAATACTCCCCCCCCAGGTGCCGCTGCCACCACCGCGAATCTCGGTATGGCTAAGCGTGCCCCGCGAGCCATACTGGAGAATCAGCCCCTTCCAAGCGCTCTCGAGGGGGGTAAGCATGATCGGCTCGGCCAGCGTCCCGGTAGCTGTCAAGGTGCCACCCTGCTGAACCACAATCCCTTGGCCGGTATAGAAACCAATGTGCGTCCCTGGACGCAGGATCAGCGTGTTATTGTCGTACACCCCGGCATCATTAAAGATGCGGAAGGGGCCACCATCAAGCACCGCCGTGCCCACTCCGGTGCCCCACGCAATGCCAACGTCATCGCTACTGTTGGCTTCCAGCGTCAAATTGCGGTAGCGTGCCGTCATAAACTGGGTATTCTGGTAGATCGCCCCGGGCAAATTCGGCTCGGCACTGCCCACATTATGTTCGATGTGCGTAGCCTCAATTTGCACATCCACGTCCGGCCCATAGAGGGCAATGCCCGCTTTGAGGCCGTGACTGATGCGGCTCTCGCGGATCTCTAGCGTGCTATCTTGGGCAAAGATCTGGGCACGATTCGCAAAGATCCAATTATCCCACCTGCCCAACTCCCCCGAGCCAGCATAACTGACCTGGGTGTGCAGTAGATTACCCCTACTGCCTGACGCAAAATGCAGGCCATACCACTCGCCCGCAGTGGCGGTATTAGCCCCACCACGGGAGCGATTATCGTTCAAACTGGTGAAGATCACCGGGCTGACCGCAGTTCCCTGGGCCTGCAAGCTGCCCTTGACCACAAGGGCGCAATTCTTGCTCCCCGAGGTTCCACAATTGCCCCCCACCTGCACCGCAGTCCCCGCCTGAAGCGTCAGGGTGGCCCCCTCCGCAACAATCAGGTTGCAGCCATCCAATTGATAGACATTATTCGCCGTCCATGTCGTATTGCTGGTCACGGTGCCACATGCAGGCACCACCGTCTGGGCTAGTTGCGGAGCTGCCGCCAAACTGCCCAATAAGGCCGGAAGTGAACCAAACAAAAGCACCAGAACCGCCACGCCCAACAGAATCGTAAGCCGCCAACGTACGTGGATGGATTTGGTAGACATCGCCGTCTCCTTTGCGAGCACAGCCCAAAAGTTGTCGAGTTACAACCTTGTATTATTAAAAATAAAAATGTTTTTAATTGTTTTTTATTAAGAAATAAGAAACTAAAAATAGAGAAACGATCCTCATTATAGCAATCCGAGCGTCTGTTGTACATAAAGGATTTGTTAAGGTTTTTTGTTCGGTTTTGGCGGCGAAGCCGCCAAAACCGAACAAAAGTAGTGTTAACAGCATCAACACATTCTAACAATCCTCTAACGCCCCATTAGCACAGGACATGCGAAGACCCGCTACACTAAGAGCAGTACATGATAAAGGTGTAGACTTCAGATAGAAGCGAGGAATGCTCATGGCGAAGATTGTAGGGATTGACCTCGGAACAACCAATTCCTGTGTTGCGGTGATGGAGGGCGGTGATCCCACCGTCATCCCTAATGCTGAGGGGAACCGCACCACGCCTTCGATAGTCGCGTTTGCCAAGAATGGCGAGCGCTTGGTTGGCCAAACCGCCAAGCGTCAGGCGACGATCAACCCCGATAATACGCTCTATTCGGTCAAGCGTTTGATTGGCCGCGATTATGACGAAACCCATACCGAGCGTGAGATGGTACCCTATAAGGTTGCCAAGGGGCCGCGTGGCGATGTGCGCATTGCGGTGCCCCAGACGGGCCGTGACTATGCGCCCCAAGAGATCTCCGCAATGGTACTGCAGAAACTCAAAGCCGATGCTGAGGCGTATCTGGGCGAGCCGGTCACCCAGGCGGTGATTACCGTGCCCGCCTATTTTAATGATAGTCAGCGCCAAGCCACGAAGGATGCCGGGAAGATTGCGGGACTTGAGGTGCTTCGGATTATCAATGAGCCCACCGCCGCCGCGCTGGCCTATGGCCTCGATAAGAAAAAAGATGAGACGATTCTGGTCTTTGACCTTGGCGGGGGTACGTTCGATGTCTCGATCCTTGAGGTTGGTGACGGCATCGTGGAGGTGAAGTCCACCAGTGGTGACACCCATCTCGGTGGTGATGACTATGATGCTGCGGTGGTAGACTGGATCATCGATGAGTTCCGCAAGGATCAGGGTATTGACCTGAGCAAGGATCGTCAGGCGTTACAGCGGCTCAAAGAGGCTGCCGAGAAGGCGAAGATGGAGCTTTCGGGCCTTACCGAGAGTGAAATCAACCTGCCCTTCATCACTGCCGATGCCACTGGCCCCAAGCACCTACAGATGCGCCTCAGCCGCGCCAAGTTTGAGCAGCTCACCGCCCATCTCACCGAACGGCTGCGTGGCCCGGTCAACCAGGCGATCAAGGACGCCAACATGCAGCCCAGCCAGATCGATGAGATCGTGCTGGTCGGTGGCTCCACCCGGATGCCGGTGGTGCAGGAGCTTGTACGCAAACTGACCGGCAAAGAGCCCAATAAGTCGGTCAACCCCGACGAGGTGGTAGCCATGGGCGCAGCCATTCAGGCTGGCGTGCTGGGCGGCGATGTCACCGGCGTGGTACTCCTCGATGTTACTCCGCTCTCATTGGGCGTCGAGACCCTCGGCGGTGTGATGACCAAGCTGATTGATCGCAATACCACCATTCCAACCCAGAAGAGCGAGATCTTCTCGACGGCTGCCGATGGTCAGACCGCCGTGGATATCCACATTCTCCAGGGCGAGCGCGAGATGGCGGGCGACAACATGACGCTAGGGCGCTTCCGGCTTGAGGGTATTCCCCCCGCCCCGCGTGGCGTGCCGCAGGTTGAGGTCACCTTCGACATTGATGCCAACGGTATTCTCCATGTGAGCGCCAAGGACAAGGCGACCGCCAAGGAGCAGCGCATCACCATTACGGCCAGCACCAACCTCAACAAGGACGAAGTGGAGCGCATGGTGCGTGAGGCTCAGACCCATGCTGAAGAGGACAAAGCACGGCGTGAACTGGTCGAACTCAAGAACCAGGCCGACAGCTTGAGCTATCAGAGCGAAAAGACCTTGGCCGATCTCGGCGATAAGGTGGACAGCATTGAGAAGGAGCGGGTCGAAGGGCTGATCAAGGATCTGCGCGATGCCGTCGCCCAAGAGGACAAAGAGCGCATGACAAGCCTGATGAACGAGTTGCAGCAGGCGATGTTCAAGCTCTCGCAGAGTGCCTATGGCGATGCCGAAGGGGCCGCTGCGCATCAAGGCCAAGCCCAGGGCCAGGGCGGCCAGCCCGGTGCCGCCGGGCGCAAGCGCGATGATGGGGTCGTGGATGGGGAGTATACGGTAGATTAAGGATAGAGTAACGAGAAAATAGAAAATAGGCAATAGCGCAAAAGTAACGCTGTGAATACGCCATCCTGGGTGTGCGGGCCAAAGGCCCGCGCACCCAGACAGCGTTCCTTTTGCGGTATTGCGAAAATAGGTTTGCGGCATCAGGATGCTTGGAGTGTCGGCTTTAGCCGACTAAAGTCGGCACTCCAGCGTGTGCCACATCATCAAGAACACCAAAGCCCATTGGGACGCCATGTTCGGCAATCTACAATCTACAATCTACAATCTGAAATGGTGTAACATCACCAGCGCACGGTCACTGGCGTACCCAGCGGAGCCCAGCCATAGACCCAGGCGGCTGCGCCGACTGGCAGGTTGATACACCCATGGCTACGACGCACGCCGGTGCCAAATTGGTTGTGCCAGTAGGTGCCGTGCATGGCTACATCACCCACAATGTACATTGCGTGGGGCACGTTGGGCACATTCCAGCACTCACCGCCGCTACAACCACTCATCGTCTGCGCAGGCACCTTATGGTAGATTGCAAAGCGGCCCACCGGCGTATTGAAGCCGTCACGCCCGGTTGAGACGGGGGCATCAAAGACGCGCTGTGTGCCCTCGTAGGCATAGAGCCACTGGGCACTCAGGTCAATCACAATCTGCTTGCCGCCGCCCTGTCCCGCCACAGGTGCGGATGCTTGGGCCGGTGCAGGCGCACGCGCAGGCGCAGCCGTCGGTGCAGGCGCAGCGGGCACCAGCGTTGGCAGGGGCGTCGGTTGGGGCGTTGCTGTGGGTAGCGGCGTCGCCGTTGCGGTTGCCAATGGGAACCACGCCTGTTGCCCCGCAAGCACCGGCTGGCCCCACTGATCCACAGGTAAGGCGCCGGCTGGATCCACCGGCGCTGTCGGCAGACCACGCAGCAACACCAGGTCGCGCCCCAGATCAGCAATCTGCACAACCGCCTCACCCAACTCAGGGTAATGCTCTAGGCGCACTCGCTCAAAATACTGCACCAGCGCCATCTGCGTACCCACATATTCCCATGTTGGCGCACTCAGCGGCAGCCCAAAGACATCCAGCCCCCCAGCCTCATGCCAAAAGCTGCGGAAGGGCTCGGCGAGGCTATCGCCTGTAGCGGCAACATCCCCAGCACCAACGCCACTCGGCGCAGCAAACTCGCGCCAGAGCGCTTGGGCATATTCTGCACCCAAATGCCCGCGCAGCACCGCATCCTGGTATTCTGGATGCAACTCCAAGCGTCCACGTTCAAAATACTGCACCACCAAGCCTTGTTCAAGCAATGGAGGCGTCAACGCAGCCCCTAGCGTTAAGGGGCCATTACTTGCTTGCCAATGGCCCAAAAAGCCATGGGTA
Organism: Candidatus Viridilinea mediisalina; assembly: GCF_002532535.1. Classification (GTDB taxonomy): domain Bacteria; phylum Chloroflexota; class Chloroflexia; order Chloroflexales; family Chloroflexaceae; genus Viridilinea; species Viridilinea mediisalina. Next base: position 28,184 of record NZ_NQWI01000028.1, read on the forward strand.
TGATCCAAACGCTGACCCGTACTCACAAAATAGAGCGCCTCACCCTCAGTTTGGGCTTGGCCCGTACGCGGCACCACCACGAGACCAGCCAGTAACCCCAGCAACAGACCAAGCACACCAAGCGGCCCCAAGTAGCGTGTAAGTGACATATGGTTAGCTCCAACATAAAAAGCCCGTAGTAGCTCATACCATTCACGATTGTAGATTGCAGATTGCCGAACATGGCGTCCCAATCGGCTTTCGCGTTTTTGATCATGCGGTATGTTCAAGGGTCATTGGTATCAGTATAGCACGCTGCAACGAGCCATAGGCTGAAGCGTTAGCATATGAGGTGTGCGGTTTCGCTGCCCTCGTGCCCCTACCGTCAGCTTCGCCTATGCTATAATGCCAAGCATAAGAAGCTGTCTGAAAAGCTGGTGGGCATGTGTTGGAGTGCCGGCTTTAGCCGGCTAAAGTCGGCACTCCAACGCCAGTTCATAGACTTTTCAGCCAGCCTCTAAGGTTTCAGGCTACATTACCCTTTAGAGACATTCAGCGCATCCTGATGTAGCAAACCCTATTTTCTATCTTCTAGTTTCTGTATCCCCTTCCACTATGGCTAAAACACTCCTCCAGGACGCCCCTGCCCCCGCAGGGGTTTTGCTATGGGAACGGGTGGCTCTTGCCGCCCTGATTGTGCTGGTGGCACTGTTGGCGCTGATCAATTTGCCCTATGTGCCACCAACATGGTTCGATGAAGGCTCGCACCTGCATGTTCCCAAGACGCTGGTGCGCTTTGGGGTCTATGCCGATATTAGTAGCGAGGGCTTTCGCTATTTTGGGCCAACCATCGGGGTTGGGCCGACGGTCATGCTACCCATTGCGCTTGCCTTCCAAGTGGCTGGCATTGGTCTGCTCCAGGCCCGCCTCGTGATGGTGACCTACTTGGCCCTTGCGCTGCTTGGGCTCTTTGTCTTGGCCCGTCGGCTCTATGGCTTCCAAGTAGCCCTCTTGGCGCTGTTGCTCGCCCTGGCTTCGCGTACGCTCCGCTTCGAGGGCATGGTGGAGTATGGGCGCCAGGCGTTGGGCGAGGTACCGGGGGTGGCCTTCCTGCTGGCCGGGCTGCTCGCCTATGCCTTGGGCCTCTTTAAGCCTGAACAGAGCCGTCGCTACGCCCTGCTGGCCGGGCTAGGCTTTGGCTTGGCCTTGGTAACAAAGAATCAGTTTGTGCTGATTGTGCCACCTACGCTAGTGCTTTTAGCCCTGCTCGACTGGCTCTACTATCGCGCTGGCGACTGGTGGCTGCGCCTTGCGCCGCCAGTGATTGCTGTAGCCTGCTTTGGTGCATGGACAGTGACGATGCTCGCCTTCTTTGGGCCTGATGGTTTTAGTGCGAATTTGGCGAAAACACGCCAAGCCGCCGGTGGGGCGATCTTTGTCTTTGATCCCGAAGCCACCCGGCGCGCGGTCGTCTACCTTGTGCAGGTCTATGGCGGCCTGCTCGTACCCGGGTTACTCTACAGCATCTGGCGTAGCCGCGAACGAACGCCCCACGCGTTAGCGATGCTGGCTCCAAGCCTGATGGCGATCCTCTGGCTCAGTTGGTTTGTCACATCGCTTGGCTGGGCGCGCTACGCCTTCCCGGCGGTCATCCTGGGCAGCCTGGCGGTTGCCCGGCTCGTTGCCGATCTGCTGCACGAACTCTACGCCCGCCGCCAGCGCCTCGTCCTCGCAGGGGCCATGCTCTACCTCAGTGTCGCCATTATGCTGCCCCTCAGCCTCACGGCCCAAGTCATCCTCAGCCCACAGGACGCGGCCCAACGCATGGCTGCTTTTATGGATGCCAATGTGCCCTTCGATGTCATCGTAGAGACCTGGGAGCCGGAGCTGGGCCTGTTGACCGACCATAATTACCATTATGTCCCTACTGAACTGCTCGATCCCGCAGTGCGCCGTCAGTGGCTCGGTGGCCCACCAATTAGCTACGCTGGCCTCGACGCCGAACCGCCCTTTGTGCTCTTGGGGCCGTTTAGTGGCTACACTGAGATCTATCCCATTGATGTGCTAGAACGGGAATATCGGGTGCTCTATACTGCCGAGCCCTATGTGTTGCTGGAGCGCGTGCCTCGCCCGTAGGATGGCTGTCTGAAAAGCTAGTGCGCACGGTATTGGAGTGCCGGCTTTAGCCGGCTAAAGCCGGCACTCCAATACCGTGCTGGCTTCGACAAGCTCAGCCACCGCACCACCGCGCCGCTGGCTCGGTGGTTGAGCCTGCCGAAACCAGCTTGTCGAAGCCAAGCGGCGCGGCCCAGAGCTTTTCTCCCCTCAATCTTACTTGCATGTTCAAAGACTTTACGTTACAGTAAAGACAAGATCATTGCAAAGCATGTGCAGCCTGCGCCTGAGGAGGGAGCATGTCTGACCCCCAGCGCCCGAATGAGCAGTTCAAGGGCCTCTGGATTTCCGATATGGCCATCCGCCAGCCGGTGTTTATCACGATGGTGATGCTGGCGGTTGTTACGTTTGGTTTGCTTTCGTTTCGTACCTTGCCGGTGAATCTGCTGCCCGATATTGATATTCCGGTGATGTCGGTATCGTTGCGCTATCCCGGTGCTGGCCCTGAAAGTGTGGCCGATCAGGTGGTGCGCCCGCTTGAGGATTCGGTCAATACGATTGCTGGCCTGCGCGATCTTACGTCGCAAGCTAATGACGGCCTGGCTATCCTCATCCTTGAGTTTGAGGCTGGTACCGATATTGCGAAGGCCGACCAGGATGTCCGCGAGAAGATCAATGCGGTCATGCCTGCGTTGCCCCGCGATGTGCGCCAGCCGGTCTTTCAGCGCTTTGATCCCAATCAAGACCCGATCATGTCGGTGGCGGTGGCGGGGACTGCGGGCCAATCGCCCCTTGAGTTGCGCCAAGTTCTCGATAATGAGATTGTTCCGCTGCTGCAACGCGCCCGTGGTGTCGGGAATATTGATGTGGATGGCGGTGAACTGCGTCAGATCAATGTGCTCATGGATCTGCAGAAGCTGCAAGCCTACGGCATTCTGCCGGTGCAGTTGACCAATTCGTTGCGTCAGGCGAACGCTAACCTTGGCTTGGGTAGCATTGTTCAGGGTAGTACCGATATTAGCCTGCGTGCGCCCTCGCTGCTGCAAACCCCCGAAGATATTGCGAATATCCAGATTACCGGCACGCCCTATCGCATCGGTGATGTCGCCACCATCGAAGATGGCGCCGCCGAGCGCATGAGCTACGCCCGGCTCGATGGCAGCGATGCGATTATTCTCTCGATTCGTAAGCAGTCTGGGGCCAATACCGTTACGGTTGCCGATAATGTCCATGCAGCCATGGTTGAGGTTTTTGCCAATCGCCCTGAACTGACCTACACCATTGCGCGTGATGATTCCGAATTTGTCCGCGCCTCTATCTCTTCCTCGCTAGAAGAACTTGTCTTTGCCTCCATCGCTGCCTTTTTGGTGGTCTGGTTCTTCTTCCGCAACCTACGCAGCACGATCATCACCATGGCGGGCTTGCCGGTCATCCTGATTGGCACCTTCATCTTTATGCCCGTCTTTGATCTCTCGGTCAACCTGATTACCCTGCTGGCGCTCTCGCTCTGCGTGGGCCTCGTGATTGACGATGCCATCGTTGTGCGTGAGAACATCTTCCGCCATATGGAACGGGGCGCATCGGCGCGCATCGCCGCCTCCAAAGGCACCTGGGAGGTCGCCCTCTCGGTTGTGGCCATGACGCTCACCATTGTCGCTGTCTTTGTACCGGTCACTTTTGCCGAAGGCACCGCCGGGATCGTCTTCCGCTCCTTTGGGTTGGTCATTGCGGTTGCTATTCTGCTCTCGCTACTTGAGGCTTTTGTTCTGGCCCCAATGCTTTCGGGCAATGTCTTCCCCGGAACCAATCTGAAGAAGGAGCATAAGCCCCACGCTTCGGTGGATCAGGCTCTACCCGACCTGAAACTTGAGCATATTGCTGGGGCGAATGCCGAACGTGATGCCAGCCTTATCCAAGAAGCCCAAGAGGACCCTGGGCGCTTGGGGCGGGCCTATGGCAAGCTGCTCGCGTGGACGCTCGCCTCGACCCGTAATCGGCTCACGGTGATTGGTATTGCGCTTGGCGTCATGGTGGTGAGCCTTTTTGTTGCCTCGACGCTCAAGTTCTCCTTCTTCCCAGAGCAGGACCCCCACGAGTTCCTGATGGGCTTTGAGGCTGCGCCGGGCACGACGCTCGCCGAGACCAATCGGCTGGCGGCGCGGGCCGAGGAGATTCTGCTGGCCGATCCGGCGGTCGAGACGGTCATTGCGACGGTGGGCTACAGTGGTAACCCCGAACGCACCCAGTTCTTTGTGAAGCTGGTGGCCCGCACGCCCACCCTTGAGGTGCAAGAGCGCCTGCGCGAACAGTTGCTTTTCCTGCCGCGCCTCGCTTTTGCCCTCCCCAGCTTCCAACCCACCAGTACGGGCGTCGCTGGTCGTGAACTGCTCGTGAGTGTGCAATCCACCCGCCCAACCAACGAACTCGGCCCAGTGGTTGATGCGATCAAGGGGCAAATGGCGACCATGCAGGGCCTCGTGGATATTGACACCAACTTCCAGACGGGCCGCCCGGAACTGCGCTTCATCGCCGATCCGGGGCGCATCGGCGAACTGGGGGTTACCAACGATGACATTGCCAATTCGGTACGCGCCCTGATCAGTGGCGATGTGGCTACGGCCATGCGTCAGGATGGGGTTGACACCGACATTGTGGTGCGCCTGCGCGAAAGCGACCGCAGTGGCATCGAGGCGCTCAATGCGATCAGTATCCCCACCAACGCTGGCAACGTCCCGCTGAGCGCCCTCGGTCGCATTGAAATTGGCGACAGTCCCGTCACGATTCGGCGCTACAACCGGCTCAACGAAGTCTTGGTTGGGGCCAACCTCCAGAATCGCAACCTGGGCGAAGCGCAAGAAGAGTTGAATATGCGTATCGCCGCCCTGGGTATTCCCAACGATGTCGTTATCGAATATACCGGCATCATGGAGCAGACCACCGAAGGCTTTGATTCGCTCTTCCTAGCAATGGCCCTCTCGGTACTCTTTGTCTACATGGTGCTTGCCTCGCAATTTGGCTCCTTCACCCAACCACTCGTGATCATGATGGCCATGCCCTTCAGCTTCATTGGTGCCTTCCTCGCGCTCCGCATTCTCAATGTTGATCTGGACATCACCGGCATGATCGGCCTGATTCTGCTCTTGGGCCTTGTGGTGAAAAACTCGATCTTGCTGGTAGATTTTACCAACCGGATCCGCGATCTTGGCCTCAACAAACACGATGCCCTGCGCCTAGCCGGGGCCATTCGTCTGCGCCCCATCCTGATGACCGCGCTCTCACTCATTGCCGGTGCTATGCCCACGGCAATTGGCCTGCATGTCTTTGGAACTGGCCAGGGCACCGAGTTTCGCAGTGGTCTTGCCTGGGTGATCATTGGGGGCATGACCACCTCGACGCTGCTTACGCTGCTGGTCGTGCCTACGGTCTATAGCTTAATGGACTCAGTTGCTACACGCACGACTAACTGGGCCGTGCGGCGCTTCCCTTCACTCATTGCCATACCCGAAGCAGCGCCAGTTTTATCAGATTCGCAGCCACCAACGTCATCACCAAGCACAACGCAGGCCAATGCACCAAGCCCAGCTTCGCAGCAGCCCGCACCAAGCCACAATCGGCCTATTTCATCAGAACCGACTGCTGATTGACACCAGTAATACCATTTACGATTGTAGATTGTAGATTGCAGATTGCCGAACATGGCGTCCCAATAGGCTTTAGCGTTCTTAATCATGCGGCATGCCTCATGACATTCAAGCGCATTGAGACGCCATGTCCGGCTATCGGCTATCGGCTATCGGCTATCGGCTATGGTATAAGTAAGGAGAGTCCCTTGACCACGCGCATCATAGGTATGCTGTTGCTGGCCCTGCTGCTCGGTGCCTGCGCCAGCCAAGAAGTGGAGCAACCCCAAGTGGTTGCGAATGTTCCAACCATCGAGTTGCCCACCAGCGCACCGCTTGGGGCGGCGACCACAGTGGTTGATGGCGAGAGCCCTGCGCCACCCGCAGCGCCCAGCATAGGGTTGGGGGTTACGGCGGCGGGCGAAGTGCAAGCGCGGCGCAAAGCCGACCTGAGCTTTCGTGTGCCGGGCAACATTGCGGAAATTTTGGTAGAAGAGGGCGAAACGGTGCGCCCTGGAACGGCGTTAGTGCGTCTTGACCTTGCAGAACTTGAGTTGGCCGTTCGCCAGGCGGAGGCGGGGGTTGCCCAAGCCCAAGCGGGCTACGAACGGTTGGCCGAGGGCGCACGCCCCGAAGATATTGCCGCCGCCCGCGCCCAGGTGGCTCAGGCTCAAGGCGCCTTGCGTCAGGCCCAGGGCAGCGTTACGGCTGAAGACATTGCCGCCGCCGAGGCTTCACTGGCCAGCGCCATTGCACGCCAGGCGGAAGTCGCAGCGGGGCCCAAGACCACCGATCTGCAACAGGCCGAGGCGGGGGTTGCCCAGGCCCGTGCCAACCTCGACATGCAGCGTACCAACCTCTCAGCCGCCAAGAACAACGCCCAGTTGCAAGTGGAGATTGCGGCCAACAATCTGCGCGATGCTCAACAGACCTACTCAAGGATCTATTGGGATAACGTTGAGTTGCGGCAAGAACTCGATAAATTTGGGCGCGACATGCCTCAGGAGGCGCTCGATGCGGAAGACCAGGCGCTACGCCGGGTCAATAGCGCCGAAGTCCAGCTTGAGCAGGCCCGTCTGGGCCTTGAGCAGGCGGTACGCAATGAGCGCGAAGGTATCCAAGCGGCTGAGGCGAACCTGCGTAACGCAGAGGCGAGTCTGCAACGGCTGCTCGATGGGGCCACGGCTGAACAGCGTGCCGCCGTGGATGCCCAAGTAGCCCAAGCGCGTGCCAACCTCGACAAGTTGCGCGGCGAACAGCGCATCGGCTCGGTGCAATCGGCCCAAGCCTCAGTCAATGCCGCCCAAGCCAGCCTTGCCCGCACCACCGCTGGGGCTACCGCCGCAGAACTGGCCCAAGCTCAGGCCCAAGTTGACGCAGCCACTGCCCAACTCGAATCGGCGCGCCTCAACCTGGCCAAAGGCACTCTCACCGCACCCTTTGCGGGCACCATCGCCCGCATCAATGTCGAAATTGGCGACATTGCTGGCACCAGTCCGTTGCCCGCCGTACAGATTGTAGACACCAGCCAACTACGCATCGAAGTCAACGTAAGCGACACCGATGTAGCCCGTGTCCGCATTGGGCAGAGTGCGCGCATCACAATTGACGGCATCCCCGGACGTACCTTCAGTGGCACGGTTACCTTCATTGCGCCCACGGCCAGCGTCGTCGGCAACGTGCGGACCTTCCCCGTGCGCGTGACGCTGGATGAGCAGGACGAACTGCGCGCTGGCATGAGCGCCCGCGTGACGATTGAAGTGGATCGCTGACACATGAGGTTCAGAAGTTGTCTGAAAAGCTAGTGGGCACACGTTGGAGTGCCGGCGTTAGCCGGCTAACGCCGGCACTCCAACGCCAGTTCATAGGCTTTTCAGACAGCATCTGAAGAAATGCCAAACAAAAACCTCTCTTCTCCGTGTCCTCTGTGCCTCTGTGGTGAATCGCTCTGTATCTCTGCAACAACTCTCCTACAACCATGAGCCAAAATCTGCGCGAACGTCGCCGTGCGCTACTCCGCGACGAAATCCTCGAAGCGACCCACCAACTCATGACTGAGCGTGGCTATGCGGCAATGTCTATGGAGGATCTCGCAGCGCGGGTGGGGGTATCAAAACCAACGCTCTACAATCAATTCCCCACCAAAGAGGACCTCGTAGCCGCAATGGCCAGCCAACTCATCGAACGGGTCTTTGCCCAACTCGAAGCAGCCAACGACGCATCTCCTTTAGCTCGGCTACTCGAATTTCTACACAATACTATTCGCATTCAAATTGAGCATGGTACCAACTCCATGCAACTCCACATGCCCGAAATTCTCACCATCCTTGAGCGCAACCCTGACTCACGGGCCTTGCTCCTGCGCGTAGATGCACGCCTCGTGGCGACCATTCAGGAGGCCCAAGCCCTTGGCGAAATTGATGCAACCCTTGATGCCGCCAGCCTGCTACGCATCTTCAACGCACTCATCCTAACCCCCAACATGGGCAACCTCAGTTCATGCAGCCCGGCTGACCCCCAGCGCATGGCTGACGATGCGGTTATGATCTTTCGCCGGGGTGTGCAGCCACTACGATTGTAGATTGCAGATTGTAGATTGTAGATTGCAGATTGCAGATTGCAGATTGTAGATTGCAGATTGCAGATTGTGCTTACCGTCGTTGTCGCGGGAGACACAACGACCGCTGGGACACTTAAAAATTTCTGCTTCCCTAACAAGCTTTCTTGGCAGATGTGGTATCCTTAAGCATACACCCTGTTCTTCTGTTCCTTTGTTCCTTTGTTCCTTTGTTCTTCTGTTCTTCTCCTCCTCTCTTCCCCAAGGAGTCCTTGATATGCTACGCGAACGCTACGCTCATCAGATCGGTGGCCTGCGTGATGACCTGCTGCGTATGGGCAGCATGGTTGAACAGGCGCTGCTACGCGCCTTGAAAGCGCTTGATCATTGGGATACTGCAATGGCTGCTCAGGTGATTAGCGATGATAGTCGCATTGATGAGGTGTGGCGCAGCCTGGAAGAGCGCACTATTATGCTGTTGGCTACACAACAGCCCATTGTTGCCAGCGACCTGCGGCTCTGCACGGTGGTCACTGCCATTGCGGGTGAGCTGGAGCGTATTGGCGACTATGCGAATGCGATTGCACGGCGGGTACGCTCGGCTACCAAGCGCCCGGCGCTGCTGCCGCCGCCACCACAAATCCAAGAGATGGCCGAACTCACCTTGCAGATGGTGCATACGAGTTTGGAAGCCTTTCTGCACCAGGATGTTGACTTGGCCCATTCGCTAACGGCGAGCGATGAGCGCGTAGATGAACTTGAAGATCGCTTGCGCGCCGAGATTATTGCCAATGCCAAGCGCGATCCGGATTGCTTCGAGGCGGCCATTGATATGATTGATGTGGTTCACGCCCTCGAGCGTTCAGCCGACCGAGCGACCAATATTGGCGAGCGGGTGATCTATTTGGTGACCAGTAGTATCGAGACGATCAATTGATGCTGATCATTACATGCTAGGCTGTTGGACTTGGGGCATCTGTTCTATGCTATAATCGGCGCGCAATAGCGGGACGAGGGCACGGCCCACTGCACCGCCAACCAGACGATATAAGGAACAATGGGGATGAAGCTCACCTGTTTACAAGAAAATCTCAAGCGCGGACTGGCTACCGTAAGCCATGCGGTTGCGGGAAAAAGCACCTTGCCAGTCTTGTCCAATGTGCTCCTGGCCTGCGATGGGGGGCGGCTCAAGTTGGCGGCTACCAATCTGGAAGTTGGGATTACCCATTGGATTGGGGCGCAAATCGAAGAGGAAGGGGCGATTACGGTACCGGCTAAACTGCTGACCGATGTGGTAGGTAGCCTACCGAATGATCGCATTACCATCACGCTTGATGCCCGTACCCAAACTATTACGATTCAGTGTGGGCGCTTTACTACCAATATTAAGGGCATTGAGGCTGAAGAGTTTCCCAACATCCCAACGATCAGTGACCAGCAACCAGCGGCGAGTTTGCCCCCCGATGTGCTGCGGGAGGCGATTGATCAAGTCGTCTTTGCGGCTGCCAGCGACGATTCGCGCCCAGTGTTGGCCGGGGTGCTGGTGCGCCTCAATGAGAACCGCCTCTTCATGGCTGCTGCCGACGGCTTCCGCTTGGCCACGCGCACCGTCACTATGCCAGAACCAGTAGAAGCGCAGATTGAGTTTATTGTGCCCGCCCGTACCTTGGCTGAGTTGAGCCGCATCGCGAGTGAGACGCAGGGCGTGTTGAGCCTGACGGTGGCCGCTGGTGGGAGTCAAGTACTCTTCCATACCGAAAATACAGAACTGGTCTCGCGTCTTATTGATGGCCGCTTCCCCGATGTGGAACGGATTATTCCCCAACAGTATACGACCCGTACTATTCTGGAAACATCCGAACTGACCAAAGCGGTCAAACTGGCATCCTTCTTTGCCTCCGCAAGCCAGAATGTGGTCAAATTGACCATGGAGCCGGGTGGTGATCTAGGGCCGGGGCGCTTGACCATCAGTGCCAATGCCGCTGAAGTTGGCGATAATACCGGCGAGCTTGATGGCATGATTACTGGCGATGGCGGTCAGATTGCACTCAATGTGAAATACCTAGCGGAGCTATTGGGGGCGATCAAGAGCGCCCAGATTGCTATTGAAACCCAGACAGCCCAGAGCCCAGGGGTCTTTAGGCCGGTGGGTAGTGAAGGCTATATTCATATTATTATGCCTATGAGTATTCGCTGAGAGGAACAGAGGAACAGAGGAACAGAGGAACAGAGGAACAGAGGAACAGAGGAACAGAAGAACAGAGGAACAGAAGAACAGAGGAACAGAGGAACAGAAGAACAGAAGAACAGAAGGCGGTGGCTGAGCCTGTCGAAGCCACCGCCTTCTGTGTTGATTCGCAATTTCACCGATTTGCCACTTGAGATGCCATGTCCGGCAATCTACAATCTACAATCTACAATCTACAATCTGCAATCTGCAATCTACAATCTGCAATCTGCAATCTGCAATCTACAATCTCTCATCCCAAACCAAGAGGCCCGGGTGCGTTGTTAGTGGGAGGGTTGTACACCAGTGTTCGCTGAGGGTGCGGGTGTAGGGGTCGGGCGGTAGGCTGGTGATCTGGCCCTCATGATCGAAACAGACGCGCACGCACGAAAAGGCGAAGGTGAGCTCGGCTTTGCTGCTGATGATCAGTTCGACTTCGCCTGCGGCCCCCGTTTCGACGCTGCCGCCTAGCTCGGCAAGAGCCTCGCGTAGCGCAGCAAGGTCGAGGTTGAGCCGCTGTTTGCGGGTGCCGCCAACGACAATGGCGATCTGGTGGCTGGTGATGATCGAGTCGATCAGGAAGAGTTCGTAGGGTTCGCTGCTGAAGAGCATGGTGGCTGCAGGGTTGTGCCGTGCGATGCGCCGTTCCGTCAGCGCCCAACCGAGCGCGTTGATGTCGAGGGCGCTACGCTTGGCCGCCGGGAAGGCAAAGGCGAGGTAGGCCGCGCCGTTTAGTCTCGCTTCGAGGCTGGCATGGGGTAGCCCAAAGCCGCTCAGGAAGCCGCGTAGGATGTGTAGCCCCAAATCGAGCGTCACTCGGCGCGACCGCCGCCCTGAGATGTCGGTGAGTAGTGATGCTTGTGGCTGTAAGCCCAGCGGCTGTGCGTTGTCGAGTAGGGGTAGCAGCGAGCCGCGAAAGAAGCTGCGCCCCTGGCGATACAGGACGACCGAGAGTGGGCGCACCCGTGCATCTGGGATACGTACCATGTTTGCGCCGTACAATTCATGCACGAGGCTTACTAAAGGGTCCTCGCGGCATAGGCGAAAAAGGGTCATGAGGTCTCCTAGTTTTTTGTTCCGTGTTGGCTGAGCTTGTCGAAGCCAACACGGAACAACAAGAGTTTGTTAGCGCGAAAAAGCCTTGGGCTCGTGGGGAAGCTTCGCGTTGGCTCGGTGGTTGAGCCTGCCGAAGCCAGCTTGTCGAAGCCACCGCGACGTTGGCTTCGACAAGCTCAGCCAACGTCGCGGCCCAGGGCTTCTTCGCGCTAATTTTCTTATCTTCCTACCCCCTCCGGCGGGATTTTCAACATTGTGGCCAATGAGCGTACCAACCAGCTTAGGGCGCTGCGTTGGGCTGCTCCGGCGCGGGCGGGATCGCCTTCGCTGGCGACGATGATCGCTGGGTCGCCTTGGTGCCCCGCGACGCTGCTTAGTTCGTCGCGTAGACGGTAGATCGCGCCACTGGTGTCAATGTAGTAGTGCCAACGTTTGTGTTGCTTGGCACTATGCAGATCAACGCTGGCCGGGCCAGGGCTGGCCGTAATCACTAGGCGTGCGGGGAGCGCTTCGTTGGCTGCGGGCGGACGGCCTGTAGGCCCAAGATCAAGCACGCTAGGTTGGGTGGCGCGCGGCCCCAGCAGGACGCCCGGCATCGGTTCAGCCCCAGAGCGCCGCGCTGCCTGGGGCTTGATGAAGCGCCGAAAGAGCCCACTGCTGCTTAAGAGGGCGCTGAGGCCGCTGCGGGGGCGCTGGGCCGCCATCAGGCTGATGATGCTGGTTGCTGTGGGCAGTGGGCGCTCGATGGGCCAGTTGGGTGTCGGTAGACGACAAGCCAGTACGTCGCAGGCGAAGGGCATGAGCAGGTAGGGTTCGTCGCCGATCACGGCCACCTCTGGTGGGCCGAGCGGCGCTCCAAGTTCATGCTGCTGCGCGTAGCTACTCAGCAGCGCACTCGCATCGTAGCGCCGCCCCGTCCGCGCTCGGTAGAGATCGTCCAAGAGGGCGTGACGCAAGGCAATGACCTCACTTGCGCTCAAGCCCGGCAAACTACCCTCAAGTTCACTCAGCCGGTAGATGGTCTTCCATGCGCCCACGGGCGAGCAGAGGCTGTCGAGGGCGTAGTGCTGGCAGGCAAAGGCGCGGCGCGGCGTGAGCGTGAGGCGATGGTTGGGGCCAATCGGCACACCTAGTTCGTCGCTGTAGTCGAGAAAGTGCTGGTGGAAGGCCCAATCGGCGCGGAAGCCATTGACCGGATCGGCAGCGCGAAACATGAGATCGAGCAGCGCTTCTTGTAGCGGCCCTTCGGCCAAGGTGGTCAACTGGCGCACCTGCGCGGCTGCTGGTGGCTCACTGCTCTCACCTGTCACGTTGGCGTAGAGCAGATCACGGGCGTAGACCTCAACGAGCAGCGGCGGCTGGCCTGGTAAGCGTACAACGCGATCAAGGTCGTCTTGGGCCGTATGGCCCGGCGGCGTCAAGGTCGCATTGCTGATCAAGGCCACCGGCATACCCAAGTCGCGCCGCTCGGCCACCGTGTGAAGTGGCCACGCCGCGCTCAAGCCGCTCCCCGCAGCCCGATAGGCCAGATCGAGCATGTGGCTACGCACATGCTCCTCGGCGGGCTGCGCGGGCTGGTGCGCCTCTGCATAGACCCGCGCAACAAAACTGGCCCACGGGAAGCCCGCAGGATCGGTTTTTCGCCCTGGGCTAATGTCAAGGTGACGCACCAACTGGTTGCGTGGTACGTTGTAGCGGCGCACCAAAAGGCGCGTCAAGGCCACCGCAGCCGCAAGCTGCTCCTCTGGGTAGGGGTCGCGCCCAGTGTTGAGATTCTCCAACTCGATGCCCAACGAACAGCGATTGAGGTTCTCGCGCAGCTCGCCATCAATCTCCCAACGGCTCACGCCCGCGTGCCAGGCAATATCGCCATCCTTCACAAACTGGCTGATCTGGCCGCGCTTATCGATGTAGTAGTGGCACGAAACCGGCCTGCGTTCATCGCCGCCCTTACGCAACCAGCCAAAATCGCCCGGATAACGCCCCGCAGTAGCGTGCAGCACTACCATGCGAATTCGTTCCACATTGCCAGGCTGGTAGTGCTGGCGGGTCATGCCGATCCATGTAATTTCCATTTTGCTCTTGTACTCCTGTTCCTCTGTGCTCTGTTCTCCTGTTCTCTGTTCCCCTGTTCCTCTGTTCTCCTATTCATCAATTCACTCCCTGCTTCATCACCACATCCGCAATCCGCCCCCCGGCGCTGGCGTAGACGCGCTGGGTGCTGCCGGGTTGCCCTTGGATGCGCAGGGCGCGAATGGTGCCGCCACGGGCGATGACGCTCTGTTGGGAACGTTGTGCCTGCGCTGCTGCATTGGGTGTGCTTGGGGGTAGGGTTGGCCGTAGGCAATAGGGGCCGCCGCTGCGCTCGCGTAGGTAGAGTGTCGGCACAAACCAGGAGGTGGTGTCTCGCTCGCTGACGAAGAGGGCGCGGCGGGCTAGGGCGACCCCATGTTGGAGACTTTCACCTGTGGCGAGGGCGTGGTAGATGCAGGCGGCGGCTCGCGCTGCGGCACTGGCGCGAACTGCCAGTTGCATGCCTAAGACGGCGGGTGCGCCAGCGGCAACGAGGGTTTGGGCTACACCTCCGAGCAGCGCTTCGCCCGCGCCGACGTTGATGCTGGCCCCTTGGCAGGCAAAGAGGGCCACAAGGCCGACGCCACCTACGAGGCTGGCCATGGCTCCGGCTGAAAACCAGTCGCCCCCCCGTGGTGTGTCGAGCAGCAGTTCGCCTTCAGGCCCACGTAGCCGCCCATGCCCATAGAAGTGGATGATGTCGAAGGGCCCGTGGAGGCTCACGGCATCGGCAAGGGCTTCGCGGTTGGCCGGTTCAAGCTCATGCACCAAGGCCAAGCCTTTGTGGAGCAGTGGGGCCAGGGCCTCTTGGCGGGCGGCGCGTTCCACTTGGCGCAACTCTGGGCCAATCCCGGCCATAGGCGAGATGGCCAGAATGCGGAGTGGCCCACTGCCTCGGCGCGGCGGCGGGAGCGCCTGCGCCAGATCGAGGCGGCGCGTCAGGCTGCCCTGCATGCCGCGTCCTAAGAGCAGCGGGGCTGGCCCCGCATCCCAGAGCAGCTCCCAGGGCAAAGCGGCCAGCCGCGCCGCTTCAGGTGGGAAGCCGAGCGTGATGTGCAGCGGCGCGCCTGTGGCGAGGGCGTGATCACGTACCGCGTCGAGCGCCACCCGCCCCGCCACATCTTCGGTCAGTGCGGCAAAGAGCCGCCGCCCAAGCCGCCGGGGAGCATCATTCACCACATGGCCGTGGGAGCTGATCAGCTTCAGATCGGCCAAACGGGCCCGCTCATCGCTACTCAGCGTAAACTGACGCTCCTGATGGGCCGTGCGGGCCAAAGGATAGTCGGGGTCTTGGAGCATATCTAAGGCCCGCAACACCAACGCCACATCCTCCGGCGGAATCGGCGCACCCAGACGACTCAGGCGCACCCCCAAGACTGCGGCCTCCCAACGAATAATCGCCCCCTCGCCCTGGGGGATGAAGTTGAGTTCGAGGGCGATTGGATCGGGTGTGGAGAGCATAGAGAGACTCCTTCTAAGAGCGTTTTATAGAGTTTTATAGAGTTTTACAGAGAAATTTCACCACAGAGGCACAGAGGACACAGAGGATGTTGAATTTTTTAGGTGAGGAATCAGTTAAGAAATTTATGAATACTCTCAAAATTAAAAACCCTCTGTGCTCTCTGTGCCTCTGTGGTGAAATTTCTCTGTGCCCTCATAACCTCTCTTCTCCCTCTTAACCTCCCTCTGCCACCCAGACGAGGCGGAAGCCCAAGAGGTTGTGCCGTTGCGCTGGATGGAACCAGTAGTGCGCTCCGCAGCGTAGTGCTTCGGCCTCCCAGTTGAAGGCGCCGCCCTTGATCACTGGCAACTCGTCGAGGGCGATGTCGCTACATGGGGTGAGGTCGCTCAGGTTGGCTGCGCGGCTGGCGGTCCATTCCCAGACGTTGCCCGCCAGATCGCGGGCACCACAGGCTGCTGCGCCGGTGGGGAAGCAGCCCACTGGCGCGGGTACACGCAGGCCCGTGGCGCTATAGTTGGCCCGCTGCGCCTCTGGTGGCTCGTCGCCCCAGGGGTAGCGCCGTTGTTCACCACCGCGTGCCGCACACTCCCATTCGAGCGCAGTGGGCAGACGCAGCCGTTCACCCGGATAGAGCCAACCCGCCCGTCGCCCCTCAGCCGTCAACCAGGCGCAGTAGGCGCTCGCCTCGTACCACGAGACGCCCACGACGGGTTGGTTGGGGCTGTTGTAGGCGCTGTTGGCCCAAAGACCCGGCTGGGTAATCAGGCTGCCCGCCTCATCAGGAAGCGTGCGCGGCCCATCGGCAGCCAAGAAGCGCTGGCCCGCCACACTCCACCAAGTCGGCGTCGTATAGCCCCCGGCATCAATGAAGTGCTGAAACTCCGCGTTGGTCACCGGGTAGCGTGCGATCCGCAGGTTGTAGCCTAGCTCGCTGCGCTGCAACGCGGCCCGCCGCGCCCCTTGCGCCGCCTCGTCGCCCCACCAGAAGGGCCCAGCCGCAACGGTACACCAGTAGTCGGACGAGGCCGTCGCCCGGCCTGTGGTGGCCTCAAGCAGGCGTGGATCGCCCAACTGCCCAAGGGTGGTACCAGCGGCAACCCTGATCGCCACGGGTGCGGCATGATCATCCAAGAGGCCCATCAGCGCCTCCGTCACCGCATCCCAGGCTTGGCCCCCCGCACCATTGCGCCCCACATCAAGCAGACATTCGCCCGCCAACACCAGCGGACGGCCATAGTCGCTACCGGCAGCGGGTGCAGTGAGAATCAGGTGCAGCATGCGCCCCGCTTCGCGCTGGGGGGCTGCCGCTACCGCAAGGCGCAGCACCTCGCGCCAACGCACATCGCCAGCCCACTGGCAGAGTAGCGCCTCCGGCTCGGCGACTGCCAGCGACTCCAGCAGGCCGCGTGCAGCCAGATACTCCTCAAAGGTCAAATGCAAAAAACCAAAACGGCGATAGCCGCGCTCCTGCAGCAGGCCCGTCTCGCGGCGCATCAATTCAACAAAATCGTGAGCCAAACGACGCGCCCGCTGACGCGGCAAACCATCAGTCTGCACCAGGGTCGCCGCAATGCGCCCCTCAAGCTCATCCTGATCCACCAAGCCGCCCGCCTGCTCGCCGTGCAGCCAAAGGGCCACCGGGCCCAGCAGATTGACCACGAAGCGCTCATCGAGCAACTCATCGCCCAGATGGACATCCACAGGCCGCCCGCTGAGCGAACGGGCGCGGTTCCAGGTCTCGGCAAGCGCCACCACACAGAGCCGATAGAGCTCCACGCGGCGGTCGGGCAGGCGCGCCCCTTGATTGTGGATGAGCGCCAGGATCGTGAGCAGTAGGGGATTACGGGCCAACGCAGTGACATGGCGCTCGCCAAAGACCGCTGCGTGCAGGGCGGCACTGCGGCGTGCAATCTGGCGCTCCTGTTCGGCTAGGGCCGCGTGGCGCACCAGATCATCAAGCAGCGCATCAGCGGGCGCAGCCGGAGCGAAGCCCAAGGCAGCATAGGCCCGCGACCAGCGCACAACAAAGTGGCTAATCTGGTCATCATTGAGCGGTGCCAGCGTCACCGTGGCAAAGAGGCTCGGATCGAGTGGGGCATCATCGTAGCCCACAATCCGCGCCGTCGCAATGAAACGATTACCCAGCGCATCCCACTCGCGGGCACAAGCTTCCAGCGCATGCACAATCGCCCGCCGGTCTTCGCGCACCTCATCAAGGCCATCAAAGAGCAGCATAGCCCGCCCCAAGGCCAGCGCCCGTTCAAAGAGCGGGCCATAATCGGGTTGCGACAACCCCCGGTAGTAGTCGCTCAAATAGTCCAGCGGGGCCAAATCGGCATTACGTGCGCGCGCCGCCGCAAAGGCAGCCACAGGAAAAAAGATCGGCAACCAGAGCGGCTCAAGCCCCAGATTGGCCTGGGCATCACCACGGGTAAGCGTCAGCAGCAGATAGCGCACCAACGTACTCTTACCGCTCCCCGGATCACCCAGCACCACCAGCAGCGGCTGCTCGCGCACCAAAGCGTGCAGCGGTTGCGCTTCCGCACTATGCTGATGGGGCAGAGCGGCCCCCTCAACATAAATCTGATCAAGGCCCAAGCGCGTAGCCGCCTGAATCTGCAACAAGCCACGAAAATCGAGGCTCCCATAGGTTTCAACCACAAACGCCCGATAACGCGCATAGAGCAGGGTCAAATCATGTGGCGCAGGCAGCGCCGCCACCAGATCACCATGGACAATCGTCTGTTGCACATGGGCAATCGCCGCCCCATTGGTTGCCACAATCGTCTGGCCAAGCTGCTCAACCAGGGGTGGCGGGGCGCTACGTTGCGCAACCCGCAACGGCGTGCAGTATTCCCGTTCAGCCGCAGTAGGCACAATCTCGCGCAGGCGCATCTGGGCGGCGCAAGCCTGGGGCAACAGCGTACCAACAAATTGGAGCAGCAGCGGCCCCAATTGCGACCAAGCGGGCAGCGTGAGATCACTGGAGGCCAGGGCGGGCCGCACCTCACGTCGGTAGCACTCAACCAAACGGGCCCGATCAGGCTGAAGCGCAAACCAGAGTTCCTCAAAGCTCAAAGTGGCAAAACGAACTGCCACAGGCCGCTCATCGCTCAACAGCGTCAACAGCGGTGCCACCGCCGCACCATGCGCTTGTTTCATGTGCCCAACCGCCTGAGTCACCGCCCGCTCAAACGCAGCAGCCCGCGGTGCCACCGTCAAACCCTGAAGCGCCTGACAGCGCACCAGCAGCGGTGCCGCCTCAGGCAAATCAGCAACACCATCACCAATAGCCCCCGCCAGATCAGCGAGTACCGTAGCCAAACGTAGAGCCAACATATTCATGCCAAATGCCTGTTATCCCCGTTATGAGTGACGAGTGACGAGGGAGAGAGTCTTCTGAACAAGGGATCCAAAACACCACCGAGAAGAGATACCGAGAATTGCACCACAGAGGCACCGAGGGCACAGAGTTTGGAACAGCAGGGAGCCGCAACGCTGGTAATGGCTGTGCCATACCCACTCTGTGTTCTCTGTGTCTCTGTGGTGAAAAACTCTGTATCTCTGCAAAAACTCTATAACTGAAAGCCTTCACCCCTCGTCCCGCATCTTCTCACTGAGCAAACGGCGCAACAGCGCCTCGCCCGCCTCGCCAGCGGATACACGCCCGCCAGACCGAGGGGACGCCGCCGCCACATGGCTACGATCAACCCGCAGAGCCACATGCAGACGCGCACGGGCCACCGCAGCACTCGACGAAGCCAGCGAATGGGGGGGGAGTATGTGAAGCATTGGAAGTCTCCTTGAAACTGTAAGTTAGGAAAGTAGGTTTGCCGCAAAAGAACGCAAAGGGATGGTTTCAGAAACAGCCTTTCAGCTTTACCGTTGGAGTGCCGGCGTTAGCCGGCATCCAGAGGTTGTCGGCGATCTCAGCCGACTAACGTCGGCACTCCGTCGGAGGCCAATCAGCTTTACCGTTGGAGTGCCGGCGTTAGCCGGCATCCAGAGGTTGTCGGCGATCTCAGCCGACTAACGTCGGCACTCCGTCGGAGGCCAATCAGCTTTACCGTTGGAGTGCCGGCGTTAGCCGGCTAACGCCGGCACTCCAACACCAGTTCATAGATGTTTCAGACAGCATCTAAGAACTGCACTCCCCCTGAGCAAGACACTCCGGCGACCAGAGTTCCACATAACTCACCATGCCCACTGCCACCGCACCAGCCGCAAGGTTGGCATAGGCGAGCAGCCGGGGCGGAATGGCAACACATGCCTCCGCGTCGGGCACAAGCTGTGCAGCCGCACTGAAGAGCAAGCGGCGCAGCATGCGTGCCGCAGCAGCCGTGAGCGGCAGGCTACTCACCCGCTGCGCGAGCGGCTGCCACGTAGCCAGCGGAAAGAGTTGGAGGCATGGCTCAAAGCCACGGGTAATGGTCAAACCTGCCGAGGTAACGGCATGCCACGCGGACGGCAGCACAAAACGTCCATCACTGGTGCGGTCGAGGCGCCACGTACCGAACAACATGGGGGGTACCACCTTTGCGGATTACACGCTCTGCTTAGACTTAATTGGGTTCTTATTGGGTTCTTGTTGGGTGATACTATAGCACATAGTTTAGGACTTGTTAAGCCCCCTTTTGGCCTATTTTGGGGGCAATTTGACACGCGCTAATTAGCACATTTGAGGCTCTTGTCAACTGCTACTATTTGTAGTAGGATGCAAGCAAGCAGAGCTTTCACCCGATACACAGGCTGTACCCATCGTGTAAGCCGCCAAGCCAGTACAATCGGCGCAAGCTTTTCCAGGCCAGTACGCATAAAACGAGGAGGTAGCACCAATAGATACGCCCACACCAAGCCACACTCAGCCTCATGCTAGGCCCAGATTAAAATCCCAACAAGCACCCAATAAGGACTAGACAAAGGACGAATAAGCGAGTATAATACCCCCCACGAGACAACGAAAGGAAGCGAGGAACATGAACAGGTCTCGTCTCGACAACGAGAACACCCCCGGTCCAGAGGGCATGACATTCGAGGTGACGCTGAAGGTTTTAGGAGTTTCGACTATCTATGCCGCAACGTTGAGCTATCTCGAACGGCACTACCCCATCAAGCCCGATCACATCTGGGCCGAGGTTGCAGGCGGTGTTCTCATCTCACTGGTTCCGGTTGCGCTGACCGCACGGAAGACACAGCAGGTAGATTGGCGCCTCTATGAAGGGGCAATTTGGCGCAGCTTCATCGCTGCGGGCACCCCAATCATCCTTTGGCAGATCGGCGAGGCGATGCTGCGCCAGATGGAACTGCTGCGTTACACCACGGCGCGCGAGTTAAAGAGCGCGAAAGCCTATGTCCACGACACCACGCCGCTGGCCGAACGAGGTGGAGAACGAGCGCGAGGGGGCAATGAGGTTTGCTGATGAGGCAACCCACATTTTGCAACGTGCCCAAACCACGCTTGATGGCGCCCGCGCCAAGGTAGGGGCCAATCAGAACCTTGCTCTCGTGCTCATCACCGACACCGAGCGCTACCTCTCCGATGCGCTCGCACGCACTGAACGTGTACGCCGTTTCATCGCCGTGGCCAAAGGCAAGCCCATCAATGGGCGTTGGCCCCAGGTCGCAACTCGCCAGCGTGATGAGGCCGAGGAGTATCTTGAACGTGCGATCAACAGTCTCGATGAGGCTGAAGCAAGCATCCGACCCCTACGTGATAAGATCGCCAAAAACCCCGCCCTCTGCGAGGCCATCATCGCCGATCTTGCCCTGCTGCTCTCACGAGCAATCACTCGTATCGAACGTGTCGTGCGCCTGCTTACTGAGGGCGGTCTTGGAAGAGCTTAGCGGATGTGGGAGAACTTGGTTCTCCCACGTTCTGCTGTAGCACCCGCAGCGCATCCTGATAGCCCAATGCAAAGAGATGTTCGTGGTTGTGGTGTTCGTAGTCAATGATCCAGTCTAAGGGCATTGGTTCGAGCGGGGCAATCACGGTTGGCAGGGCCATGGGGCGCGGCAATGGCCCTGCGGGTGGCGCTAGGCCGGCAGCCTGCAACCGTGCTACCGCGTCTGCCAATTGGTTGCGTTGGCTGATCGCCTGAAATGCGACGCGGTAGGAGGCCAATAGGGCCCAATCTAGGGTGAGACTCAATGCCTGGGCCAAATCTTGCGGCAGGCCGGTCACACACTGCATGGCATGATCGGAATTCCAGGGCGTCATCATGACCACAATGATCTCAAGGCTATCTTCGCCTGCCAACTCAATCACCGGGTCGAGCGGCGTATTGGCCAGTACTGCACCGTCCCAGTATTTCCCTGCGCCAATCTCGGTCCACGGATAGACCACCGGGATACTCGATGAGGCCATGAGGTGTTCGATGCCCAGTCTGGTTGCGGGCCGTCCACGCAAGGGCCGATTACAAAAGACTTCAAGCCCACCAGTCTGCAATTCGGTGGCTGCAATGAGCAGCGCTGGCGCAGCCGGGCTATTGATCCGCGCAAAATCCATCCAGCCCGCTAGGGTATGGCGCCAGGGCTGCGTATCGAGCAGGCTGCGAAAAGGGCGACTGCGGAAGAGGTTGGCCAAACGTGTAAAGCAACTCCACGCACTCTGCCCAACTTCTTGGCGTGGCAACGCAGGTGTCACCCCATTGCGCCGCTCCGAAGTCAAGATACTATGCAGCAAAAAGCGTGCAAAGGGCCGCGTCACCAGAGGCAGATCAGCCGAGAGGCGATGCACATCCTCGGTATGCATGGTGCGCCAACGCTGCTCCAATTGGGCCACCCGTAAACCCGAGGCCAAGGCCGCCGCATTGATCGCCCCGATTGATGTCCCTGCGAGCAAATCCGGCCCGCGCCCATCCTCCATCCAACCCAACTCCACCAAGGCCCGGATCACCCCCACATGGTAGGCACCACGCGCCCCACCCCCCGAAAGCACCAACGCCTTCTTGCGCTCCCCCATACCCGCCTCCCCCTATGCGCTGCTTGTTCTGCATAGGGATAAACGTGGGAATATACCATTTCAGATTGTAGATTGTAGATTGTAGATTGCCGAACATGGCGTCTCAATGGGCTTTCGTGTTCTTGATGATAAGGAACGCAAAAAAACAGTGGTGCCTTCGCCCCTCTCCCACAACGTGGGAGAGGCGGTGCCCTGAGCTTGTCGAAGGGGGTAGGGGGTGAGGGCCATCCTGGGCATCCCAACGTTCTATTCGGAGCTTCAGGAGCAACGGTAGCGCAACGAAGCATTACCCGCGCTGCTCAATGTGGGCACGCAGCAGCCACGCCATCTTCTCGTGCTTCTCCATGAGACCAGTCAGGTAGTCGCTGGTACCCATGTCGTCATACTGCTCATCACTGGCACGTACATCGTTGCGGAGGTTGCGAATGATCGCCTCATGATCGGCCACAAGCTGCTTGATCATGCTGCGATCATCTGGTAGATCGCCGGGCTGCTCGGCTAATGTGGTAAGCTGCAACATCTCGGTGAGCGTACCGGGAACATTGGGGCCAAGCATACGAATGCGCTCGGCAATGTCGTCAATATCATCAGCCAAAGCCTCGTACTGCTCCTGGAAGAGCGCATGCAACGGGCCAAAGGCCATGCCAACAATGTTCCAGTGGTAGTTGCGTAGACGCATATAGAGCACATGCTCATCGGCTAGCAGACGGGCAAGTAGCGTCGCAACTCCTTGCGTATTGGCCGCACTCAGGCCCAGATCAGGCGTCGGGGTGGTCGTAATCTGTCCAGCAATCTCTGTAGTCATACGTAACACTACTCCTTACCTTGTTGAAGCAGGATAGCCCAACACTATCCCGACTAGCATCCAACGGCAGTATGGTAACAACATACCTGCTTCGTGTATAGTAATCCCTCTGCGTACTACCTGATTCTACCAGAAAGTTTCGCAAGATGCAATTTGTGTAAGTACTTCACCCAGGGCCACTTCAAATACCATAGTTGCATGGAATGTCAAAGCACAGTACTATATACCCAAAGGCGTTGGTTGTATAGTTAGGCAGATACGGTATCTTGAAGTAGGGATGGGCGATAGGCGGGCGTGGCCCACTGAGAACAGCCCCAATCAAGTCCTACGCTCCAGAAACAGCATCTGCACGACTATGGGAAAGGCAGGGTTCCGATGGATTTGTGGATCATGATCGGGATTATGGTCTTCGTACTGATCGCTCAGGCAGGTCTGTGGGTGTGGGTCATCCTCGAACGGCGACGCAAGCTCCCCGATGTAGAGGTCTTGAATTGGCGCGATCTCTATAACTCGGCACGCAAGGCGGTTGATGAGTATGATAAGTCAATGCGCTACCGCCGCCGCTAATACCATTTACGATTGTAGATTGCAGATTGCCGATTGCCGAGCTGGCGTCCCAATAGGCTTTCGCTTCGATAGCCGATAGGGGAGCGCGAGGGAACCAGGTTCCCTCGCACACCCTAAACAGCACAAACACGGTTTCCTCTTTTCTATTTTCTCTATCCTAGTTTCTCGTTATGGCAGGTAATAGTTTTGGGCAGGTCTTTCGCCTCACTACATGGGGCGAGTCGCACGGCGTGGCGGTTGGGTGTACGCTTGATGGCTGCCCCGCTGGCTTGGCCCTCAGTGTGGACGATGTGCAGCGTGAGTTGGATCGGCGGCGCGTTGGGCAGAGTAAGGTCAGTTCGCAGCGTCAAGAACTCGACCGCGTGGAGATTCTTTCGGGCCTCTTTGAGGGCCGTACCACGGGTACACCGCTGAGTATGCTGGTACGCAATACCGATGCGAAGCCTGGCCACTACGAGGATATAAAGCAACTCTATCGCCCCGGCCACGCCGATTATAGCTGGGACGTAAAGTATGGCTTCCGCGATTGGCGCGGCGGCGGGCGCTCTTCTGCCCGTGAGACGATTGGCCGCGTTGCGGGTGGTGCGGTGGCGAAGTTGCTCTTGGCAACCGCTGGGATCACGATTGTTGCCTATACGCTGCAACTCGGCGGTCTGCGGGCACAACAGATTGATGAGCAGGAGATTGAGCGTAATATTATGCGCTGCCCCGATGCCGCAGTAGCTGAATTGATGGTGGCGCAGGTTGATCAGGCTCGTCGTGAACGCGATTCACTCGGCGGTATCGTTGAAGTTCGTGCCCGTGGTGTGCCCCCCGGCCTCGGCGAGCCGGTCTTCGATAAGCTCCAGGCCGACATCGGGAAGGCGATGTTCTCCATTCCGGCGATCAAGGGCGTTGAGTTTGGTGAGGGCTTTGGGGTGGCCCATGCCCGTGGCTCGCAACACAATGATCCCTTTGTACGCCACGCTGATGGTAGTATAGGTACCAGCACCAACCACCACGGCGGCATCTTGGGTGGCATCTCGACTGGCGAAGAGATTATCCTTCGCCTCGCAGCCAAACCACCCGCCAGCATCGCGCAACCACAGTCCACCGTCAATCAAGCGGGCGATCCTGCCACCATCACGGTTCACGGACGCCACGATCCCACGGTGTTGCCACGCCTCGTGCCGATTGCCGAAGCTATGCTTGCCCTCGTGCTGGCCGATCATCTGCTGCGTCAGCGTATGGATCGGGTGTAGGAAGTTTAGGAAGCAGGAAGCAGGAAGCAGGAAGCAGGAAGCAGGAAGTAGGAAGCAGGAAGTAGGAAGCAGGAAGTAGGAAGTAGGAAGCAGGAAGCAGGCAATCTCCAATCTCCAATCTCCAATCTCCAATCTCCAATCTCCAATCTCCAATCTCCAATCTCCAATCTCCAATC
>NZ_NQWI01000322.1 GCF_002532535.1 Candidatus Viridilinea mediisalina
TTACCTTATTGATATTTCTAATCTTCGACCTAATCCTGTTTCAATTATCTTTCTCAGGGTAGCTATTTCTAAATCTGAACGGTCATTTTCAATACGTGAAATATATGTCCTTGAAGTACCGCTTTTTAATGCTAAGTCTTGTTGTGTTAATCCGCTTTTAATTCGTGCCTCGCGTATTATTTGACCTAATTTCAATGCTAATTCTGACTTTTCAGGTTGACTATATTTAAGCAATACATCAGCTCCAATCTCATATGGAACTTTCATTTTCTCGCCATTTCTCATTGTAATGTATTGCTCAACATTATCCCAAGAAAGAGTATTATCAACCAGTTTCACCTTTGCAAACTCATCTGAATCATATAAAATATTTGCGGGTGAATCTTTATCAACACTACTCCGTTTAAGAACTTTTCTAAAATCAATAATCCTTGATTCTCCGTTATTAAAAACAACTGAAATTGACAACTCTTTAATCCAGTTAATTTTTAGAATCCGTGGTAATTTAATATTATGTCTCATTTTAATTCAGCGTTTAATTCATAAAATACTTCTAACACCCAATCACCGTTACCTGCCAACCAATCGAAAACTTTTTTTAATTGCTT
>NZ_NQWI01000208.1 GCF_002532535.1 Candidatus Viridilinea mediisalina
TCCTTAGACATGGTTTCAGAAACGGCCTTTCAGCTTTACAGTTGGAGTGCCGACTTTAGTCGGCATCCCATGGCAATCTACGACCCCAGCCGACTAAAGTCGGCACTCCATCGGAGACCAAACTGTAAAGTAACTATGAACCATGTCTTAGGGCAGGAAATAATAGAGTTTTTGCAGAGATGCAGAGGATTGAACCACAGAGACACAGAGAACACAGAGATAAGGTGCGGAATGGTAATCATCATGGATTGGTACTCCGTCTGTTATCATACTCTGTGCCCTCGGTGTCTCTGTGGTTCAATCCTCGGTACCTCTTCTTGTTGGTGTTTTGAAACCCTTATTCAAAAAACTCTCTACCTAGAGCCTTATGGCTTGCGTAGCAACTCAAGGATGGCCCGGCTCAACTTTTGGCTATCGTGGCGCAACACGCGGGCGGCGCGGCTCTCGCTGGGGTTGGTGAGCGAAGCGGTGTATTGAATGACGGACGAAGCCAGATCGGCCTCAAGCACCATGGCCCCTTCGATCATAACCCCACGGTGCGAACCAGGATCAGAGCGGAGCAGTGCTGTCTCTTCATACTCCTCTGGGCTTAGGTAGACCGGCAACTGATGGGCCGCAGCGTAGAGCCGCGTTACCTCTGGATCGATGCGTTGGGCATTGACCAACACGTAAGTTGGTGTGAAACCGCCATACTGCTTGATGGCACGAATATGATCGGCAACACTAAACCCAGTTGTACGCCCAGGTTCGGTCATAAGGTTGCAGACATAGATGGTACGCGCGCGACTGGCAATAATAGCAGCCCGCAGTTCGGGAATGAGCAGGTTGGGCAGAATACTCTCAAAGAGACTACCCGGCCCCAGGATGATCGCATCAGCATCACGGATCGTCTCGGCAGCCAAGCGGGTTAGGGGCGGATTCTCCGGCCCATCAAGGCTCATGTGGGCGACATGGCGCGGCGCGATCTGCGGGTCAAGCGCGAGGTGGCGCACATCTACGTTGTTGCCATCGTCCAACTTGGCCACCACCTGGATCGGTTCGGGGGTGGGCACCACATAGTAGACATTCCGCAGATTGAAGAGGGCCGATGCGCGATAGTAGTACTCTACATGATCCTGCACTGGCACGATGCAGGTCATACGCTGCACCTGTTCCCCAATCGCACTCAGTACCAGCAGACCGGGCCCGCCTGAAATCACCGCCACACTGGGTGGTACCTCGCGGCGGTAGCCCAAGACGAGTTCATCGTCTCCCTGGGCTTCGGTTGTTCGCAGCTTGACAATAACCACATCACTCAAGCGCCAGATACCGGCAACGAGGGTACCCACGCCAGTCACAATCAGCAGAAAACCGCGCACGGGGCGCGGTAAGAATTGGAGCGTGAGAATCTCAAAGAAGAGCGGCAAACCCTCAACGGTGCGGTAGACATGGATGAAAAGGTAGGCCACACCAAGCGAAAGGAGTACCACGCCCACAAAGGTGAGCACAAGTGGGGTTGTGAGCATGCGGAGCGAAGCGAGGCGGCGGGCTATTGAGCGCATGCAGAATTATCCTCCAACTTTCGTAAGTTGTTCACGCTGGGCCTCAACGAGGGTACGCAGGCTACCACCGCTACGGGCTACCAGTTCAGCACAGAGCAAGCCCGCAAGAATGGCGTCGGGGTAGAGGGCGTAACGGCCAACAATCAGTTGCCCATTGGGTGTTGCCCCAATGATTGGTGGGTTGCGCTCGTGGAAGATCATTTGGTGGAGGCGCTGCGCCGGGTCGTTGAGCCCTTCGATCCGCAAGCCGGTGTTTTCTTCCCATGCGCCGATGCGCGGCAGGCCAGCCACAGGTGAATCGGCGGCGGGCGCAGGTACCACAAGAGGCCCGCGCTGGCGGTACTGGCGCACGAGGTAGGCGGCAAGCAGCAACGCCGTCTCAGCGGGATCAAGTTGTTCGCCGTGCTTATCCACCAACGCCAGCGCGGTACCATCAGCCGAGATGGCTAAACCGAGGTGAGAATCGCTTTCACGCACCAACTTCTTCAGGCGCACCAAGCTACTAGCAAAGGGATCGGGCGCACTGCGCCCAAAGAGCGGATCGGGGTCGCGGTTGATCTCAATCGCACGGGTCTGGCCGCCTTCACCCAGCAGTGTAGGCAGCATCCCCGCCGTGGTGCCATTCATCGCATCAACGAAGATAGTGAGCGAATTGCGCCGCACTACATCAAGATCAACAATGCTTTGCAACGCATCAAGGTAAGGCCCACGCAGATCGCGTGTAGAGTCGGGGTTGGGCTCACCGGAGAGCGGGAAGGGCTGGGGCGGCGGCGCTTCGCTATGGGGATCAAGCGCAAGGCCACTAGGATCATTGCAGATCAAGGCCAAGCCATTATAGATATAGGACTGATTACAGGCCGAGACATAGAGCGCACAATCGGCCACTCGTTGATCAAGGGCGTGGTGAACCGCCGGCAGGGGAGTTGGCGCAGCGGCAAGTGCCACACGCACGCCATAGGAGCGCAGCACCGCCTCGACATCGCGGGCAAAGAGCGCACCCATAAAGCGCGTATCGTAAGCCACCAAGCAGCTCATGCCACGACTCACCAAACCGACGGCGAGCGTTGCCGTGCGCCGTCGGATTTGGTCGAGCGTGAAGCCTTCGGCATAGATCGCCTGCCAGGCTAGTGCATAGGGGCGGTAGGGAACGATCATAGGCGTTTACGGAACTCCTCGACAGTTCCCATCATCAGATTACGGATAGCTTGAGCACGTTCCATCGTTTGGGCCTCGAAACGGTTGGTCAGGGCCGGTTCGGTATTGGAGGCGCGCAAAAGGCCCCATCCATCGCCAAAATCTACGCGCACGCCATCAATGTCGGTCACCTGATAGTTGGCCTGAAAGACATCGCGGACATGTTCGATCAGCGGAAACTTGAGTTCTTCCGGGCAAGGGACACGTCCCTCGTCAATTGAGGCGGGCGTGGGGTAGGGAGCCAGCAACTCGCGCAGGGTCGTCCCCAATTGGCTCAATGTATAGAGCAGATAGGCCCCGGCAAAGGCTCCATCGTCGAAGTAGTGGCCGGGCGCGGGAATGATCGTGTGGCCACTCAATTCCCCCCCAATCACCGCATCAACCTCACGCATTTTGGCCGAAAGATTGGTGTAGCCCGTCTTCCACATGATCGGCTCGCCGCCCAGGGCGCGGATCGCTTCGGGCAGCACCGCACTACACTTCACATCAAAGATCACCGGCCCTTTGCGCCGAGCCAGCGCGTAGGTTGCCATCGCAATCAGGTAGCGGTCGGCAAAGACAATCGTCCCATCGCTATCCACGATCCCGAGGCGATCCCCATCACCATCAAGCCCAATGCCCATCGTTGCACCGTGGTGCTGCACCGCAGCAATCAGGTGCTGTAAATTCTCGGCCTTGAGCGGGTCAGGGTGATGATTGGGAAAGGTGCCATCGGGTTCAATGAAGAGCGGCTCTACCTCCAAACCAAGCGCCCGATAGCTCGCCAGCGCCAGAGGGCCAGCCACACCATTGCCTCCATCAAGCACCACCTTGGGAGCCGGGCCGCTAAAGGCCAGCAGGCTGGTGACATTGGCAATATAGGCTTGGCTAATATCGTAGAGATTGAGCGAACCATTGCCGGTTTCAAAGTTTCCGGCTAGAGCCACGCGCCCCACCTCCTGGATCAACTCCGAGGGGGCCGGTTCACTCCCAAACGTCGGATGGCTCAACCGCAGCTTCAGCCCATTAAACTCAGGCGGATTGTGGCTGGCCGTCACGATTGCGCCGCCATCAGCATTGAGCTGTTCAACGGCGAAATACATCACTGGCGTCGAAACCTCGCCAATATCCACCACCGCGCAACCTGTAGCCTGAAGCCCGGCAATCAGCGCTGCCTGGAAAATGGGCGAACTGAGGCGTGCATCACGGGCGACCACCACCATCTGGCCGCCACGGGCACGAATGATCGTCCCCACTGCTTGACCAAGCAGCGTATAGATCGCCTCATCAAGATCAACACCGACTAGGCCACGAATATCGTAGGCCCGAAAAATCGTAGGATTCAAAGAAAGGCCCATGGCATGCTCCTTGGGCAAGCGTATGTGCAAGGATCGTAACGTAAAGCCCCATTTCCGTCAAGAGACTGTTGCATAATCCCCCCACTGCCCGTCTCGCGGCGGTTCGGCGGCGGCGTGCGCGGGCGGTGGCCGCGGCCA
>NZ_NQWI01000209.1 GCF_002532535.1 Candidatus Viridilinea mediisalina
GCTTTGATGTCTTTTTGGTCACGCTTGATCCAACCGTCGGGGTGGAGATGCAGAAGACGCGACCATGTCTGATCATCTCGCCCGATGAGATGAATGATTACATCCAGACGGTCATCGTTGCCCCGATGACTAGCAAGGCTCGCGCATACCCGTCGCGGGTAGCGACGCGCTTTGAGGGCAAAGATGCCCAGATTGTGCTCGATCAAATCCGCACTGTTGATAAACGGCGCCTCGTAAAGTACCTCGGACGTATCGCGCCAGCGGCCCAAGTGCGCGTACTGGCAGTCTTAGCCGAGCTTTTTGCGGAGTAGAGCTTCAGTTATCACAATCTACAATGGGATTACACCAATTACCATTGAACATGCCGCACTATCAAGAACGCTACAGCCCATTGGGACGCCATGTTCGGCAATCTACAATCTACAATCTGCAATCTGCAATCTGCAATCTACAATCTACAATGGGATTATTGCGGATCATCCAGCGGCACTAGTCGTTCGCGTAGCGCCAACAACGCGGCTTGGGTGCGGTCTTGTAGGTGTAGCTTGGAGAGAATGTTGGAGACGTGGGTCTTGACGGTGCGCTCGCCGATGATCAGGTGGTTGGCAATTTCAGCGTTGCTCATGCCCCGTGCGATGCAAGCAAGCACCTCGCGCTCCCGTTCAGTCAAGAGATCGAGCGGCGAGCTTCGTGCGCTGGTCAGTTCCTGCATAAGACGCGCTGCGACACTGGGATGCAGCGTGGCCTCGCCGCGCTGGGCGGCCTTGATGGCCCGCACGAGGTCGTCGGGGCCAACATCCTTCAAGAGGTACGAGAGCGCCCCGGCCTTGATGGCCGGAAAGATGCGTTCATCTTCACTATAACTGGTCAGCACAATCACCTGTGTGGTTGGCGAGACCGCTTTGAGTCGTCGGGTGGCTTCAATGCCGTCCATTTCGGGCATCACCAGATCCATGAGTACCACATCGGGCAGCAGCTTGGCGGCCAGTTCTACCCCGGCGGCCCCACTATTGGCCTCGGCCACCACATCAATCTCGGGGTAGGTCGCCAAGTAGGCCCCAAGCCCGCGACGCACAACCGCGTGGTCGTCAATGAGCATGATGCGGATGCTTTCGTTGGACATAGGTGTATCCTTATATGTTTGCGTTGGTGTTGGCGACTGCGCCGCCAACACCAACGCAAACATAAGTGTTAGCACGAAGAAGCCTTGGGTTGGCAGCCACCGCGCCGCTGCCGCTGGCTGAGCCTGTCGAAGCCACGCGGCGCGGCCCAGAACTTCTTCGCGCTAAAAAATTTGTTAGGGCAAGCACCATACATTATAACAAAAGGCTTATAATAGCCCGTACCGCAATGGCGCGCTGGATCAACTTAGTGTAAAGGTTCTCTTGTCCTATGAGTGATGTACGTCCTTTGGTGAGCGCGCCCGCACCCCGCAATCCTGCTACCGACCCGTGGATCTGGATGGGAGCAGCCATGTTTGCCCATACCGGCTGGGGTGCCTATCCGGTCTTTGCCCGCTATTTGCAGACGGTGAGCTTTATTCCGAGTATGGCGCTTTTGGCGTTGGGCAATTTGATTGCCTTGGCCATTTTTGCTCCGTTTGTGCTGCGACGGCTTGACATGCGCTTTTTGCGTGAACCGGCGATCTGGCTTTTTGCGTTGGTGGTGGTGCTGCGTGCGATTACTAATATCCTTGCGGCCCGCTTTACGCTGGCGATCTATGTGCAGCTTATTACGCTGATGACGCCGCTGATTGTGGCGCTGCTCAGTGCGGGGCTCTTCCGCGAGCGTTTGCCTCCGGCTACCTGGCCTGCACTGGGGCTTTCGTTGGTTGGATCAATGCTGATGATGAGCGGTGATCTGGGTGGGCAAGGGGTGGCGCTTGCGCTGACCGCCAGCGATCTGCTTGGCCTCGGTTTGGCCCTCGTCTCGGCCTTCTGCCTCGCTTTCTACATGATCTTGGTGCCGCGTACCGTCAAGGCTTCTGTGCCTGGCGAGACGGTCATGCTGGTGCAATTGGCCGCTTTGACCTTGGTGACAGGTGCAATCAGTCTGTTGATTGGTGAAGATTGGAGCCGCTATAGCCAATTGGCCGCGAGTGATTGGCTTGCTTTCCTTACGTTCGTGGGCTTTGTGCTGCTTGGAGCTAATCTGGCTCAGATTACTGCCCTGCGTCATCTTGGCGCACCAATGGTGAGCAGCACGATGGCCTGGCGTCTGCTTGCTACCCTTGGGCTTGCCGCGCTACTGCTTGGTGAATACCTCACTTCGCTCTGGCAGATCCTGGGGGCGGTTATTGTTTTTGTGACGATTACGGCGTATTTGCAACGCCAGCGTAGGGTCTAAGCGTGGGGCTGTGCCCCAAACTACACTTTCTGTGTTGCTGTTTGGCGGCATAGCCGCCAAACAGCAACACAGAAGAGGCTGTCTAAAACGTCCATGGGCAAACGTTGGAGTGCCGGCTTTAGCCGGCTAAAGCCGGCACTCCAACGTTTGCCACGTAGTATGGCACTGACACCCTTATTCAGACAGCCTCTAAAGATCTACGCGGGCGGCATAGCCGCCCCCACACATCCACCGGAGGTACCTTAGCATGAAAACCCCCACAACCATTACGGCGCTTACGGTTGCGCCGCTCGATATTCCGCTTTTGAGCCCTTTTGGGATTGCTGGAGGGGCGCAGGAGGTGGCGCGTAATCTGTTGGTGACGATTGAGTTGGCTGATGGTACGTGTGGCTATGGTGAGGCTGCGCCGTTGCCGCCGTTTAATGGTGAGACGCAGGCGAGTAGTATGGCCGCCCTTGAGGCGGTACGCAGTGCGTTGGAGGGGGCTGATGTGCGTGAGTGGCGTCCGATTGCGGCGCTGCTGCGCGCTCAGATTCCTGCTGCCGGGAGCGCCCGCTGTGCGCTTGAGACGGCGATCCTTGATGCGTTGACCAAACGGGTTCAGTTGCCGCTCTATGTCTTTTTTGGTGGTGCGGGCCAGCGGCTTGAGACCGACATGACGATTACGACTGGCTCGGTGGCGGAGGCGCAGCAGGCGGCGCAGGCGATTCGCGCCCGTGGTATCCAGACACTCAAGGTGAAGTTGGGCAGTGGTACCCTTGAGCTTGATCTCCAACGGATTGTGGCCATCCATGCGGTTGCGCCAACGGCCCCGCTGATTCTTGATGGTAACGGTGGTATGTGCGCCACAACGACCCTGGAACTGCTGGAGCAGCTTGCGGCCCGCGAGATCACCCCTGTCTTGCTGGAACAGCCTGTGCCCGGCGATGATTGGGCCGGGATGCAGCGCCTTGCCCAACATGGCACGGTGCCTGTGGCTGCCGACGAGAGCGCCTCGAGTAGCACCAATGTCCTGCGCCTCGCCCGTGAGGGTGCAGCCCATGTGATCAACATCAAGCTGATGAAGGCAGGCGTGGTTGAAGCGCTCGACATTGCCGCCATTGCCCGCGCCGCCGGGCTGCGGCTCATGATTGGCGGCATGGTTGAAGCGCTGCTCGCCATGACCATGTCGGCCCATGTTGCCGCCGGGCTAGGCGGCTTTGAGTTTGTAGATCTTGACACCCCCATGTTCCTTGCAGAAAACCCCTTTGCTGGCGGCTTTCAACAAAACGGCCCCCACCTCGATCTCAGCCACATCACAGGAGGGCACGGTGTGATACCATTGTAGGCGGGGTTGCGCCTCTCGGCGGGGTGTGGGGGATGCCTTGCGGTGGCTTCGACATGCTCATCCACCACGAAGTTGGCTGAACCACGGCGCGGTCTTGTGCTGCACCACGCAACTCAGGGTTCAACCACCGCGCCACTGGCTCGGTGGTTGAGCCTGCCGAAACCAGCCTGTCGAAGCCATGCGGCGTGGCCCAGAACTTCTTCGCGCTAAGAGGCTGTCTGAAAAGTCTATGGTTTGGCGTTGGAGTGCCGGCTTTAGCCGGCTAAAGCCGGCACTCCAGCGT
>NZ_NQWI01000210.1 GCF_002532535.1 Candidatus Viridilinea mediisalina
AGATTGCAGATTGCAGATTGCAGATTGCAGATTGCAGATTGCAGATTGCAGATTGCAGATTGCAGATTGCAGATTGTAGATTGCAGATTGTAGATTGCAGATTGTAGATGGCCGAACATGGCGTCCCAATGGGTGTTAGCGTTCTTGATCATGCGGCATGTTCAAGGGTAATTGGTATAAGGCTTCTGTGTAGCATAGCACAGTGGTAGTACCAGAGTCGAGCAGGGCAGCGATGGCATGGATGGCCCTCACCCCCTACCCCCTTCGGCAAGCTCTGGTTCGACAGGCTCACCAACCGGACACCGCCTCTCCCACGTTGTGGGAGAGGGGCGAAGGCACAGCGGTGTTGTTGCGTTCCTTTGCGCTCTTTTTCGGCTATCGGCTATCGGCTATCGGCTATGGTATCACTCCGTTCGTCTTGGGCGGTACTGGATCGCTTCGGCGAGGTGGGCTGGGCCGATCTGCGGGGTGCCGGCGAGGTCGGCGATGGTGCGAGCAAGTTTGAGGATGCGATGGTAGCCACGGGCCGAGAGGTTGAGTTGGCGAACGGCGGCCTTCATCAGGCTCTGCCCGGCGTTGTCGAGTTGGCAGTGGTGGCGTAGTTCGCCTGGGCCTAGTTCGGCGTTGACGAAGCCGCGTGCTGCGTCGGCAAAGCGGGTCTGTTGCCGTTCGCGGGCAGCTTGTACGCGCTTGCGGATGGCATGCGAAGGTTCGCCCAGGCGCTCCGAACTGAGCTTCTCGTAGTTGATGCGAGGCACCTCGACATGGATGTCAATCCGGTCGAGCAGCGGCCCCGAAACCCGCTTCTGGTAGCGTGTCACCAGGGCGGGGCTACAGGTACACTCCCGCTCGCTGTCGCCATGCCAACCACAGGGACAGGGGTTTTGCGCGGCTACCAGCATAAAGGCTGCCGGGTAGGTGATGCTGCTATTCGCACGGCTCAAGGTGACCGTGCGGTCTTCGAGGGGCTGGCGCAACACCTCCAGCTTGGCGCCAAATTCGGGCAACTCATCGAGAAAGAGGACGCCACGGTGGGCCATGCTGACCAGACCGGGGCGGGCGCGCCCGGCACCGCCGCCAATCAGCCCGGCGATTGAGGTGGTATGGTGCGGCGCACAGAAGGGCCGTCGGCGCATCAGCGGCATCTCTTTGGGTAACTGGCCACAGACACTGTAGATCTTCGTAACATCGAGCGCCTCTTCCAGATTCATTGGCGGCAGCACCGAGAGCAACGCCCGGGCCAGCATAGTCTTGCCGGAGCCGGGGGTGCCATGCATGAGCACATTATGGCCACCGGCAGCCGCGACTTCCAGGGCACGCTTCACATGCTCTTGGCCCTTGACATCCTGAAAATCAATGGGAAAGCTTGGTTCTTCATGGCTTGGTGGCAAATTGGTGCCATAGGGTTCTATGGGGCGTTCGCCATTCACATGAGTCGCCAGATCGATCAGCGAAGCCACTGGCACCACAGTGAGTCCCTCGATCAAGGCAGCTTCAGCGGCATCTTCACGCGGCACATAGACGGTATGGGCACCACGTTCACGGGCCACGGCAGCCATCGGCAGGACACCATCGGTATGGCGCAGACTACCATCAAGCCCCAGTTCCCCAATAAAGATCGCGCCTTGGGTATTGCCCATCACCTGCTCAGAGGCAAGCAGCAAACCAATAGCAATCGGCAGATCATAGGCTGGCCCCACCTTACGCAGATCGGCGGGGGCCAAATTGACCGTCAGGCGCTTAAAGGGGAAACTCAGCCCCGAATTGCGAATGGCAGCCCGCACCCGCTCACGGCTCTCTTGCACCGCCGCATCACCCAAGCCCACCACGGTAAACGAGGGCATGCCCTGAGCAATATCAACCTCAACTTCAACCAACACCCCTTCAAGGCCAATCACCGCACAGCTATAGACTTTAGCAATCATCATCAACTCCTACCGGAATCCCGGCGTACAAAAATAGCCCCTCATGTCTATATACCGTGCGAGTAGGCGAAAAGATACGGTTTTGGGCAAATTTTGGTGGTTTCGGGGTGGCTGCGCCTGCAGCGGGGGCTTGGGAAAGGCAAAGCCTCACCCAAAAAAACCTCTTTTTCTTTCAAGTTGGCGGCTTCGCCGCCAACTTGAAAGAAAAAGAGGGCTTGGGGCGTAGCCCCAAACCCCTCCCAGAAGGAACAACCGGGTTATTCCAACGTAAGCATAAAAGCCACCAGCGCATCAAGCTGCTCTGGGCTAAAGACGCGATCATAATCGTTGGGCATCATCCCCGCAGTATAGCCGGGGGTCACGCTAAAATCAGGATCAATCGTCTCGCGCAGCAGCCACTCGCTGGCAGTGAGGCCATCGGGGTTATTGGCGGCACGGGTAGCGATGCCAGCCAAGGGGGGGCCTAGGGCGGTGGGGCCAGCGGGATCGAGGCTATGGCAGCCCAAGCACCAGATATTGAAGATCCGCTGCCCACTGGCAACCGGATCGCCCGATGAGGCTGCTGAAGCGCCACATGCGCTCAGGGCAATGAGCAGCAGCCAGATGATGAATAGGCGAGAAGCCATGATGTTTGTTCCTGTTTGTGTGTGTGAGAGGGATGGTTTCAAGGCACGTTACCGTTGTTCTGCTGCCCCCTGTTCCCCTGTTCTGCTGCCCCCTGTTCCGCTACTCTCCTCCCCGCGCCAACCACTGCTCCAGATCATCATGGCTGGTGAAATCGAGCAGCGCCTCGGCAAGAGCAAGCATCTGCGTCGGGCTCAGAGCTGCTACCTGCGCCGTCATCTCTGTGCTTAGTGGGCCATAGCGGTGAGAGAGGAGGCGCAGCAATAACGCCAACTGGCCCTCTTGGCGGCCCTCTTGGCGGCCCTCTTCGCGGCCTTTGATCATGCCCTCCTCCCGCCACATCTGAATGATGGGCGCTTCCTCCATGCCGTAACGATCATAACGCACGATCTCTTTCGCCATCGCAGCAACCTCCTTATCGGTACATAGGGTGAGCAATTCGAGCAATAACCGTTCCTGCAATTCACCACTCGTCCCCGTGACGATCTGGTCTACCGCTTGGCGCAACGCGGGTTCGGGGTCGCGCAGCCGCGTCTGGCCAATCAGTGCCGCAAGTGTTGGACGGTTCAAGGCAAGCAGATCCTCGCCATCCAGCTTCCACAGATGGATGACATGATACTGCCATGTGACCGTGGCATGGCCCTGCGCGTTGGTGAGATGATGCGTCCCCATGTCGCTGGCACCGGCACCACCTACATACCATACCACACTGGTGACCGGGATGCCCGGGTAGGCCGTGGCGATCCGAACGCGGTATTCGAGCATCCGCAGTGGCATCGGGAGATCGCTGCCTCGCCCCTGGAATTCAAGATGCAGTATCTCTTCGCTCCCATCCTCAGATGTTACCGAGAAGATGAGGTCACTATCCACGGCCTGCACGGGCGGGAGCAAGTTGCTCGCTTGCGCCGTGACTTCGCGTACTGGGCGGTTCAGCAGCCACGCGGCCACATCCTTGGCCACCAAGATGACCAAGCGTTTCAGGGGGTTATCGGTCTTTGCCATAGAGCCCTTCGGGGTACATGGCCCATGACCATATTCATGGGCTCTACTTCATGTACCGTTCAAAGGGGCCAAAAGATACGGTTGGAGAGAGGAAGTCAGGGTTTTTGGTATGCCGCACAAGGATAAAGAACGGGGGTACGCGGGAACCAAGTTCCCGCGTACCCCCGTTTACGTTCATGAACATGTGCGGGAACCAGGTTCCCGCATGCCGCCCTAACGCAACGGTAGCTCCAATCCACCGCGCCGCACCTGCTAGGTCTCATGAGCTATGCGCCCCTCCAGACCTGCCAGGTGTGCGCCGTTGGGTCTTTGGGGCTACGCATGGCGACTGCACGGCGCCCACCTAGCAGGTCGTTGGTTCGCGTTGCATGAGAAAACTCTTGACACCGCATCCAAAGCTTCTCA
>NZ_NQWI01000211.1 GCF_002532535.1 Candidatus Viridilinea mediisalina
GCAATCTGCAATCTGCAATCTGCAATCTGCAATCTGCAATCTGCAATCTGCAATCTGCAATCTGCAATCTACAATCTGCAATCTGCAATCTACAATCGTAAATGGCATAACCTCTCGGCTATCTCCTATGATTACCTATACCATTAGCATGCCCGAACCCAATAGCCACCTCTTCCACGTTAGCATTGAGCTAGATGGCCTCAGTGGGGCAACGCAGGATTTGGTGCTGCCTGCGTGGACGCCCGGCTCCTATCTGCTGCGTGAGTATGCGCGCCATGTGCAGGGCTTTGCTGCCCGAACGGTGGATGGTGTGCCGCTGCCCTGGCGTAAGGTGGCGAAGGACACCTGGCAGATTGAGACCCAAGGCGCCCACGGTCTCTTTGCGAGCTATGCTGTCTATGCTAATGAATTGACGGTGCGAACCAGCCATCTTGATGCGTCCCATGCCTACTTTAATGGGGCCACGGTCTTCATGTATGCGGCAGGCCGAACCCATGAGTGCTTGCGTTTGGCGGTGATGCCGCCCGATGATTGGTATGTGACGACGGGTTTGCAGCCGTTGGTAGGTGATGCGCTGATTGCCGATCGCGAGCGTAAGACCTACCTCTTTACTGCGGCGGATTACGATGAGTTGGTGGATTGTCCAGTGGAGTGTGGTACCCATCGCCGCCTCTTCTTTACTGTGGATGATGTTCCCCATGAGCTTGCCATCTGGGGCGCTGGCAATGAGGACGAGCAGCGCCTTGTGGCCGATACGCGCCGGATTGTGGAGGTGCAGCGCGCTTTTTTTGGCACGTTGCCCTATAGCAGTTACCATTTCATTCTGCATCTCACCGATGGGCGCGGCGGTGGCTTGGAGCATCGCAATAGTGTGACCAATCAGTTGGATCGTTGGAGTTTTCGCCCGGAGCGTAGCTATGAGCGCTTTTTGGCGCTGACGAGCCATGAATTTTTTCATGTCTGGAATGTGAAGCGACTGCGGCCCGCGCCGCTGGGCCCGTTCGATTATCGCAGCGAAAACTATACGCGCTTGCTCTGGCTGATGGAAGGGGCGACGAGCTACTATGATCAGTTGCTGCTGGTGCGTGCAGGCTTGCTTACACCAGAACGCTACCTAGAGCGTTTGGCCGAAAAGATTGTGCAACTCCAGAGCCAGCCTGGTCGCTATGTGCAAAGCCTTGAGCAGAGCAGTTTTGATGCCTGGATTAAGCTCTATCGCCCCGATGAGAACAGTGCCAATTCCAGTATCTCCTACTACCTCAAGGGTGCCTTGGTCTGCCTGTTACTTGATCTGCGTATCCGTGAAGCGAGTGGTGGCCAACGCTCACTTGACGACCTGATGCGCCTGCTCTACCAGCGCTACCCCGCCAGCGGCCCCGGTATCCCTGAAGAGGGCGCGGTGCAGGCTGCCGCCGAGGAGCTGGCTGGGGTTGGTTTGAACTCCTTCTTCAATGATTATGTTGCAGGCGTGGCGGAGCTAGACTATGCGACGGGCTTAGCTGTAGCGGGACTCGAGTTGCGCTGGCAGCGGCGTGGCCCCCAAGCCTGGTTGGGGCTACAGGTGCAATCTCAAGGCGAACGTTGCGTCGTCAGCAGTGTGCGGAGCGACGGGCCAGCCTATGGTGCAGGCATCTACGCCCACGATCAACTGCTGGCACTTGATGGCTGGCGCATCAACCCCGACAAGCTCAACGCCCGCCTCGCCGAACGCCAGCCCGGCACAACGGTGCGCCTCACGCTCTTTCGCGGCGACCAACTCCACGAACTGCCAGTCACCCTCGCCGAGGCCCCGCCCGACGGCTTAGAGTTGGTGGTGGTGGATGCGGCGAAGTGTGAAGCTTGGTTAAGGAGCAACCCATGAGCAACGCTGGTCGTGTGGTCCGCTTGGTGGTGGTGGTTGATGATCGGCGCACTGGCGCAGCGGCTTTGGCCGCTTTTGAGACCCAAGCAACGCCGTTGCCCCACTACTATGTGGGGCAGGATGGCCAGGTGCAGCGGTTGCTTGCTGATCAGCGTTGTGGTACCTACCTAGCCAATGTCATCTACCAACAGCGCCGCCGCAATCTGAATCCGATTGCCCTTGCGGTGGCACTGGAACGACCTGAGCATGCTGAGTATCGTGATGCTCAGTTGCTTGCGGTGGACGGGTTGGTAGCCCAGGTGTTGGAGCAGCATCAGTTGGGTTTGGAGGCGTTGGCAACGATCATGGCTGATGCACAAGGACGTTTGCGCCTCTACCCCTACCTGCCGCCGCCGCCGCCGTTGCCCTGGCTAGTAACGCCTGATCAAGCCCAGGTTGTGCTGGGTAGCGGTGCAGCGAGTGAGACCGATCTCTTTGTGGCGCTCTTTGGCGAAAGCTACAAGCCCTTGGGTGGTAGCCTCAATCTGCGTCAAGCCTTTCCGTTGCACGCGGCCCAAAAAAATCTAGGCGCACCAATTGGCCGCAACGCCCCTCCGCCGGTGGTGGTCAATGGCCGCTCCTTCAACCTGCAACCCTACGCCCGCGATACGCTCTTTAACGAAGGCACCGACTATGCGGCAGTGCAGCAACTCAGCGCTCTCTTTGATCCGGCTAGTAACGGTATTCCGGCCCAAGGGCTCGGACGCGAACTGTTGGCCGCCACCTACCGCATGGCGCTTGAGGGGGTTCAAGCTGCGGGTGTGCCACTCCAGGGGCGCACGACGCTCGAACCTGGCTGGCGCTTCCATCAAGTGGCACGTCATGCTGGCTACGGCCCCCCACTCAGTGGCAACTACCGTAGCCCCGATCAACGCTACGCCCTGCAGGTCTTTGCCGCCGAAACGCTCTACACGCCCGTCACCGAACTGAGCGGCTGTCGCCTGCTGAGTAGCACCGAGCCCAGTGATCCCGCCTATCCCATACTCTGGCAAGAGACCTACAAGGTTGCGCGGGCACCCTACCAGCCCGACGACCCGCTGCACCGCCGCGCCCTTGAGTTGCGCTTGGGTGCCCCACTGACCGGCCCCTACCAAGTGCAACTGCTCAACACCAACTATCGCGTGCAGGTCTGGGCCCTCGACACGCTCTACCAAGGGCCGGACGGCCAGATACGGCGCATGAGCGAACTCCCCAAGCCTACTACAGTGGTCAACTGGCAGCCGCGCGCACCGCGCCAAGCCCCGCCGCCGACACCGAGCAACCCGTTACCGCCGGTGGCAGCGGGCAGCGAGGTAGGCCCACCACGACCTGGCGACATCAACTGGCCAGCGCGCCCCAACTTCAACATCATCACCGACACCAATGGCGTGCGCCCGCGCCTCCTGGGCAACCTCCAATGGAGACCCGCCCAAGGCACCTTCATCACCATCACCAACAACTGGCCGCAGCAGCACGTTGTGGATGTCAACATCCCCCAGTTGCTCCAGATTCCCGGAGTACGCAGCCCCATCCTCAAGTTCCACCGTATCGCCGCCGAGCAACTACGCAGCCTCTTTGCCGCCTGGGAAGCCGCCGGGCTGATGCACCTGATCAAGACCTTCGACGGTGCCTGGGTGCCACGCCTGATTCGCCTCAACCCGGGCGTACTCAGCAACCATGCCTACGGCACTGCGTTCGACATCAACGCCCGCTGGAACGGCATGTTAAAAATCGCCGCCTTCGTCGGGCAACCCGGCTCCGTGCGCGAACTCGTGCCCCTAGCCAACGCCCATGGCTTCTACTGGGGCGGCCACTGGAACTTTGACGGCAAAGGGGCCAGCGACGGCATGCATTTTGAATGGGCAAGACCCATGTGATACCATGGGAAGCGGATGTTGTTGATTACCCCGTTGCTTTGTCACCCTGAGCGAAGGTTCGTAGGAACGTTCCTGTTTGCGCCGTAGGTAGTGCCGACGTTAGTCGGCTCCCAGTGCTGCCAAAGACCTCAGCCGACTAACGTCGGCACTACGATGCCTGCGCCCCATGTTCTATTCAGCATGACAAGCTGCTGGGATA
>NZ_NQWI01000029.1 GCF_002532535.1 Candidatus Viridilinea mediisalina
CACGCCTCACGCCTCACGCCTCACGCCTCACGCCTCACGCCTCACGCCTCACGCCTCACGCCTCACGCCTCACGCCTCACATATACGCCCCACCATTCACGTTAATCTGCGCTCCAGTGATATAGTCGGCATCAGCGGCCAGGAAGACCACCGCCTTTGCAATCTCTTCAGGCCTTGCAAAGCGGCCCAGCGGAATCCGCGACTTAATATCGTCCTGCACCTTCTCAGGCACCTTCGCAAACATATCGGTCATGGTAAAGCCAGGCGCCACCACATTCACCGTAATCC
Organism: Candidatus Viridilinea mediisalina; assembly: GCF_002532535.1. GTDB lineage: Bacteria > Chloroflexota > Chloroflexia > Chloroflexales > Chloroflexaceae > Viridilinea > Viridilinea mediisalina. The sequence goes on from NZ_NQWI01000029.1 coordinate 289, forward strand.
CAAAGCGGGCCAACTCGAGCGCAACCGTCTTGGTAAAGGCGATGATCCCACCCTTACTGGCCCCATAGTTCGCCTGACCGAATGCGGAAGTCTGGCCGTTCATCGAGCTAATGTTGATGATCCGACCATGCTTCTGGTTGGTCATATGCTGCATCGCAGCCGTGGTGCAGAAGAAGACCGCATTCAGATTGGTCTGAATCACATCAAGCCAATCGGTATCATTCATCTTACGGATCGAGCGGTCGCGGGTAATCCCCGCATTATTCACCATAATATCCAAGCGGCCCCAGCGTTCGTGGACGGTGTTGATCAAACTACGGGCCTGTTCAGCATCACTGACGTTCGCCTTGATCGCAAACGCCCGCTCTTCGCCAGCATCGGCATTGATCTGCGCGACAACCTCATCGGCAGCGGTGGCGCTACTATTGTAGTTGACCGCAACTTTGGCACCTTCCGCAGCTAACGCTATCGCAATCGCCCGTCCGATTCCGCGTCCCGCGCCCGTTACAATTGCAATCTGACCGTCCAACTTACCCATTAGTCTCCTCCTCATTGAGTTTAGGTACGACCTAGTGCCGCACTATACCTATGGTATGTAAGTGCCCAGTGGGGCGAGAGGTGGGATGCGAGACGCGGGATGTACGCCCGCGTCTCCGCGTCTCCGCGTCTTCGCGTCTCCGCGTCTCCGCGTCTCCGCGTCTTCGCGTCTCCGCGTCTCCGCGTCTCCGCGTCTCCGCGTCTCCGCGTCTCCGCGTCTCCGCGTCTTCGCGTCTCCGCGTCTTAGATCCGCTCAAAGATCGCCGCGATCCCCTGGCCACCACCGATACACATCGTAACCAGGGCATAGCGTCCGCCCGTGCGCTGCAACTCGTGTACCGCCTTCACCGTTAGGATCGTTCCGGTTGCGCCAATCGGGTGGCCCAGCGAGATGCCACTGCCATTGGGATTGGTCTTATCATCGGGCAGGTTGAGGTCACGGCAGACGGCTAGAGCCTGGGCAGCAAAAGCCTCATTGACCTCCCATAGATCAATCGCATCCATGGCGATGCCGGTGCGTTCGAGCAACTGCTTGACCGCAGGAACCGGGCCGATGCCCATATACTTCGGCTCAACCCCAGCGACCTGATAGCCCACGAGCCGCGCCAGCGGCTTGTAACCACGGCTCTCGGCAACGCCACGCTCCATGAGAACCACAGCGGCAGCGGCATCATTGATGCTCGAGGCATTGCCCGCAGTCACGCTGCCATCCTTCTTAAAGACCGGGCGCAGCTTGGCCATCTTCTCGACACTCGCATCGCCGCGTACATTCTCATCGGTATCGAAGATCTGGGTACTCTTCTTTACCTTTAGCTCCACAGGCATAATCTGGCTCTTGAAGTTGCCCGCCTCAATTGCAGCCGCCGCCCGCGTATGGCTCACCACCGCCAAGGCATCCTGATCTTCGCGGCTCACGTTCCACTTTTCGGCCACATTCTCAGCAGTGATACCCATGTGGCAATCATCGAAGGGATCAGAGAGTGCGCCAACCATCATATCAATCAGCTTGGCATCATTCATGCGTGCGCCCCAGCGCATCGCCGGAACACTATAGGGCGAGCGGCTCATCACCTCAGCACCACCACCAATGGCCGCATCGGTATCACCGAGCAGAATCGTCTGGGCTGCCGACACAATCGCTTGCAAACCACTGCCACAAAGACGGTTAAGCGTGAGGGCCGGGGTTTCAACCGGAATCCCACCTTTGACACACGCGACCCGCGCTAGGTACATGTCGTGGGGTTCCGTATTGATCACATGCCCAAAGACAACCTGCTCAATCTCCTTGGCCTCGATCCCCGCACGGGCAATCGCCTCGCGGACAACCATGGCAGCGAGTTCGGATGGTGGCAGATCCTTTAGGCTTCCCCCATAGGAACCAATGGCTGTACGCACTCCACTCAGCACGACAACCTCACGCTGACTGCCCATGTTTCGACCTCCTTGTCTGCCCGGCACGCCAAACGCCCGAGCCATATTGACTTACTACAACCGATTGACTGGAATTATACCAGCAATTACCTTGCTGTGCAGCCAGTTTTCAACCATTTTTGACCAAATTCGCCCGCTTGAGGTGTTGGGGGAGGCTACGCATCACCTTTTTTCTCTCGTGTTGGTGGCGAAGCCACCAACACGAGAGAAAAAAGGTTCTCTAGGAGAGGCTGCGCCCATATGCTATAATTAAGCAATATATTTCTAAACCCTAAACAACTAAACCTATACCGTGTATACCTCTGCTCTCCAAACCAGCCTCGCAGGTGGTCTGATTACCGCCGTTGCGCCGCATAGCCTTGCCGCCGATCTGGGCCTAAGCCCCGGTGATCATCTCGTTGCGGTTGATGATCAGCCCCTGCGCGATGTGATTGATTATCGCTTTGCCATTGCAGAAGCACAGGTGCGTCTCTTGGTGCGCCACGCTGATGGTACGCAACAGACCTACCAACTCACTAAAGACCCCGACGCTGAACTTGGGATCGAGTTTGCTGAACCGCTCTTTGATCGCTTGCGTACCTGTACCAATAAGTGCCCCTTCTGCTTCCTCACCCAGATGCCGAAAGGTTTTCGTAAGACCCTCTATGTGAAAGATGATGACTACCGGCTCTCCTTTCTCTACCATAACTTTGTGACCTTTACCAATCTGCGTGAGGCCGATTGGCAGCGGATTGCTGAACAACGCTTGTCGCCTTTGCATATCAGTGTGCATGCGACCGATCCCTTTTGGCGCTCGGTGATGTTGGGCAAGCCCGATCTGCCCGATGTGCGCGAGCAGATTCAACGCCTCGGTGCGCTTGGGATTGAGGTTCATACCCAGATTGTCGTCTGCCCCCAGGCCAACGATGGGGCCGTGTTGCGCCAGAGTATCGCCGATCTGATCGCTTTGGCACCAATTGTGCAATCTATCGCGGTAGTTCCAGTTGGTCTTACGAAACTGCGCTTCAATGGGGAACGCCCTAGTACCATTCAAGCTGCTATTGCGGTTCACGCAAACGAGCCCTCCCTGGGCTTCTGTTCGCGCCTTGGGGCAGCGGCAAACGTTCCTCTGCGTTGCTTTACACCCAATGAGGCGGCAGAGGTCGTTGATCTGATCGAGGAGTTTGGTGCTACCTGTCGTAAACAATTGCGTAAGACCTTCGTCTATCCTAGCGATGAGTTTTTTCTCCTCGCCGGACGCCCGTTGCCGCCCGCACGCTACTACGACCAGATGCCTCAATATTCCAATGGTGTCGGTATGGTGCGCGATTTTTTAGACACATGGCGCCGCTTGCAGCGCCGCCTGCCCCCCAAACTGAAACAACCAACCCGCCTTGCGCTCGTCTGCGGCACCCTGGTTGCCCCCTTGCTCAATACCATCGTGCCACGCCTCAACCGCATCGCTGGTCTCGAAGCTCAGGTTGTGCCTGTGATCAATCAGTTCTTTGGTGACACGGTGACCGTCTCTGGTCTACTGACTGCCCAGGATGTCATTCCTGCCCTGCGGGCCAGTGGTGCAACCCACGCGCTCTTGCCCCGGGTCATGTTTGATTACCAAGGGGTGACGACGCTTGATGACTATAGCTGCGAGCAGATTGCCACAGCCGTAGGTATGCCGATTGCCCTCGCCGGTGATCCTGATGAGTTAATTCATTATCTCAGAGGCTGTCTGAAAAGTCCATGAACTGGCGTTGGAGTGCCGGCTTCAGCCGGCTAAAGTTGGCACTCCAACGCGTGCCCACGAGCTTTTCAGACAGCTTCTCAGAACATGCAGGTAGGGCTCTGGCCCGCAAACTCACTATGCAAACAAAGCAACTAAGCATTCAGCAGATTGTTGACATTATCCAGCAGACCAATCAGATTGCGGCGAGTACTGAGCTGGACGCTCTCCTCGATCAGATGCTCGATTTGCTGATCCGGGTTACTGAGGGTGAGGCTGGTACGCTCTATCTCTATGACGAGCAGCACCATGAATTGATCTTTATGGTGGTGAAGGGCAATGCCGCTAGTCAGCGCCTTACGGGTAAGCGTTTTAGTGCTGAGCGGGGTATTGCTGGTTTGGCCCTGCGTCAGGGTCAGCCCATCTTTGTTGATGATGTGGTCAATGATCGTAGATGGGATGCTGACGTGGGCGAAATGGCCCAACTCAACTTGCGTACGCTCTACTGCCTGCCTCTGATGTTGCGTGGGAAACCGCTAGGGGTGGTGCAGATCTTCAATCTTGATCCGCAGTGCTGTGATGATCCTGAAGAGTTGGCGGTTCTTGATCTCATCTGCGCTCGCCTCGTGACTGAACTCGAAAAGACACGCTTATTGGTCGAGAGTGAACGGCGGCGGCGGCGCCAAGAGGCGTTGGTCGAGATCGTTTCACAGCTTACGACGACACTCGATCAGCAAGATCTGCTCAATCGAATTATGGGCCATGCCTGCGATCTGCTCAATGTTGAAGCCTCATCCATTTGGCTTCGTGATCCCATCCGGGGCGATCTGGTGTTGCATGTGGCTACCGGCAAGAACCATGAACATATGGTAGCCCAACGAGTACCTGAAGGCCATGGGTTCATTGGCCATGTTGTAGCTACCGGCGAAACGCTCATTGCCAACGATGTTGCCAACGATACCCGCTTTTACCGCCAGATTGATGCCAACAGCGGTTTTACGACGCGGGCCTTGCTCTGTGTGCCGCTGCGGGCACCGCGTATCGAACTCGGTGGCGAACGGGGTAGTATCGAGTCGCGGATTATCGGGGGAGCCCAAGCGCTCAATCCCGGTGATGGGCGAGCCTTCGATGCCGAAGATGTGAGTGTCTTTCAGTCACTCACCAGCCAAGCGGCTACGGTGATTCGTTTGGCCCAACTCTACCGTGATGTGGATACACTCTCCAATCGGATCATTGATGCCATCACGGGGGCTATTGATCTCAAAGACCCCTACACCCGTGGGCATAGCCAGCGGGTGAGTGAATTCTCGGTGGCTATTGCCGAGGAACTTGGCATCACCGGCGACGAACTTTACCGCATCCGCATCGCCAGTAAGCTCCATGATGTGGGCAAGATCCGCGTACCCGACCGCATCCTCAAGAAGCGTACTGCGTTGAGCGATGCCGAGTTTCGTCAGATGCGTCGCCATACCACCTATGGCTTAGAATTTTTAGAAGAGAATGGCCTGCTCGAACTGGAACTGCTACGCAACATCGGGCCCGCGCTCTCGCAGCACCATGAGCGGATCGATGGTCATGGCTACCCGGCTGGTCTCAGAGGCGCTGAAATTACAACGATTGCCCGCATTGTTGCGGTCGCTGATGTCTTCGATGCGATCACGAGCAATCGCCCCTACCGTCCAGCTCGCTCCGGCGACGAAGCGGTTGCTATTCTGCAACGCATCGCTGGCACCGAACTCGATTCCGACTGCGTTGCGGCCTTCATCCGCGCCCGCGCCCGTGGTGCGATCCTGACGCAGGAGGAGCGGGAGTAGAGCGAGGTATAGAGAGAATTTACCACAGAGACACCGAGAACACAGAGTTGACGCTCCTACTGCCAACCTCTCTGTGCCCTCGGTGCCTCTGTGGTGTAATCCTCTGTTCCTCTTCAAACCTCGCCACAGAGACACCGAGAACACAGAGTTGACGCTCCTACTGCCAATCTCTCTGTGCCCTCGGTGCCTCTGTGGTGTAATCCTCTGTTCCTCTTCAAACCTCGCCTAGTGCCTATCGCCTGTCGGCGCTTCCTTAGCCCCAAAGATGGCAGGACGTACCAACAGCATTAAGCCAATATCCACGATGGTGTGGAGTACAATGACCGTCCAGATGTCCTCGAAGAGCCAGAAGCAGAGCCCCCAACCCAACACGAGGGCCACTTCGGCCAAGGGGCGGTACTTGCGAATACGCTGTGAGCGTGGGTTGTCATCGAGGTGGGGCGGAAGCACATGCATCCAGAAGAGGGCGTGGATCAGCCCACCATAGATCATGAAGAAGATCAGGCCCAGCACAAAGCCAGCGAATGATGCTGCACCTGGCGCAAAACTGCCAACCACGGCGGCCCCAATGATCGCCCCAACGCGGTAGACTGCCGCAAAGGCAAAGGTTTCGGCAATGCCGTTACCAATCGCAAAAATGCTCAATGCACCCCAGTGGATCGGGCGTCCACCATGGCGTGCCACCAAAATATAGAGGGTCTGGCCCAAGGCCAACGAGACAATCAGGTAGAAGACGAGCCACGGTTGACTCAAGGTCGCTGGAACGTTCCACGATAACAGCCAGTCGTAGAGGATGGGCACTCCGATGATCGTCGAAATGATCCAGTAGGTCACGATCTGACGCTCGGCATTCCGCTTGGTGGGCTGGACGGTAGCGACGCCCACGTTCGCAAGTGGTTTCTCTAGTTTTACATCCACGGTAAACTCCGCTGTTAGGGGTTGTTTCACGTTATGGCATATAGATAAATTGTACCACGACTGCACAGGCTATGCAAGGCGCGTTTTCTGGCTTTGTTCAGCTAAATTGCGGTTTCACCTCCTTGGTTCGTGTGTGTCACTTTATGCAATGAGTATAAGAAGACAATGCAATAGATATATTATTTTTACTTATATGTCATTATAGAGTATAGCATATCCCCCCCTTGTCCACAAGGGGGGGAATGGTTTGTTAGCGCGAAGAAGCCTTGGGTTCCCAGCCACCGCGATGCTGGCTGAGCCTGTCGAAGCCAAGCGTCGCGGTCCAGGACTTGTTCGCGCTAACAAAGGTTTTGGGTGTTTACTCGCGTCCGATGCGTGTACCGCGTGGCACGTTCATGATCTCCGCGACCTCACCGTCATCTTCGTCTTCATGCTCATGCCCGTGATGTCCGGCCCCATATTCGGTGATCAGGCTCGCTGCGCGGATGCGCCGATCATATTCCTGTTCGATGGCGTTCATGATCCGTTGCCATAAGGATTGTTCGGCCATAGGTGTTCTTCCCTTGGTATTGTTGGCTATCATACCAATTACCGTTGAACATGTCGCATAGCGAATCCATGCCAAAGTCCATTGGTATGCGCTATATTCCGCTTGTCACTCCTCACTTGTCACTCATCACTGCTATAACGATCGCGCTACGAATTCCAGTTCTAAACGCACTTCATCTTCGACCAGATCCACCGAGGGTACTTCCGGGATGCGTAGCTCGAAGTCGCGGTACAACACGCTGGTTGTCGCGAGACCCCGCAATTCGCGCTCGCTCGTGGCAGTGACGGTTACCGCAAAGCTGACCGGCAGGGTTACATCGCGGATCGTGAGCTCGCCATCAAGCATAAAGTCGAAGCTATCGCCCACCGCGACCTGATCTGGCATGCCACTGATTGCACTAGGCGCGAAGCTGATCAATTCGTAACGATCCGTCTCGAGGATGTTGTTGCGGATCGCCCGATTGCGAAATTCGTTGTCGGTCGTTAGATCGCGTGCGTTGATCTGGATGATCCCGACCTGCGAAGCGCTTGGGTTCTCGGCATCTACCGCGATCTGCCCCACGACGAGGCTGGTTACGCCTACAACGGTTATCGGATCGCCGCGCAACACTTCGTCAATCAAGAAGCGCGCCTCCGATTCCTCGGGCACAAGCTCAAAGATTGCCGCATCACCAACTGGCGCTGGCGCTTCCTGCGGCTCTTCCGCCTGCTCTGGCGCTGCGCTATCCTCTGGTTCCACCGCTTCCGTCGTTGCCGCTGCTGGCTCCGCCGTGGGTGCCGTCAAGGGCACCGCCGTCATCGGGCCGCTCGGTGCTGCCGTAGGCCGAAAGACGATAAAGCCGATGACGCCGATCACAAGCACCAATGCGATGCCACCGCCGATGAGGATATTTTTGGACATAAGACTTTTCTACTCCTTATAGGTATACTTGCAGACCACGTTATCGTCTGGAGACATTCAGCGTATCCTGATGCCGCAAATCTATTTTCTATTTTCTCGTTTCTATATCCTTATCTAACGTAAATCCCACCGCGATCCCGTAGCAGTCTTCGTTATCTCAATCTGTACTGGAAAACGATCCTTCAATTCGTCAATGTGGGTGATCACAATGATGCGCTGAAAGTCGTCCTGGATGCTGGTAATCGCTTCAACCATGCGCTCGCGCCCTAACGCATCGAGTGCGCCGAAGCCTTCGTCAATCACGAGGGTTTCGAGGCGCGCCCCGGCCCGACGAGCCAAGAGGCGCGAGAGCGCAATCCGTACCGCGAAGTTCACCCGCATCGCTTCGCCTCCACTGAAGGCGTCGTAGATGCGCGTGCCTAGTGCGTCGGCAATCTTGATCTCCAAGGTTTCAACCGGGTCGCCCTTTTTGGTTTCGCGCTGCATCTCGAAGCTGAGATGCATCTGGCCGTCGGTCATGCGCCCCAGCAGGCGGTTGGCTTCGTCTTCGATCTGGGGCACGGCCTGTTCGATCAGCATGGCCTGCACGCCCTTTTTGCCGAAGGATTCGCTCAGTTCGGCAAAGATGCCCTGGCGCTCCACCAACTGGCGCTCTTCGCTGCGCCGTTGGGCCAGTTCGCTGGCCGCCGCTTCGCTGCGGCGCACATGGGCCGCCTTCTCCGCCCGGTCGTTGCGTGCCACTTCGAGGTGGCGACGCGCATCAGCGAGGGCTTGTTGCACCTGTGTGTTGCGCGCTTGAACACGCGGTAGCGCCTGTAGCTCTTGCTCTAAGCGTGCATCGGCGCGTGTCCCTTGCTCGATGCTGGCTGCATCACGCTGGTGGAGCTCTTCGCTCTGGCTGAAGAGCTTACGGTCGGCTGCGAGTTGTTGCTCGGCTAGACGCAACTCCTGCTCGGCTTGACGCCAGCGCTCTAGGTCGCGTACCTGCTCACGCGCCGCAGTGTGGGCCTCACTGCTGTAGCCCAAGGCGGCAATCGCTTGACCGACCTCTTCCCCGGCACGACGAATCTCGTGGGCAAAATCGTTCTGCTCAATCGTCTGACGCAACTGCACAACCTGGGCTTGCAGCGCAGGCAGGTCGCTCACTTCGCCCTCAATGCGCTCCAACTCCTCCTGCCGCGCTTGGCGCTGGCCCTCAAGCTGATCGCGCTGGCGCAGTTGCTGCTCTAGCTTGCGTAGCTGCTGGTCAAGCTGCTTGCGCTGCCGCACCAAGTCGGCCTGATTTCCTAGTGCCGCCAGTTGGGCTTGGACGCCAACCAATTCCGCTTGGACTTCCGCCGCGAAGCTGCGCGCCGCTAGTTGGGCCTGGAGTTCGCCCAAGCGCTGGGTGGCGGCTGCATGTTCACGTTGCCAAACCTCAGCTTGGGTCAACTGGCTCTCAAGTGGCTCGATCTGAGCCACCACGCGGCGCAGTTCGCCAAGCTGCTGCTCTCGCGCCGCGATGGCGCTGCGTGTCTGTTTGAGCTGCGCTTCTCCTGTGCTGATCTGCTGCTTGTTGCTCGCTTGGGCCGCCCGTAAGCTCTCTAGCTCCTCGTTGTAGTGCGTCTGCACATGGGCAATCCCCGCTTCACCCAGATCGCTGCGGCAGACCGGGCAGGCACCTCCGGCATCGGCTAGAATCTTCTGGTTGGCCTTGAGCTTGTCAATGCTCGTCTTGAGCCGTCCGCTCTCGGCTCGCTGTTGGCTGAGGCCATCCACTTCGGCCTGCTCGCCACTGCGCAGTTTGTGCAACTCCGCTTCGATGCGGGCCAGTTCCTGTTCCGCCGCTCGGGCTTTGTCCAACTCCTCGCGCCAGCGTGGTGCAGCGGCCAATTGGCGTTCGAGGGCGGCAATGCTGCGCTGCCGCTCGTCCCGTGCCGCCTCCAGCGTCTGCTGCTGCTGCTGCACCTGGGCTTGTAGCCGATCATGGAGGCGTTGTTGTTCTGCCAATTGGTCAATGCGCTGTTCCAGCGCCTGGCGCTCGCTATTCAAACGCTCCTGCTCAAGCGCCTGTGGCACCAAATCTTCCAACTGCTGCGCCATGTGCTGCAACTCAGTCGCAAGTTGGCTGCGCCGGGCCGCCCGCTGCTCCAACTGGCTTTGACGCTGCTCAAGCATCCCCAACTCTTTGCGTAGCTCCCCCTTGGCCTCACTGAACTGCTGGCGCAACTCGGCCTGCTGCTGGGCCAGGGTGGTATGTTCGTCACGCACATGATCAAGCTGTTCCAAGGCGCTCCGCGCAGTAGCCAAAGCGACCAACCCGGCCTCAATGCTTTCGCGCTGCGCGATCAACTTCTCCGCTTGGCCAATGCGCACCCGCAGTTCGCTCAACTCTCGCTCGCGCTGTGCTTGATTCTGGCGTAACGCTGCCAGCTCGCGCAGCAGTGCGCTGCGCTGTTCTGCCTTATGGTTGAGCGCCGCTAACTGTTGTACGACCTCAGCCTGCTGCGCCTCGGCCTGCGTACAAGCCTCGTTCTGCTGCTCAACCGTCTGCTCGGCCTGCGCCAAAAGCCCGCGCCAGGTCTCCAATTCAGCCGCCTGACTCTGCAGTTGCTCAATGGCGCCGCGCAACCCGATGAGTTGATCCGACAACGCCTTTGCACGCTCCTTGGCGCGGGTGGCGAGCGCATCATACTCGCCCAGATCAAGAATGTCGGCCAAGACCTGCTTGCGTTCGGCAGCGGTTCGCGAGGTAAACTCATCAGCCCGCCCTTGCAGCAGAAAGGAGGCATTGATGAAGGTCTGGTAGGACATCCGCAGCAACCCGTTGATCGCCGTTTGGGTCTCACGCACCCCCGTCTCAGCCAAGGGCCGCCAGCCCTGCTCACCGTGGATCTGGAGATCAAGCTGGCTCTTGCCCGCCGTTGCCGTGCCGCGCTTACTCGTCCCGCCCCGCTGGCGGCGACGACTCACGCGGTAGAGTTGTTGCGCCAAATCAAACTCAAGCTCCACACTCATCTCGTTCTGACCCTGGGCAATCAGGTCGTCATCAGCCATCCGGCCTGCCCCCCAGAGCGCCCAGGTGATTGCATCAAGTAGCGCAGACTTGCCAGCCCCGTTTTCGCCCGATAGGCAGACGATATGCAGTCCCGCAAAATCGAGCATTGGTGGGTCACCGAGCGCCGCATCGGCGCGGTAGCACATGAAGTTATTGAGGGTAAGTTTGGTAGGAATCATTGTTTGCTCAGAAGCGGTCTCAAAAGCTAGTGGGCACATGTTGGAGTGCCGGCTTTAGCCGGCTGAAGCCGGCACTCCAACGTCAGTTCATAGACTTTTCAGACAGCCTCTCATGAACGCGGCACGCGCACGACCACCTCTGTCCCACAGCCTGGCGCAGAGTTGAGTTCTATGCTACCACCAAGCTCGGCGGCGCGCTCACGCATACCAAGGAGGCCCAACTGTTGCCCGATGCTGGTTGGATTTGCTTCAGGATCGAAGCCTGCGCCATCATCATACACCCGCACAGTAATGCTCTCGTTCGTTAATTCTAGCGTAATTTGGGCATTGCATGCACCAGCATGCTTGCAGACATTGTTGAGCGCCTCTTGCACAATGCGAAAAATGGGCTGTTCAATCCCACTGGCCAACCGTTCGTCGCCAATGACGCTCAAGCCAATCTTGATCCCCTCGCGCTGGGCCAGCAGTTGGGCTTGCTGCTGGAGTGCCGCAACTAAGCCTTGGTCGCGCAGGGCTGGGGGGCGCAACTGAAAGATCAACGCCCGCATCTCGGCCAACGCGGCGGTGGCGGTCTCTTGGAGTCGTTCAAGTTGCCCTGGCACCCGCTGGGGATTCCGCTCCAACTGGGCGCGCGCCGCTTGGGCCGTGAGGATCATGCTGAAAAGTTGCTGGGTGACACTATCGTGCAGTTCGCGCGCCAAGCGATTGCGTTCCTCAAGCACTGCTGCCGCCTGGGCGCGTCGGTAGAGCCGCGCCGAGGTGATTGGCCCGCCCACTTGGGCCGCAATCGCTTCAATCAGATCAATATCTCCATAGGTGAACGCATGAGCCTTCGTAGAGCTTACCAGAATCATGCCAATCACCTGGCCGCCACTGCGCAACGGCGCAATGATCCAGGCTGCCATCGTTGCATCAGGCGACTGCAACTCAGGCATCGCGGCCACATCATTGGCAAAGAAAGTCTGTCCGTGGGTCACTACCCAGCCCAGCATGCCCTCGCTGTGCGTCCAGCGCCGCCCCAAGAGGTGCGCCTGACTCGCTGCTGCCGCAGCGATCTCGATCATGCCATGATCATCAAGCAGCGCCACTGCCCCACTGCCCAATGCAGTGTGCAAACGGTGTACGGTATGCTCCAGAATCTGTTGCAGATCAAGTGTACTACTCACATCGCGGCCCAAGGCCGCTAGCAGTTGCTCCTTGGCCAGCAGCCGGGCACTGCGCTCGGCCAAGCGCACATTCTCGACCGCCAAAGCCGCTTGGCGCGTCAGCGCGGCAATCACCGACAGCACCGCTGGTTCCAGCGCCGCCGTATCGGGGGGCAGGCTAATAAAGACCAAGCCAATCAGCCGCTCGGCCCGCCCGCGCAGCGGCACCAAGAGCAACGAAGCCTCACCCGTCTCGGTGGCGGGCAGCAAAAAGGCTTCACCCACACGTCGCTCAGGGCGCAAAAGCTCTTGGTAGACACTTGGTGGCAGCACTTCAGCCCGCAGTTGCTGCTCTTGATCCGCATCTACCCCTGCGAAGGCCAGAGCCTCTAGCGCATCGGTATCCATGTTGCGTAAGCTCACATAGACCTGCGGACTCGCCACGATACGCCGGAGCGCTTCAGCCACTTCGTGCAACAACTGATCGGGGGCATCATCGGTACGCAACTGATTCCCAAGCGCCAGCAGATCACCCAAGGGCAACGCTGCGCTCACCAATGGTTGCGATTGGCTCATAGGCGGCACCCCGTCCCAAACTAATCGGCCCAAAAAGTTCTGGTTGTTCAAGCGTAATAACTTGGCGTTTCAGCAACTCCAAGACCGCCCAAAAGGTCACAATCACATCTTCGCGGCAGACCTGCGGTCCCAACAGTTCACTCAGGCTACACCACGGCTGCCTACTCAGGCGTTCACGCACCCGCTGGCCCACCTCAGCGACCGTAAGCCGAGGTTGCAAATTGATCACCGTTGCCTCATCGATTGGCAGAGTCAATTGAATCCGGCGTTGTAGTGCCGCAATCAGATCGCCCAACGTATGCTGCACCGGCACAGGTTTGAGCTCAAGCTCAACCTTCATGGGCGCCAAACGGAGAAAACTCTGCCGTTCCTCTTCTTGCCATGCCCGCAACAGACGCGCAACCTCCTTATACTGCCGATACTCGCGCAACTGCGCCGCCAACGCCTCAGCATCGGGGTCTGCGGTAGCCACCACCTTGCTATCTAGGGTTGGGCGCGGCAACAAAGCCCGCGACTTAATCAGCAACAACCGCGCTGCCATACTCACAAACTCGGCCAAGGCCCGTGGTTCAGGGGCGGCCAGTGAGCGAACATGGGCGAGGTACTGATCGGCCACCTGAGCCAGCGCAATCGTCGTAATATCCAACTCTTCGCGCTCGATCAACTTCAACAAGAGGTCGAGCGGGCCAGAGAAGGCAGGGAGCGTAATCTGGTACATCTAGTGTTGATCATCGGCCCATTTGAGCAGGGCGGCATAGCCAGAGGGCTGCGGATCGTGGTAGTGGCGCAAGGCTGTGACCAACTCCGGGGGGCTGCCGGCAGCAGCGGCCATGCGTGCCCCACGCCATGCATGTTCAGCATATATGGCCACTGGATTGAGCCCTCGTGCTACCGCGAGGTAGAGGCCAGGCATGCGTTTGAGGATCGTGGCTAACACATACCAGCTCAAACCCATTGGTCGCCCGGCATCATCTACCTTACCACAATCATGGATCAATGCTGCCCGCAACAACACAGGATCACGCTGACCCGCCGCATACAACGTACCATAGACATCCAAGCAATGGCGGCGGTCATAGAGCGGCATCGCCATAAAGAGCCGCCACTCACCCGGAGTGAGCAACTCTGCAACCAACGCCACCTCTGCGGGCGTAAGCCGCGCCCCCACCGCCCGCTGGAATTGGCGGATACGGTAGGCGAGTTGGTTAGAAGAGGACACAGCGTTTGTTACCACAAGGGCAGAGAGAGACAGAGTCTTTTGTATATGCGAACATACGCCAGTAATCTTTCGGTATCGGGTTGAGTATAGCATAGTCTATGCTATAATCAAGCCAATGGAGGGGCGGGTATCGCCCCGACCTACACTTCACCTCATACTCACGGCGCAGCTATGACGCTCTTCAATCCCGAAGGTATCCCACCAATCGTGAACAGCACGATGGTTCGTGTTGAGCGCCGCCTGCCCTACCCCGGTGAAATTTTGGTGCGCCAGGGTAGTCGTGTCGAACCCGAAGACATCATTGCGCGCACACTCAAGCCGGTGAACCCCCAAATCATCAATGTTGCGCGTCAACTTGGGATTCCGCCGCGTGGTGTACTTCGGGCGATGCGCCACAAAAAGGGCGTCAAGGTGAAGCTCGATGATGTCTTGGCCCGTGCGCCTGGGCTCTTTGGGCGTAGTTGCTCGGTGCCGGTAAGCGGCATGATTGCCGACATAGATAGCGAAACGGGCTATGTGACGATTGCGCCCGATCCGGTTGAACAGACGCTCCTGGCCGCTATGCGCGGCTTGGTGATGGATGTGATTCCCTATGAGGGCGTGATCCTCGAAACGCCTGCCGCACAGATCTATGGTGCCTTCGGTATGGGCCAAGAACGTAGCGGAGTTTTGCGCCTCTTGGCGCTTGAACCACATGAGCAGATTCAACCGCAACAGATTGATGCTCAGAGCGCCTATGCTATCCTTATTTGCGGGTCTAGTATCAGCGCCGAGGCATTACGTCGCGCCGTACAAGAACAGGTGCGCGGCATCATTGTTGGCGGCATCGAAGAACACGAACTGCGCGCCTTCCTCGGCGTGCAGCAGCTTGCTGGTTGGCAGACGGGGCTACAAACTTGGCAGTGGCCACAAGTGTCTGAACCGCAACTCACCATTGTCGTTACCGAAGGCTTTGGTGTGCGGCCCATGAACCATGCGACCTTTGAGCTCCTGAGTGCCCAAGATCGTCAAGAAGTTCTCATTGATGGGCAGACCAGCCTCCGTCGTCCGTTGCGTCGCCCGCGGGTCATCATTCCGCTCCTGCGTGCTGGGACGGGGCAACTTGAACCACCCCGGCTGCCGTTGCGTGTGGGTGCTACTGTACGCCTGCTCGACCACAAATGCCTCGGGCAACTTGCGACGGTACGCTCGTTGCCAACCGCCCCGCGGTCTCTGTCCTCCGGTATCCGCGTTGTTGCCGTGGAAGTAAGCTTTGCAGCCGGAGGAAGCGCTTGGTTTCCACGCACATGTGTTGAAGTGGTGAGCTAACGGTACTATGGTAACTCCCATCGGGTATACTACACAAAACGGTAGAACTGGTGCGGCCCGTTAAATGTAGTTATGGAGTGGAAGAAACGGTATGAGCTATCGACTGATGGTGGTCGCAAATGAGGGTGCACCGCTGCGGGACATGGCGGGTCAGTTGGGTGATGAGGCGCAGATTCAGTTCTTCAGTTCACCAAATGATGCCCTATGGGAACTACGTACCAATCCGCCGGAGGCCCTGCTGACCGAGATGGAACTCCAAGGCATGAGTGGCCTAGAGTTGGCCGAGATTCTGCCCAACTTTGAGGTACCAACTCGGGTTGTTCTCTATAGTGCAAACGATGATGCGGCCCGTGCTGAAGCCGAAGCGGCTGGGGTCTTCCGCTTTCTCTATGGCTCAATCGCGCCCGATGAGTTGCGGATTACCCTCAAGGCCGCCTCCGAGGCCGCTGTTCAGGCGGCGGCACAACAAGCAGCCGAAGAACCCGAACCCGAACCTGAGCCTGAACCAGAGCCACCCCGCAGACGGCGTTTAGGCACAAGTGCCCCGCCGCCCCCGCCCCTGCCACCAGCGGCATCGTCTGCCGCCAGTAGCAGTAGCGAGCGGCGTGAGTTTACGCCTGCCCGCGTGACGCTACCGAGCCGCGCCGAGCGCGAGGCGGCGGCTACGAGTTCCTCTTCCTCATCCTCCTCTGCATCTAAAGGTGGCCTCGCTGCCCGTAGTCGGGCCGCTGCCGCTCGGGCTGCGCCTGCGCCAGAAGCAAAACCGGCTGCCCCCGAAGAAGCCCCTAGTGCGTGGCGCAATACCGCTACCAACTTGGTTGTAACGGAAAAGAATATCAATATCATCCGCTCGGTCATGGGCCAACTCTCCAAAGATCTTGGCACGCAGAGCGTCATGCTCACCGACCGCGCTGGCATGGTGCTGGTTGAAGTAGGCACCGCGAGTAATCTGCCCATGATGATCGTTTTACCGCTCCTCTCTACTGGCTTTTCGACCACCGGCGAAGTAGCGCGCCAACTGCGCGAAGAGGACGCCACTAGTGTCTACATCCACGAGGGGGTCAATATTGATCTCTACTGCTTCGATGTGATGCAACGCTTCCTGCTGGTGCTGGTCTTTAACAAGAAGGTAGCAAGCTCTAAAATCGGTGCTGTTTGGATTAATGCAAAACGATCCATTCGGGAGTTGCGCGAAGCATTTGATAAGTAGTAAGCTTTGGGGGGTAGCTACGCTACCCCCCAAGCTTGTTTTTTGTGTGGTTGTGGCGGCGTAGCCGCCACAACCACACAAAAAACGACTTGCCCCAAAGATGAGCATATGGTATACTCCGCACGGTCATCAGCACGGAAGCTAACATGTCCATCGCCCACGTCTGGCGCGTTTGCACAATAGGGGTACTTGTGTTATTCTTATTGTGAAGAGTGTAACGAACTTCTGTTCTGGCTTACTCATAGGGAAACGGTGTCGTTTTCATCCCCTCATGCAGTAAGGCAGTTATTGTTGTGAAAAGTTGTTGCCTGTTAGGTTGCCTCAATTGCCGATCGGATTTCTGTAGGAGGTATGGCGTTGTCACTGCGAATGCGTATCCTGTTGTCCATCGTTGTGATGATTGTAGTAGCGGTCATCAGTCGCCCTCTCATGTATAGTGGTGATCCCCACGTAGAAGTAGCAGCCGAAGCGCTCTTCCAGATCACTCCGGGGATTCCTTTCACCAACTCTCTGCTCATGATGTTGGTGGTTGATGTCTTCCTGATTGGTTTGGCGCTTTTGGTGACCCGCAAGATGCAGGATGTGCCTCGCGGCTTGCAGAATGTGATGGAGGTCATCCTTGAGGCGTTCTACAACATCTTCCGCAACATTAGCCCCAAGTTTGTTGATCGCGCCTTCCCCCTGGTGGCAACCATCTTCCTCTATGTCTTGGTCTCCAACTGGTCGGGGTTGATCCCTGGTGCGACCTCAATTGGTGGGTGTGTGCCGAAGTATCCAGAGTACAATAACGAATACACCACCTGCGCTCCGGGCTATGCCCTGATTCCCTTTGGGCGTCCACCCAGCACCGACCTCAACTTTACCCTTGCCCTGGGTCTGATCTCCTTTGGCTTCTTTCAGTACTGGGGCTTTAAGACCTTGGGGTTGAGCTATCTGAGCAAGTTCTTCAATCTCAATGGCATTATGTCCTTCGTCGGCATCATTGAGTTTATCTCTGAGATTATGAAGCCCATTGCCTTGGCTTTGCGTCTCTTTGGGAATATCTTCGCTGGTGAGGTGCTGATTGCGATCATCATCTTCTTGGTGCCATTGATTGTGCCAATGCCGATCTATGTCTTTGAGATTTTCATTGGCTTCATCCAGGCGGTTGTCTTTGCGCTCTTGACCATGGCGTTCCTCAGTATTGCGACCACTAGTCACGATCATGACGATGAACACCACGGTGAGGCGAAGGGTCACGCCCACTAGGGTTATGGTGTAGGCCCAGGCTCTCTTTCGTACCCACAACTACACCATCGGGTCATACGCTCATCGTGAGCAACTGATTTTTAAGGAGGATTGGAGAACATGGAAGGTCTGAATCTCGTCGCCACTGCCCTCGCGATTGGCCTCGCTGCCATCGGCCCCGGTATTGGTATTGGTATCATCGTGGCGGGGGCCTTGCAGGCGATGGGCCGTAACCCAGAGATGCAGAATACGCTGGTGACCTATATGTTCATCGGCATTGCCTTTACTGAGGCGCTGGCCATCTTCGGTCTGCTCATCTCGTTCATGATCGCGTTCGGCGTAATTAGTTAAGCAGCCTGCTAGGTACGGAGGTTAGAGGGTGGAAGCATTAGGTCTTAACCCGTGGCTGTTCCTTGCACAGTTGCTGAACTTTGGCGTCGTCGTCGGCTTGCTTTGGTACCTCCTCTACAAGCCGGTCTTGAAGATGCTGAATAGTCGCACCGAACGCATTGAGCAGAGTTTGAAGGACGCAGAGCAGGTGAAGTTGCAACTGGCCAATGCCAAGCGCGACTATGATGCCGAGATTGCCAAGGCGCGCCAAGAAGCTGCAAAGATTGTCGCGCAGGCCCAAGAACGTGCGAAGTCCCAAGAGTCTGAGATTATCGCACAAGCTCGCCGTGAGGCCGATAAGGTTCGTGATGAAGCCCGGGTCTCCGCAGTCCAAGAGCGCGATGCCCTGCTGCGTGAGGCTAAAGGCAAGATTGCTGAGTTGGTCACGTTGACCGCGAGCCAGGTGCTTGCCTCTGAGTTGAAGTCGCGTGGCCACGATAAGCTGATCGCTGAGTCACTTGCTGCGCTTGATCGTCGCAACTAGTCGTCCGTCAATCCTTGTGCGGGACGAACAACTAGGCTGAGAACTATATCTTATGGCAAAAAAAGTTGATACTCGGGCGATTGCAGGTGCGTTCTACGACTCGCTTGTCGGTACCGCCCTCGACCAGTTGCACGATGTGGCACCTAAACTGGCGGGGGTTACTGGCAACGATGCTGGCGCACAGATTGATGCGGCGCTCTCGCCCCAGACTATGCCTCAAGTACGTAATTTCCTCCACGGCCTCGCCAAAGAGGGGGTACTTGACCACATTGATGACATCGTTACCGCCTTCGCCGCCTTTGTGAGTAGTGCGGCAGGCCAGGCACTTGATGCGAGTGTGATTAGTGCCGTTGAATTGAGTGAAGGCCAGCAGACAAGTATTCGTACTGATTTACGTAAACGCTATGGGGAAGTGGCGGTGAACTTTAGTGTTGACCCCTCGCTCATCGGTGGTTTGATTATCCGTGTGGGTGACCAAGTCCTCGATAATAGCTTGCGTAGTCGTCTCAGCGCAATTCAACGCAATATGCTCGCAGGTTAATCCACCCATCCGTATGGAGCGTTAGCAATGGCAATAACTGACGAGCTGATTACTCGGCTCAAGCAGGGAATTACGTCCGGGGTTGAGTTTAAGCCACGTCAAGTCAACGTTGGCACCGTCTCCTCCGTTGGCGATGGCGTAGTGCGTATTGATGGCCTCGACCAGGTACGTGCCTCGGAGTTGATTGAATTTCCACCCAAGGCGGGCCGCGCTGAGTCGATTTTTGGCTATGCCCTCAACCTTGAGAAGGATAGCGTCGGCGCGATTATTCTTGGTGACTATCAGTCCATTGAAGAGGGCGATATGGTCACCTCCACCGGGCGGGTTATCTCTGTGCCGGTTGGCCAGGGCTTGCTTGGTCGGGTGGTCAACCCCCTCGGTCAGCCTGTTGATGGCAAGGGGGCGATTCAGTCCAGTGGCTACCGCGAAGTCGATCGCATTGCCCCCGGTGTGATCACCCGCCAATCGGTTGATACCCCTGTCCAGACGGGTATTGTTGCGATTGATGCCCTCATCCCGATTGGCCGTGGTCAGCGTGAGTTGATCATCGGCGACCGCCAGACGGGGAAGACTGCGGTCGCTGTGGATACCATCCTCAACCAAAAGGGCCAGGGGATGGTCTGTATCTATGTCGCAATTGGCCAGCGCCGTGCTCAGGTTGCCCAGGTTGTGGGTATTCTTGAGAAGTATGGTGCCCTTGAGTATACGATTATCGTCTCTGCCTCGGCCTCTGAATCGGCGGCTCTCCAGTACATTGCGCCCTATGCCGGTTGTGCGATGGGTGAGGAGGTCATGGAGAATGGCGTCAAACTCGATGGCAAGTTGGTCAAGGATGCGCTGATTGTCTACGACGATCTCTCGAAGCACGCGGTGGCCTACCGCCAGGTCTCGTTGCTGCTGCGCCGTCCCCCGGGCCGCGAAGCCTACCCCGGTGATGTCTTCTACCTCCACTCGCGCCTGCTGGAGCGTGCCGCCCGGCTCAATGCCGACTTCGGCGGAGGTTCGCTGACGGCGTTGCCGGTAATCGAGACCCAAGCCAATGACGTGTCGGCCTTTATTCCGACGAACGTTATCTCCATTACCGACGGTCAGATCTACCTTGAGGCGGATCTCTTCAATGCCGGCCAGCGCCCCGCGTTGAACGTTGGTATCTCGGTGAGCCGTGTCGGTTCCTCGGCCCAGACCCGCGCAATGCGTTCGGTGGCCGGCAAGCTCAAGGGTGAATTGGCGCAGTTCCGCGACCTCGCGGCCTTCGCGCAGTTTGCCTCCGACCTTGATGCCACCACGAAGGCCCAGATTGAACGCGGCCAGCGTTTGCAGGAATTGCTCAAGCAGCCGCAGTACAATCCGCTACCAATTGAAGACCAAGTTGCCATTCTTTATGCCGCTAACAACGGTTTTCTTGAGGATGTGCCGGTGGAGTTGATTACCCGCTGGCGTGATGACTTCCTTGAGTTTATGAAGACCGCCCACCCCGAGGTGCGTACCCTCGTGCGCGATAATCGCCTCGATAAGAAGTTCCCCTCCGATGAGGTGAAGAACGCCTTGGTGGGAGCGATTAAAGAATTTAAGGCGACGAGTAACTACTAGCAGAACAGAAGAGCAGAGGAACAGAGGAACAGGACGGAAGAATGAAGGAACAGAAGAACATAGGAACGAAAGAACCGAACAACCGAACAACCTGTTCTCCTGTTCTCCTGTTCTTCTGTTCTCCTGTTCTCCTGTTCTCCTGTTCCTCACCTCCGCTGCTCATTCGTTCAGGAGTCTCAGATGGCGAGCAGCCGCGAAATTAAACGGCGCATCCGCTCGGTGAAGAATGTGGGCCAGATTACGCGGGCCATGGAGATGGTCGCGGCCTCAAAGATGCGCCGGGCACAGCGTAATGTTATGGCAACCCGTCCCTATGCCGATAGCATGCGAAATCTGATCGGCGAGCTCTCCAATCGCTCGATTGGGATGGGACGCAAGGGTACGATGTTGGAGGTCAAGCCCGATACGGGCAAGGTGGCCCTGATTGTGGTCACGCCTGACCGTGGTCTGGCTGGTAGCCTCAGTTCCAATATTTTCCGTCGCGTTGGGCGCTTTATTATCGAGCAGCAGCAGTTGGGCCGCACGGTTGATACCTATGCCTATGGGAAGAAGGGGCGTGATTTTCTTGCACGCACAGGCCAAAACTTGCAGGCTGAGGCGATTAAACTGGGCGATGCCCCAAAGCTTGAACAGATTTTGGGTGTGGCCACCGCTGCCCTGAGCCGTGTGCAGACGGGTGAGTATTGTGAAGTCTATTTGATCTATAGCGAGTTTGTAAATACGCTGGTGCAGCGCCCAAACCTCAAGAAGTTGGTACCCGTAGAAGCGCCTGAATCGAGTGGTGGTAGTCGCCTTGATTTTACCTACGAACCGAGTCAAGAGGAAATCCTGAGCGAATTGCTGCCGCGCTATGTTGAAACCCAAATCTACCAAGCTATTCTTGAGTCGATTGCGAGTTTCTACTCGGCCCAGATGGTAGCGATGCGTAATGCGACCAAGAGCGCCAAAGATCTGGTGCGCGATTTGACCCTGAGCTTCAATAAGGCCCGTCAGGCGGCGATCACCAAGGAGGTCAGTGAGATCTCCTCCGGTGCGGCTGCGCTGGCTGATGGATAGACGTGGAGAGCATGACGATGACGAACGGTAAGAAGGAACAGGGCACCGTGCTTGAGATTATCGGCGTGGTGGTGACCTGTCGCTTCCCAGGCCATATTCCTGAGATCTATAACGCCCTTGAGATTCCGCTTGAAGAGGGCGATCCGCTGGTCTGTGAGGTGCAGCAGCAGCTTGGTGATGGTATGGTCAAGGCGGTCGCTATGGGTTCTACCGATGGCTTGCAGCGCGGTGTGCCGGTCTATGATACCGGTATGCCCATTGCAGTGCCCGTTGGCCCCAAAACCCTCGGACGGGTCTTTAGTGTCCTTGGTACCCCGATTGACGGCGAAGCCCCAGTGGATGCTTCGGTCGAGCGTCGCCCGATCCATCGCCTCCCGCCCTCCTTTGAGGAGCAGAGCACTGAGGCGCAGGTCTTTGAGACCGGCATCAAGGTGATTGATTTGGTTGCCCCCTTTACCCGTGGTGGTAAGACCGCTATCTTCGGTGGTGCCGGGGTGGGTAAGACGGTGGTGATCCAGGAGTTGATTGCGAATATCGCCAAAGAGCAGTCGGGCTACTCCGTCTTTGCAGGCGTGGGTGAGCGCTCGCGTGAGGGTAATGACCTGATCGCTGAAATGCGCGATTCACGCATTGACGACACCTCGACCGTCTTCGATAAGACCGTTATGGTCTTTGGGCAGATGAATGAGCCGCCCGGTGCCCGTCTGCGCGTGGGCTTGACCGCCCTCACCATGGCGGAATATTTCCGCGATGAGGGGCGCGACATCCTGCTCTTTGTAGATAATATCTTCCGCTTTGTGCAGGCCGGCTCTGAGGTCTCCTCGCTGCTTGGGCGTATGCCCTCTCAGGTGGGCTACCAGCCTACCCTGAGCACTGAGATGGGTGAGTTGCAAGAGCGCATCACCTCGACCAAGAAGGGTTCGATTACCTCGATGCAGGCGGTCTATGTGCCCGCCGACGACTATACCGACCCAGCGCCAGCCACGGTGTTTGCCCACCTCGATGCGACCATCTCGCTTGAGCGTAGTATCGCCGAGCGTGCGATCTTCCCGGCGGTGGATCCCCTGGCCTCAACGAGCCGCATTCTTGATCCCAATGTGGTTGGTGATGAACACTACCTCGTAGCCCAGGATGTCAAGCGGGTGCTCCAGCGCTATAAAGATCTCAAGGATATTATTGCCATCCTTGGTATGGAAGAGTTGGGCGACGAAGACAAGCTGACGGTCTCGCGGGCACGCAAAATCGAACTCTTCTTCTCGCAGCCCTTCACCGTGGCCCAGCAGTTCACAGGCCGTCCTGGTAAGTATGTGCCCGTGAAGAAGACGGTCGAGAGCTTCAAGCGTGTGCTTGAGGGTGAGGGCGACCATATTCCCGAATCCTACTTCTACATGCAGGGTGACTTCGACGAGGTATTGGCTGCCTTTGCTGAGAGCCAGAAGGCGTAGCGCAAGCCGGTTACGCAACCAGAGAGAGACAACGTCTATGCCAATCCATCTAAAGATCGTCACGGCTGAGCGCGAAGTCTTTGCCGATGATGTGGATATGGTCAGTGCGCCAACCCGCGAAGGGCGGGTTGGCATCCTGCCGCGCCACGCGCCCCTGCTCTCAATCCTCACCTCCGGTGAATTGGGCATTGTCAAAGGTGGCGAGCGCACGCCCTTTGCCGTATCTGGCGGCTTTATGCAGGTGTTACCGACCAACATCATCATTCTGGCCGACACGGTCGAGCGCGCCGATGAGATTGACGAGTCGCGCGCAGAGACCGCTGTGCGCCTCGCTGAAGAGCAGCGCGCCTCCGCTAAATCTGAGCAGGACATGGCTCTAGCCGAAGCAAAATTACGTAAAGAGATGGTTCGCCTCCAGGTCGCCCGCATCAAAGAGGCGGGGCGGCGCCAGGGGCGATCTTAGGGAAGAACGGTAGAGCGGTAGAACGGTAGAGCGGTAGAACAGAGTTGGTGTTGCCCCCTTGATCCTTTGGATCAGGGGGGTTTTGTTAAGAGGCTGTCTGAAAATTCTATGGGTTGGCGTTGGAGTGCCGGCTTCAGCCGGCTAAAGCCCTGAAGCCGTTCGGCTGATTCCCGCATGGATCGGCGGTTGGCGTTGGAGTGCCGGCTTTAGCCGGCTAAAGCCGGCACTCCAACTTACGCCACGTCGTGTGCAACGACATGAAATCCCTTTTCAGACAGCTTCTGAGATAGCTCTGGGGCTACGCCGCCCCAACCCCAAAGCTACCAGCCTACCTGCACATGGAAAAGCAGAGATCCGCTATAATACCAACTGTTTTGCCTGTTCGGGATGGTTTCGCCTTGCGGCGAACTGCTGTCTGACGGGAGGTGCGAAGGGCTAGGCTCGCCGCATCCCCCCGAACCATTCCTTCGCAATACGAGGCTTGGTGAACATCCTGTAGGGGTTGGCACTGAGCTTTGAGATCAGGGGTAATTATGGCCCGCAAGATCGGGATTGACCTGGGCACAGCCAATGTGCTGGTCTATGTGCGGGGGCGCGGCATTGTGCTGGCGGAGCCCTCGGTGGTTGCGTTGAGTAAGCGTGATGGGCGTGTGCGGGCCGTAGGGGCCGAGGCACTGGCGATGCTTGGGCGTGAGCCGGAGAGCATTGAGGTGGTACGCCCGATGCGGAATGGGGTAATTGCTGATTACGTCGTCACTGAGGCGATGTTGACCTATTTCATCAATCGGTCGGCTGGGCGTTTTCGTGTCGCCCGCCCTGAGGTGATGATCTGTATTCCTGCTGGGGTGACGAGTGTAGAGATGCGTGCTGTGCGCCGTGCGGCCCTTGAGGCGGGGGCCGGGCGGGCCTATCTGATCCGCGAGCCGCTCGCTGCCGCAATTGGGGCCAATATTCCGGTGGCCCAGCCTTCGGGCAATCTGATCATTGATATTGGCGGCGGTACTACCGAAGTGGCCGTCATCTCGCTCAATGATATTGTGGTCAGTACCTCGGTGCGGGTTGGGGGCCATCGCTTCGATGAGGCGATAGCGGCCTACATCAAGCGTAAGTACAACATGTTGATCGGTGAGCGCACCGCCGAGAGTGTAAAGATCGAGATTGGTTCGGCCTTGACGCTGGAGCGCCCGCTTACAACCCAAGTGCGTGGGCGTGACCAAGTGGCGGGGTTGCCGCGTACCATCGAAGTGGACTCCAACGAGATTACTGAGGCGATCCAAGAGCCGCTTGAGGCGATTGTGACTGCGGTGCGCGCTGTGCTGGTCGAGACGCCCCCCGAACTCTCTTCCGACATCATTGATAAGGGCATGGTGATGACGGGCGGCGGTGCGATGCTGCGTCGGATCAACGAATTGCTCACTGAGGTAACCGGGGTGCCCTGCTATGTGGCCGATCAGCCCGCCTCTTGTGTTGCGATTGGGACTGGTTTGGCGCTCGAGAACCTAGAGATCTTGCGCGATAGCCTGTCGGGTGATGATCTCAACTAGGGATGTGAGAGGCTGTCTGAAAAGGGTGTTAGTGCCGTTCCACATGACGCGGCACGCGGTGGAGTGCCGGCTTTAGCCGGCTGAAGCCGGCACTCCATCGCCAGCCCACCGACTTTGGAGGAGCTACCCATGCGCCAGAAGCTCAACCCACCACGCACTGGTCTTGTCCTTGAAATTGGCAGTGGTGATAATCCCAATCCACGTTCAGATGTGCTGGTGGATCGCTTCTTAGGGAGCGATAACCGTGAACGGGGGGGCGACCTAGTGGTTGATCGGCCTTTTGTCGTGGCCGACGCACACCATTTGCCCTTCCGTGAGCAGGTGTTTGCCTATGCCATCTGCTCGCACATTCTTGAACATATGGATGATCCAGTGAAGTTTGCGCGTGAATTGGAGCGCACATGTGCGGCTGGCTACATCCAAAGCCCTTCGGAGGTGGCGGAACGGCTCTTCCACTGGTCATTCCATCGCTGGTATGTCAATCTGGTGGGTGATACGCTGGTGCTCCACCCGAAAGAGCCAGAGGAGCCATTTGGCGAACTCTTCGATTATCTCTATGAGTACAATCCGGCCTACTATTTTTTTCAGCGTAGTATGCCTGAACTCTTTTGGGTTGAGCGGGAGTGGTGTCGTGGCACGTTATGGGTAGAGGTGCGCGACCGTTCGCCCTTGGGATTGAGTGATCCGGCGGCATTACGCGAACTGGTACGCCCACAGCAAGGCCCACTGACGCTGATTGGGCTCTTCCTCTTCGCGCTCTTTGGCCGGGCGCTACGCACCGAGGCGCGCAAGCGCCTGCGGCGGCTCTTTGGGCGTAGTTATTTTTAGAGGAACAGAGGGAAGAACAGAAGAACGAAGGAACAGAGGAACAGCATGGATCTGTCAAGTTCTGTTCTTCCGTTCCTCTGTTCTCTGTTCTCTGTTCTTCCGTTCCTCTGTTCTCCTTCCCCTACTCACCCTCAAGAATCTCAGCGACCAGATTCGGCGGAAGCACCGGCGGATTGAACTGATCGTGCTGATGGAGCAGATCATGGCGGAGTTGCGCCATCTCAACGAGGTGGCTGCGCTCGTGTTCGATTACCCAATTGCCTTGGTGGGTGAGGGGCACAATGCCAAAGATGGGATGGTTGCCGGTGCGCCGCCAAGCGGCAGCGGTGAGGCCCCGTAGGAGATCGAGGGTCTGTTGGCGGCTGTTTTGGAAATGCTCAAAGAGATCGGCCAGGGGGTGGGTGCGATAGACCTCCGCTTTGGCTAGTTTGGGTGGATGGGCGGCTGGCAGGCGTGGTTCATCAAGTTCGAGAATGAGCCATGCGCGTTCACGGAAGACCTCATCGGTATCGGCGAGGTGGCCAATCAGTTCTTTGATCGAATAGCCCCCAACGGCGCGCACTGCAAGCAGTTCTTCGTCAATGTCGCTCATCAGCGCATGGATCGTAGTGATGGATTGTTCGAGGCGGCGCATGATGGATGTGGGGCCAAGGTTGCCCATTGCTTCAGCGGCACGAAAGCTCTGAAAGCCCTCGCGGACAGTGCCACAGATGGCACAGGCGTCGGTTGGACCCTCCATCAGTTCACCACAGCCACCACAGACAAAGAGATCGTCTAGTTCACTGGCGAGCAGATCGCGGCCTTCGGCGAGGGCGCGGGCCGCACGGTTGAGCAGATCGCGTGAAATGGCACCCGTACCAGTGACTGGCCCGGTTGCGACGCTTTCCGGTTCAAGGCCAGCCAAGGCACGGGCGACATTATCAGAGGTTTTACCTACTTCACCAAGGGCGCGGAAGGCCAATTCAGCGCGGATACGCTTCACGCTACTAGCAGCAGCCAGGAGGCGGGCAATATTAAACTTGCGCTCGCGGCGTGCTTGGAGCGCCCAAACATGGTAGGCCGTATAGCCTAGGCTCATACTACAGAGGAGCCGCCGGTACTCGTGTTCATCGAGTGACATAGGATCTACGTGCTGCTAAGGAAAGATTTCAGATGTTCGAGGATGCGTGAGGCGAAGAGGCGCGAGCTTCGCGTCCTCGCGTCCTCGCGTCCTCGTAAGCTGTAAAGTGCTTACAAACCTTCCCTAATGATCTTGGTGTTGCACCAACTCGGTGAGTACGCCTTGACCACCAGCCTTAGGGTGAATAAAGGCGATGAGTGTGTTGTGGATGCCGGGACGAGGCGTCTTATCAATCAGGGGCACGCCACGGGATTGTAGTTCAGCGAGCGCGGCAACGATATCATCAACGCGATAGGCAATATGATGCACGCCCGGCCCCTTGTCACGCAGGAATTTGGCAAAGGCGGCCTCTTCGGAAGTGGGGGCAATCAGTTCAATCAGCGTCTCGCCCAAGCGAGCCACCCCCACCGCCATGTGGCGATCAGGCAGACTGATGCGTTCCCATTCGGTGATCCCAAATGCTTGGGTGTAGAAGGCGATACCTGCTTCGACATCGTGAACCGCAAGCCCGATATGGTCAACATGGGTAAACATGAACCCTCCCTTGCCTATTGATTGCTCTGAGTGATACGACTATATTATAGCGTGTTTGGTTGCACATGGTAGCTTGATTTGTGCCGTTCTGGGGTTACGGTAACATTGACGCTCATCTCATGCTCTGGTACAATCTCCGCGTTTTGTGTCTGCAAGATGGTTTGTAACCAAGAGAAGGTTTCAGAAAAGCCGAAGGTTGCTTGCGAGGATGCGTGAGGCGAAGAGGCGAAGGCTTCGCGTCCTCGCATCCACGTATCCTCCCCCAAGGTATGCTATCGTCAGGCACAGCCTTGCCTTTATACTCTACAACGGTACTAAACTTATGCAACGTCCCCTTCTCTCGATCATTATGCCCTGCTACAACGAGGCAGAAACGCTCCCACAGATCCTCGAGCGGGTCTATGCGGTTAACTATGAGAAGGAGATCATCGCTGTTGATGACCACTCCTCTGATGAGACACTCCGGGTGCTGCGTGAAGAAGCTTTGCGTAATCCGCAATTGAAGGTGATCAGCCATCCAGTCAATCGTGGCAAAGGTGCTGCCGTACGCAGTGGCTTGGCCCATGCGCGTGGTGAGATCACGATCATTCAAGATGCCGATCTGGAGTATGATCCGAATGACTACTATGCCCTCGTTGAACCAATCGTCAAGAAACGGGTTGATGTGGTCTATGGCAGCCGTTTTATGGGCAGTCATACGGGCATGTATTTTTGGAATGCGCTAGGCAATAAGGGGCTGACCTTTCTGACCAACTTTCTCTTCAACTGCTGGATTTCGGATATGGAGACCTGTTACAAGGTGATGCGTACCGAGATCATTCGTAATCTCAGGCTCGAGAGCAACGATTTTCGGCTCGAGCCTGAGATTACCGCAAAGGTACTCAAGCGGGGCTATCGTATTCTTGAGGTACCGATCAGCTACATTGGGCGCACCTACGAAGAGGGGAAGAAGATGAAGCCCAGTCAAGGTTTTTATGCCATTTTAGCCCTCCTGCGCTATCGCTTGGCGGATTAGCTGGGTGCTTGGGGCGAGGCGGGGAGTACCCGCCTCTTTTTGTGTGAAAAGTAAACAAAAAAGCTGTCTGAAAAACTGGTGGGCACGCACTGGAGTGCCGGCTTTAGCCGGCTAAAGCCGGCACTCCAGCACGTACCCACGAGCTTTTCAGACAGCCTCTAAGGAGAAATTGCGCTGTGCGAGTGGCAATGATCAGTGTGCATAGTAGTCCTCTGGCCACATTGGGGGGTAAAGAGGCGGGAGGGATGAATGTCTATGTGCGTGAATTGGCGCGTGAGTTGGGGGGCCGTGGCATTCCGGTAGACATTTTTACGCGAACGCAACAACGCTCGTTGCCGACAATTCAGCCCATTGCTTGTGGGGTGCGGGTGATCAACTTGCATGCGGGGCCGGCTGCACCGTATGATAAAAATTGGATCTTGACTTATCTACCAGAATTTGTGAATCGTGTGCGCTGTTTTGCTGATGGTGAAGATATTGCCTACGATGTCATTCACAGCCATTACTGGCTTTCGGGTGAGGCGGCGCTGCGTTTGCGGCGTAGTTGGGATACGCCAGTAGTGCATATGTTCCATACGCTGGGCGCGATGAAGAATAGTGTGGCTCGTTCCAAAGAGGAGACGGAGAGCAGTGTGCGGATTGCGCTGGAGCGGCGTTTGATGCACGAAGTGGATGCAGTTGTAGCGGCTACACCCCTCGACCGGGCGCAGATGGTGTGGAATTATGGCGCAGATGCGGAGTGGATTCGGGTGATCCCGTGTGGGGTTGATCTCAATCGTTTCCAGCCTATGGATCAGGCGCTTGCGCGGGCACGCTTGGACTTGCCTACAAATGAGCGGCTCTTGCTCTGTGTGGGCCGTATGGAGCCGCTGAAGGGCATGGATGCGCTCATTCGGGCGCTGGCGCTCCTGCAAGCCAATGAGCAACCGTGGGCCGCGCAACTCAAGGTACTGTTGGTGGGTGGTGAGCCAGAAGATCGGCCCCACGCTTGGAATAGTGAGCAGCGACGGCTTGATGCACTCCGCCGTGAGTTGGGGGTGGCGGAACGGGTGCGCTTTGTTGGCGCACAAGGTCAGGATCTATTGCCTGCCTACTTTGCTGCTGCTGCTGTGGTTGCGGTGCCCTCACACTATGAGTCGTTTGGGATGGTTGCCTTGGAAGCGATGGCCGCTGGTGCGGCAGTCGTCGCCTCAAAAGCAGGTGGGCTGGCGCTGACGATTGAGGATGGTCGTAGTGGTCTGCTCTTTCCGGTTGATGATCATCAGGCACTGGCGCATCTGCTGGCGCATCTGCTCGATCATCCAGATGAAGCGGCACGGCTACGGGATGCAGCGCGGGCTCGTGCGGCGGAGTTTGGCTGGGGGACGATTGCGCGCCGGATCAGTGGGCTCTATGCAGAGCAGATTGATCTACGGCGAGCAGCGCGGACGGCGCGGCGTCCGACCGCTCAGGTCTCTTGAGATGCCTCGGTTCAATGCTGTAGGCACGCTCATCCTGATGTGTGCGGTCTATTTCGCGGCTGGTTTGGCGCTTGCCGCGATTGGGCCCAACATGACCGCGTTGGCGCTGAATATTGCCCAAGATGTGGCCCTGGTGGGCAGTATTTTTACGTCCTTCTCAATTGGGACGGTCATTGTCCAGTTGTTTGCCCCGCACCTGAGTAGTCGCTATGGTCAGCGTACCCTGCTGGCGCTGGGGGCATGTTGTATGGGCAGCGGCATTCTGGGCGAGAGCCTGAGTCGCAGTCTGATCAGCCTGTTGAGTTTTGCGCTGCTAGGGGGTGTCGGCTTTGGGGCGATCTTGGCGGCGGGGAGTGTCCTCATTCCGCGCCTCTTTGGGCCGCGTGGTGCTTCTGCCCTGAATTTGGTCAACCTCTTCTTTGGCGTAGGATCAATCATTGGCCCCCTGATCGCGGGTTGGAGCCAAGCACGAGGCGGATCGTCGCTGCTGGCGCTGTGGGTTGGTGCCGGGCTGTTGCTGCTCTTGTTGCCGCTGATTAGCCGCGCAGCCGAGACTGCGTCGGGCGGGAATACGGTACCAATGGGTAGTGCTACCCCACCCTGGAGCTTGGTGGTGTTGCTAGGCTTGATGCTGTTGGTCTATAGTGGCACCGAGATCGCCATCGGCGGCTGGGCGGCGGTCTATTTGGAGCGTGGCGCAGCTATGACACCTGAGCATGCAGCCTTTGCGCTCTCGGGGTTTTGGTTGGCCCTGACGCTGGGGCGAGGCTTGGGGGCGCTCTTGGGTTTGCGTTTGAGTGCGCTGAAACTCTTGGGGATGGCAGGCACCCTGCTGCTCAGCGGGGCAATACTTTTTGCGTTGAGCATTGGCGATGCGCCACGTTCCGTTTTTGCCTTGCTGATCATCGGCTTGGCGGGGGGGCCAATCTTCCCGACCATTATGGCTCTGGTTGCGTCGGTGACGAAGGGGCGGGGAGCGGCAACCTCACTAGCCTTAGGGATTGGCAACTGGGGTGGGGCGTTGATCCCACCGGCCATGGGCATCGTACTGAGCGAATGGGGCCCGCCAGCGGGCGCTCAGATGGTCTTAGGCTTGAGCCTGGGGGTTAGTCTGTTACTAGGGCTAGTCGTGTGGCGTACTTTACGTTAAGCCTTGCGGCGGGGATTGGGGCAAGCCCCAACCTCCATTTTGTTCCGTGTTGGCGGCTTCGCCGCCAACACGGAACAAAATGGAGGTTTTTTGGCGAGGCTTCGCCAACATAGGCAAGGCTGTGGCTTGCTTAAGTTGTCTATATGCAACGAAAGGGGCAGAGGTTTAAGCAAGGCTAAAGGGCTAGATACGCCTATTTTACGCTTTGCGGTGCAGAAATTGGGCACAACATCATTGCTTGACAACGATATTGTGGCGTATTATACTTTCCGTGAGCGTTGCATCTTTTTGCCTTCTTGCAACAAAGCCCCTAGTATGTCCCCTGACGAGGGTCAGATAGTCCCGTCCGCCGAGTCGTCTGGAAAGGGAGCCCGCTATGAGCGGTACCAAAGCAAAGGATCCGCGTTTCCCCGATTTTGGCTTCACTGTCGTTGATGGGGCACGCGCAACGCGTGTGCCTGGGGGTCGCACCATTGAGGAGATGGAGCCGGAGTACAAGATCAAAGGTCGCACCACGTTTAGTTCTCTGTTCAAGTATGATCCCTTCGATTTCTGGGTCGGCCCCTTCTATGTCGGTTTTTGGGGCTTTGTGTCGGTGTTAGGCATCATTTTCGGCGTCTATTTCTACCTCTACGCAACAGTTGTACGTGGGCCCTATTCGCTCGCTCAGAACTTCTTTGCCGGACGGATCGACCCCCCGCCCGCCGAGGTCGGATTAGCCTTGGTTGGTTCGGGGCAGCCAGGTTTTCTCTGGCAGATGACGGTACTCTTTGCCACGATTGCCTTTTTTGGCTGGTTTATGCGCCAGGTTGACATTAGCATGAAGCTGAACATGGGCTACCACATTGCGGTTGCCTATGGGGTTGTCTTCTCGGCATGGTGTACGCTCCAAATTATTCGTCCCATCGCTATGGGCATGTGGCACGAAGGTTTTGTCTTGGGCGTGATGCCACACTTGGACTGGGTGTCTAACTTTGGCTATCGCTACAACAATTTCTTCTACAATCCCTTCCACGCCATTGGCATCTGCGGTCTCTTTGGTTCGACATGGTTGCTGGCCTGCCACGGTTCGCTGATCCTGAGTGCAGCACAGTACCGTGGGCCTGAAGGTGGCGACATCGAGAATATCTTCTTCCGCGATGCCATCATCTACTCGATTGGCGAATCGGGCATCCATCGCCTCGGTTTCGTCTTCGCGTGTGGTGGGGTGCTCTCGGCCAACCTCTGCATCCTCTTGTCGGGTTGGGTCGTAAATGACTGGGTGAGTTTCTGGAACTTCTGGAATACGCTACCTTGGTGGAGCGGAGTGTAGACGATTGGTTTAGGATGTGGTGAGGGGCAGTAGTTGCCCCTATGCCCCCTTCATCAAGTATGGAGCGAGCTTATGGCGACGATGAACCCGATCCCCACTGATCTTGAACTGGGGCCTGGAGCGAAGGGACGCATCGGTAAAGCGGTTGAGTTGCCGATCCTTGAGAACTTTGGCATGGATAGCCAGATTGGCCCGACCTACTTGGGCTTCTGGAATGTCTTTGCCTACATTACGGGTGGTCTCTTTACATTCATTTGGCTGGCCGTGATGGCTGCACAGGTCAATTGGAACCCGATTGCGTTTGCGAAGTATTTCTTCGTACTCCAGATTGATCCACCACCCTCTTTCTATGGCCTCTCCTTCCCGCCGTTGCAGCAGGGTGGCTGGTGGTTGATTACCACCTTCTTTTTGACCATCTCGATTCTTGCGTGGTTCATGTTCCTGCTTACGCGGGCGCGTACCTTGGGGATCAAGCCCTATTTGGCCTATGGCTTCACGGGTGCGATCATTCTCTACCTTGTGATCTACATCATTCGCCCGATGTGGATGGGTGACTGGTCGGAAGCGCCGCCCCACGGCCTCAAGGCGCTGCTCGACTGGACGAACAATGTGAGTGTGCGCTACGGAAACTTCTACTACAATCCGTTCCACATGCTCTCGATCTTCTTCCTGCTTGGTTCGACAGTGCTGCTGGCAATGCACGCCGGGACGATCTGGGCGCTTGAGAAGTATGCGGCCCACGAGGAGTGGGACGAGATGCAGGCACCTGGTACGGGTACCGAGCGCGCCCAACTCTTCTGGCGCTGGTGCATGGGCTTCAATGCGAATGCCTACTCGATCCACCTTTGGGCCTTCTGGTTCGCGTGGCTCTGTGGGGTCACTGGTGCGATAGGTATTTTCCTCTCGATGCCCGACTTTGTAAATAACTGGTATCAGTGGGGCATTGAGGCAGGGATTGTCTACCCTGAGTCGCGCCAGCCGGTACCATGAGCTAGTGGTGGGCTGTGAGGATGCGTGAGGCGAGGAGGCGCAAGCCCTCGCCTCCTTCGCTTTGAGGATGCGTGAGGCGAGGAGGCGAGGAGGCGCAAGCCCTCGCCTCCTTCGCTTTGAGGATGCGTGAGGCGAGGAGGCGAGGAGGCGCAAGCCCTCGCATCTTCGCATCTTCGCGTCTTGGCGTCTTGGCGTCTTGGCGTCCTCGCGTCCTCGCATCCTCGCGTCCTCGCGTCCTCGCGTCCTCGCGTCCTCGCGTCTTCGCGCCTTTGCGTCTTCGCCTCATGCACTCTGCAAGGGCCGATCAAGCATACGCGCAAACCCTTCGGCGGCTGGACGCAGGGCTTCAGGGTCGTTGGCGCTGTCAATGACCCAGATTTGATCATTGATGGTCAGTTCGAGGGCGACAATGGGGGTGATGCGGCGGAGTGGCCAGCCTACGGCGAGGGGGCGACGGCGCAGG
The DNA here is from genome assembly GCF_002532535.1 of Candidatus Viridilinea mediisalina. Classification (GTDB taxonomy): domain Bacteria; phylum Chloroflexota; class Chloroflexia; order Chloroflexales; family Chloroflexaceae; genus Viridilinea; species Viridilinea mediisalina. The sequence goes on from NZ_NQWI01000029.1 coordinate 34,424, forward strand.
CGCAGGCCGTTGATCTGGGCGAAGAAGATCCGCTGTTCGCGGGCACGTCCGATCTTGCTGTCTTGCCAGAAGGTGATGGTACCAGCATTGCGATCACAGGTGATGCGGTTGTGGGTGGTGAGGATTGCGTAGCCGCCAATGATGCGTTGGTAACCAAATCCGCCGATCAGTCCGGCAAGCACGGCGGCAATGGCCGCGACACCAAAACCTGCGCCAGCGATTGCACTTGCGATGCCGCTGATGGCAAGGCTGAGACCCAAGATTACCAGCGTTGTGCCAATGCCTATGGTGGTGAGCGCCATGGTTCGGTTGACCTCTGGGCGCGATGTGAGTTCGAGTTGTGCGCTATCTTGGGCTGTGACGGTGTAGTAGGGTTCAAGTCCTAAGCGCCGTCCGACGCGCTGCTGCTGGGTGGGTAGTTGGGTAGCTTCGCTCATAGATTCCGCCAATTCTTGTTGAACATGCCGCATGCTCAATGACAACCTAGCACATTGGGACGCCATGTTCGGCTTTCAGCTATCGGCTATCGGCTATCGCATTAGGTGTTCCTTTGCAACCAGCCGACCCTTGGAGGCAAGGGGCTGGTCAAGGTTAGGGTTGCGCCGGTGATGGGATGCTTGAGGCTTAGTTCGGCGGCATGCAGGAGGTGGCCGCTGAGGGGTTGCCCTTGATAGTGGTCGGGGCCACCATAGCGCGTATCGCCCAGCAGTGGTAGTCCAAGGCTTGCCATATGCAAGCGGATCTGATGGGTGCGCCCAGTGTGGGGATAGGCACACACGAGGGCACTCTGGGTGAACTGGGCCTTGACACTGAAGCTTGTATGGGCCAAGCGCACCCGTCCGCCGCATTGGGGCAATTGGTGACCTACCTCTTCTAACGGATAGATGCGCCAGCGTCCGTGGGCCGAGCGCCCATGGCCGGTACGCAACTCATAGGCTTGCCAAGGAGGCAGGCCAGCACAGTGGCAGCGGTAGCGCTTATAGACCTGCTGCTGGCTAAAGGCGGCTTGCAGCGGCCCATTTGCGGCGGGATGCTTGCTTAGGAGCAGCAGACCAGTGGTATCACGGTCGAGCCGGTGGGCAAGATGGAGTGGTGGGGCAACCCCGTCGCGGACACTGAGGAAGCGGTGCAGTGCAGCCACAATGGTGCCGTAGGTATCCCACGGCACCGCATTGACATACCAACCCGCAGGTTTATGCAGCACCAGCAGCCATTCATCTTCAAAAGCCAGATGGTTGGCGTTTAGTTCAACGTGATCGTAACCCTGCTCAGGCGGAAAGCGCAGCACAAGGGTGGTATGGGCGTTTAGGATGTGCTGGGGATCGGTGAGACGGCGGTTATCGAGCCAAGCGCCGCCGCGTTCAGCCGCCAAGCGGCCCCGCTCGCCCGCTAGGTTGTAGGCAAGCTCAACGAGAGGGACGCCGTTATGTTGGGCGGGCACAAGATAGGTGAGGTGCGGGAAGGAGGAGGACACAGCAGACTCCATGAATCAACAAAGCCCACGTGAACGTGAGCTTTGCTGCCGCCTTGTGGCGGGCCCGACGGGGTTCGAACCCGCGATCTCAGCCTTGACAGGGCTGCATGTTAACCGCTACACCACGGGCCCGTGATGCTCATTTGGTGACCCCAGCGGGATTCGAACCCGCGATCTCCACCTTGAGAGGGTGGCGTCCTAGGCCGCTAGACGATGGGGCCACGTCCTCAACTCGCTGAGGATTATAGCATAGGTTTTAGGATGATGCAAATTTTGTTGCGCTGGCAATTGCGACGCCTTGTTCGGCAATCTACAATCTACAATCTACAATCTGCAATCGCATCAAGGCCAATATCAAGCGCCCGGGCGCTGTGGGTGAGCGCTCCGATGCTGATATAGTCTACGCCGCTTGTGGCGATGGCGTGGATATTGTCTAGGGTGATACCGCCACTGGCTTCGCAGCGGGCACGTCCGGCAATTGCAACGACAGCTTCGCGCAGTTGTGCGGGGTGCATATTGTCGAGCAGGATCATATCGGCACCAGCGGCGGCAGCTTGGGCGGCGGCGGCAGCACTCTCGACTTCGACTTCGATGCAGACCATTGGGCCGACGCGGGTGCGTAGGTCTTGAATGGCGCTAGTCAGGTCAATGCCCTGTTGGGACAAGATGGCGAGATGGTTATCTTTGAGCATCACGCCGTCGTAGAGCCCAAAGCGATGGTTGGTGGCCCCGCCCATGCGCACGGCATACTTTTCGAGTACCCGCAGGCCGGGGGTGGTCTTGCGCGTATCGAGGATGCGAGCGGGGGTAGCTGCGACAGCAGCGACATAGTTGGCGGCAAGGGTGGCGATGCCGCTGAGTCGTTGGAAGAGGTTGAGGGCTACCCGTTCACCAGTGAGGATGCCACGGGCTGGGCCTGCCACTGTAGCAACCGTTTGGCCCGCTGTGGCCTTGCTACCCTCAGCGATGGTGCGCGTGACAACGAGGTTTGCAGCGAGGGCCGCGAAGACGGCCTCTACCAGAGGCAACCCGCACACCACTCCTGGCTCGCGGAAGACAAACTGGGCTTCAGCCTGGGCCGTAGACGGAATGGCATTGAGCGTCGTGAGGTCGCCAGTCCCAATATCTTCAGCGAGCGCTTGGCTAACGATGGTTTTGATCAGGTCTGGTGGCAGTTCATGCATGAATTTATCCGGGGATGGTGCTTTGTTGTTCCGTGTTGGCGGCGAAGCCGCCAACACGGAACAACAAGCGGGGTTTGGGGCGTAGCCCCATCCTTTCCTAAGAAGCTGTCTGAAAAGCCTGAGGACACACGTTGGAGTGCCGGCTTTAGCCGGCACTCCAGTGCCAGCCCATAGACTTTTCAGACAGCCTCTAAACTCTAATCAGCGGCGTGGGCTAGCGTTGGGTCGGGGTGTAGCAGATGAACACGGGAAGCTTTGCGTCCGTTGCGAAGGATGCTGTGCTGCTGCCAATGGGTATGGGCTTGGGGGAAGTCGCTACGAAAGTGGCCCCCGCGGCTCTCTTGGCGGTAGAGGGCGGCAGTGAGGATCATACGGGCCACAAGGGTTGCATTGGCGGCAGTCAGGTACTCAGGATGTTCGGGGCTTGCTTGCAGCGGCCATGGACTTAATGTTTCGCTACCTGCGCGTAGATTAGCACCGTCGCGGAGTGGGCCAGCAGCGTGGTGCATGAGGGCAGCGAGTTGTTCTCGCCAGGCGGTGGGCGGCTGCAAGCTTGGATGCGGGGCGCTGGTGCTGTGTAGCTTTGGTTTAGGCAGTGCCTGGGTTGTATGCAAGGCCGCAAGGCCAGCCCGCCGTCCAAAGACGAGACATTCGAGCAGCGAGTTGGATGCGAGGCGATTGGCGCCATGCACGCCGGTGCATGCCGCTTCGCCGGCAGCAAAGAGGCCGGGCAGATTGGTGGCTCCGTCAAGATTGGTGCGGATGCCGCCCATGAGGTAGTGAGCTGCAGGGGCGACCGGAATGGGCTTCGTGGCAGGATCAAGCCCTTCGCTGCGCAGACGGGCGCAAATGGTAGGGAAGTGGGCTTCGATCACAGTGCGAGGCAGGTGGGTCAGATCAAGGAGAACGTGGTCGCTCGCCGCACGACTCATTGCCGCATAGATCCCGCGAGTCACAATGTCACGGGGGGCCAATTCGGCACGGGGATCATAGGCGGGCATAAAGCGTCCGCCTGCGGGTGTCCGCAAGATCGCACCTTCACCTCGGGTTGCTTCGCTGATTAGGAAGCCTGCGCCGCTCTGCGTCTGGTAGACGGTGGGATGAAACTGGATAAACTCCATATCGGCCACCTCGGCCCCAGCCCGATAGGCCATGGCAATCCCTTCACCGAGGGCGGTCGGCTGGTTGCTGGTGAGGCCATAGAGCGCACCTGCACCGCCACTGGCAATGATGGTGGCTTGGGCAAGCAGGTGATGCCACTGGCCATCGGGGGCGCGGGCGAGGAGCCCAATGATCTGTCCGTTGGCATCAAGCAGATCGGCTGCTTGCCAACCGGCCAGCAGGGTAATGCGTGGATGCGCTTGGGCAGCGGCGAGCAGCATGCCGGTGACAGCGAGACCAGTGGCATCACCAACATGCAGGATGCGGCGGGTCGCGTGGCCACCTTCCAAACCAAGGGCAAACTGGTCGTTGCCATGACGGGCGAAGGGAACCCCAGCGGCGGCCAATTCGCGCATGAGGGCCGGGGCGCTATAGGCCAGCGTCGTCACCGCAGCTTCATCGCAGAGCCCCGCGCCAGCGATGAGTGTATCGGCAATATGGGCCGCAGGAGTATCGGAGGGATCGAGGGCGGCTGCGATGCCACCTTGGGCCAGCGCAGAGTTGCTCGCAGGCAGATCGCCACGCGCCAAGACGAACACATCGGCAGACGCGGCGGCTGCCAAGGCTGCGCTCAAACCTGCCGCTCCAGCGCCCAATACCAGAATGGTGCTAGAGCGGGTGGTGACTGGTTGGGGTAAGGGATCGAGCGCGTAGCGTGGGGCATGGGGGGAAAGCATGGGGTGACTTTCTAGTTTACAGGGATGGTTTCAGAAGAGCGAAAGGTCACTTTACAATCTTGCGAGGATGCGCGAGGCGGAGAGCTTCGCATCTTCGTATCTTCGCGTCCTCGCAAACTGCAAAGCCGCCACGAACCATCCCTATAGCGCAATCATCCGCTCAATCGCACCACGAGCGCGGGCAGCCAAAGCGGGTTCAACGCTGACCACATGGGTGAGATCGCGCAGGCTATTGCGTACCTTTTCGAGTGTAATCAGCTTCATGTATTTACAGCTAATCGATTCATCAATGGGCAAAAACTCTTTCTCGGGGTTGGCCTTACGCATGCGGTGGAGTACGCCGATCTCAGTGGCGATAACAAACTGCGAAGCGTTGCTGGCGGCGGCGTGTCTGATCATACCCTCAGTGGAGAGAATATGGGTACCATCGGCGCTGATCTTGCCGGTGGCAAGGTAGTGCATCGTGCTGCTGACACAGCCACATTCGGGATGAATGAGAAACTCAGCCTTGGGATGGGCGCTGCGCTGCTGTTCAACCATAGTGGGGCGAATAGCCGCATGGACGTGACATTCGCCCGCCCAGATCTCCATGGCGCGCCCGGTCTGCTGGCGCAAATAGCTGCCCAAGAACATATCGGGGAGAAAGAGAATCTGCCGATCTTCAGGAATAGCGCGAATGACCCGTTCAGCGTTGCCGGAGGTGCAGCAATAGTCACTTTCAGCCTTGACTTCGGCAGATGTGTTTACATAACTAACGACGACTGCACCGGGATGTTCAGCCTTCCAAGCGCGCAACTGCTCGGCATCAATCGAAGCGGCAAGCGAGCAACCAGCCTCTGGATCGGGGATAAGCACGGTCTTTTCTGGCGAAAGAATCGCGGCTGTTTCGGCCATAAAATGCACCCCACAGACAACCAAAACAGGTGCAGCGGTTTGGGCTGCATATTGAGCCATGCCCAGCGAATCACCCACATAGTCGGCGAGGTCTTGAATTTCGCCATACTCATAGTTGTGGGCAAGGATCACCGCCTGCCGTTGCGTGCGTAGAGCCGTAATTTCTGCAACCAAGTTCGCGGCGGTTGTGCCGGTATCGTGGTAGAGCTGAAGCGCCATTGGTGTAACCTTTTTAGTGTCTAAAGAACACTAATACAAGCGAGAAGAAAAACCGTGCGACTTGTTTTCGTGTCGTAGTGACACGAAGTGTCCTGCGGAAACAAGCCGCACGGCCTATTGTACATGTGACACTTAGGTGGATTATACGCCCAGACGGGTGTTTTTGTCAAGGGGACAAAAAGTATACCGCTACTCCGTCACCCTCCTGTAATCTCCTGTTCAACCATCAAGGCTACAACTCCCGTTCGCATGCATGCAGGTCTTGTTATGCCTGTCGTGATCGGGGAGCCACTTATGCTAAGTTTGAGCCAACTACCATTCTTGCCACGTAAGCGCGTGGCGCAACGTTATCGCACAAGATTGAGGGCTCAACTGGCCCATGAGCCGGTGAGCCAGTTGTTGAAGCAACTGCTTGATCTGCCATTGGGTCTTGCGCCGCTGCCTGATGCGGCGGCAATCCGGGCGACTCAAAACTCGTTGGCGCTCTATGGGCCGCCTGCAAGTGGGCGCAGCTTGGCGTTGATGCAGACGTTGGTTCATTGGGCTCAGTCCAACGATGATGCCCCAACGCTCTATGTGCCGCTGCAAGAGATGGATGTAGCTACTCGTTCGCCCTATGATGTGCTGGCGGCGTTGATGAACCATGTAGGCTTGCCGAGTAGCTATGCCAATGGCAAGCATCCAGGGGTGTTGCTCTTTGATAACTGGGAATTATTGCCCCCGGTGCGGCGCGAAATCTGGCAGCAATTTTTACACACTACCGCTGTGCATTGGCCCGCGTTGCGCTTTGTGATTGCACTGCCGCCTGATGAAGCTTGGCCGCTGCTTGATACGTTGCATAGCTCTAAGCCTGTAACTACTGCTGTAGCTGTGTTGTTAGCGCACCTGTTGCCTGAACATGCTACCAATGTGTCGCTGGCTGATCTGGTAACCTTGCCGGGTTTTGATCCCCAACCGAGCCTCGCCGATCTCGCCCTCATGGCCCTCACCTATCCGCTCGGTGGCTTGCCAAGTTCCCGTGCGCAGCTCTATGCTCACGCCTTTGCGCTCATCCAACCGTTGATTGAAGAACAACGTCTATTGGCGCAGGCTGATCCCTCTGAAACCCAGCCCAACGTACGCTCGCGCCTCTATTGGACTGGGTTGACGATTGGGCGGGCGTTGCTGCGCCATTATCGTTTGGCACGCGGTTTTGCGGGTGGGGAAGCGCTTGAAGCTCTAGCCGATCTCCCGCTCCACGATCAGGTAGCGGTGGCTCCTTTGACCTTAGGGTTACTGCAAGATCCGTGCGCGTTGCAGGATCTGCTGTGGCAGCGTGGCCCTGAAGAGTTACAGCTACGGGTGTTGGTTGCTTGTACACGGGCCTACCCCGACTATGCCCCTGAGTATGGTCTACGGTTAGTGGAATATTTGCTTGATCCCAATCTGCCCGCATCTACGCGGAGTCTGCTGCATGAGCTTGTGCCGGTGCTGCCAGCGTTGTTGGCCGCAGCGAGCCATGTTGATGAATTGCGGAGCTTGGCGCTGCTCAATGATGTTGTGCGGGTGTTGCCTCATTCCCGTCAACTCTGGTTGAGCTTGATTGATCATCCGCAGACGACGGCGGGTTTGCGTTGGACGGTGGTGGATAGTCTGGTGTTGGCCCCCTCTGAATTGATGCAGTTGCAGGCTGTGCCTGTCAATGCTGATGCGCTGGCTCTCGCGGCACGGGCCTATCTTGCCGCTGTTGGAGGTGGCGAGGCGCGGGCTCTGCTGGCCAAACAGCCCTTGCGTCGCGCTATCGAACACTTACTGGCTGATCAGACTGCGGGCGAACGACGTTCAGCAGTGGCGGCCTTGCTGCTGGCCGATGTGCGCTTGCCCGCCGAGTTGCGCGCCCTCGCAGTTGTGGTGGTGGATAGTCTGCCCATGGTTGAGCAAGCGGTCTATGATGCCGATCCGCTGGTGCGGCAGGCTGCCTTGGCTGTTTTGGCCCACGCCAAACCCGCTGTGGCTTTAGCCGCCTTTGGGCGCATGTTGGCCCAGCCAGATGATGATGTAGCGCGTCAGCGTGCACTCCTTGATGCCTTGGCGAGCATCGCCCACCAGGGTGGCACGGCACTGTTGCTGCGGGCTACGGTTGCCAATCAATTGCCGCTTGATCTTTGCTTGCAGGCTTTGGATCACGTCGCTGCACGTAGCTCTGGTGATGCCCTGGTCTTGCGGCGGCTCTTGGCTACCACCGAGCTTCCAGGAGCACTGCGGGCCGCAGTAGCATGGCAACTTGGGCGTAAAGGGATTGTAGCAGCACTGCCGGAGTTGGCCCACCTGCTGTGTGGCCCGACGGCCCCACTGTTGCGCCGGGCAGTGGCGGGAGCCTTGGGTGAGTTGGCGCAACGTCCCACCTGCTGCGATGCGGCGGCTGAAGCGCTCGTTGCAGGGCTACGGCGTAAGGCCAGCGATCCCCGTTTGGGTGAGATCATCATCGCTGCCTTGGGGCAGAGTGGCGCACCAGTGGCACTCGCGGCGCTGCGGGCCATGCTGAGTCCTCGTATGATACCGTTGCTCCGCGAGGCTTGGTTGCGGGCGGTTCCGAGCCTGAACGATAACCCCGGCAGTGTCTGGCCACAACTTGATCTGCCGGAGCATGTTCAGATCAAGCTGTTTGATGCGCTTGCTGAGGGCCAAACCTTGGCTGATCCGCCTAGTTGTTTGGATGAGTTGGCCGAACGCCATGCCATTCGTTTGGCCTGCGCCGCTGCGGCTGCGCTGGTGCAGCTTGGCGCAGTAGTGCAACTGCACGAACCAGTGTTGGCTATGGTGCGTCAAGCGTTAGCCGACGAGCTGCGGCATGAAGTTGCGCGGGCCTTACTTCATGCCTTGGGGCATCTGAGCGATCCGGGGTGCGAATTGGATCGGCTGCTTGCTAATCCCGATCTGCGTTTGGAACTGCACTGGCTTGCACTGGAAATCTTGGGCAGCGATCAGCGTAGCCGCGATGTGCTGCGTGAGCGTTTGGCTTTGGGTGCTGATGAGCCGTTGCTTCAGATACAGCTTGTTGACGTGTTGGCGCACCATTCCGATACTATGGCTCTCCCGCTCTTCCGCCAGCTTGCGCGCGATCCTGTTGGCGATCTGCAACTCCGTATGGCGGCTGTGAGGGCATTGGCACGTCTTGCGGATACGGAGTCCTACGCCCTGCTGGTGGTCATTGCTGCCGATGAGGACGCTCCTGTCACGTTGCGTCACAGTGCGGCTACGCTGCTACCTCCCACCCTCAATGCTGAAGCAGAGGTGACGCTGCGCCAGGCTTTGCGCGCCGAACGCATGGCCCCACTGCTCAAGACCGCTTTGCAGTGTGCTTTGGCCCGTGCTGGTGATAGTACGGCCTTGGGTTATCTGCTCCGCACCATCCAGAGTGAAGATAGTGTGGAGGCAATTGCCTGCATTGAAGAACTAGCTGAGCTACACGACCAGAATAGTACGCCCTTGTTGGTGCGTGTCAGCCAGAGTCCTACAACGCCCCCTAATGTACGCCTTGCTGCCGTGATTGCCCTCTTGCAGCTTGAAGGTTCAGCCTATCTCACTCTGCTCTACGAATACCTTGAGGCCAGCATCCCACCGTTGCGCTTCCAGGCTTATACCGCGCTGGCCGCGCTACATCCCGATGATCCGCGCTTGAGCGATCCACTGACCAATATGAGCGATCCGTTAGCCTTGCGGCTCCAGATGTTGCAGCATGTTGGGCGTACAAATCCTGATGCGCCCATTGTGGCCCAGCTTGTCGCCGCGAATGACGAAGCCGATCAATTGCGTTTGGCGGCTGCCGTGATTTTACGTGAAGCAAGCAGTGCTGAAGCAATCACCAGTCTTGCTACCGTCCTTGCGTCCGAGAGCAATGCCGCGCTGCTGTTACGCTGGCATTGCGTCGTCAGCTTGGGAGCGATAGCTCACAGCAAGCGCCCAAATAGCCAAACTGCCCGCGCTTGGCTTGCCAGCCAAGCCCTAGCCCCTGAACAGCACCCGCTGCACCGCCATTGGGCTGCCGAGTTGCTTGTGCATGATAGGAAGGTTCTATGAACGCCCACATCATGGTCATTGACGACGAGCCGCTGATCTGTCGGCTGCTTGAATATCAACTTGGCGGGGCGGGCTATGAAGTGGCCAGCTTCCAACGCGCTCATGAGGCGATGCTGGCGTTGGCCCGTCGTCAGCCTGATCTGATTCTGCTTGATGTCATGATGCCAGAGATGAGCGGATGGGATCTTTGTCGTCAAATTCGCTCCAGTTCCAACATTCCGATCATTATGCTCACTGCCAAAGATGGCGATGATGATGTCGTGCGCGGCTTAACTGGCGGTGCCGATGACTATATGGGCAAGCCCTTTAACCAGAATCAGCTTATTGCACGCATCGAGACGGTGCTACGCCGTACTCATGCAGTAGCATCGCGTTCCCGTCCGGCAGCCATTGATGCGCCGGTGAATAATCCTTCTGTGTCAGTTGCACCAATGCAGCAACGCACCCAAGCGCCCCCAGTGCGCCGGGTGCCGCGTCTGGGGGCCCAATTGAGCGCCGCTCGGCGGCAGCGCGGCCTCAGCCTCCACGACGCTGCCCAAGCCTGTGGTGTGCGTTGGGAGTTTCTTCAGGCAATTGAGCAAGAGGAGTTTGGCTATGTTCCGCGCGCCGAATTGCGCTACACCCTACGTGCTTACAGCAGCCTCCTTGATGTTGATCTGAAACCCTATAGCAAACAACAGCGGGTTGAACAAGGGCATCCTTTGGTAATCATCACGATAGTGATCGTTCTACTCGCGCTGGTGATTATCGGGATTGCGTTATTGCTCTAGGTTTCTGTGGAGCATTGCACCACCCACTGCTACCAACGAACCCCCGCCAAGAGATCATCTTCGCGCAAACCAGGGGGCGCTTCAGGGTAGGCCCGCATGAAGGTTTCAACACTGGCTAAGCCTACGGTGCGGATCAGACGTGCCCAGGGGCTGCGGGCGAAACCTTCGCCCCCTTGGCTGGCATGGCAACGCCCGGCAGCAATACGTGCTTCCATAACGGCAAGGGTGTCAATCCGTGCATGCACCGGAAAATCTACGTTAGCCAAGGCCGCTAGATCAACATCGTTGTTGCGTCCGAAACGGCGCGGATCATAGCCGAAGAAGGGCATGAGGCGTACAACAGTACGCAACAACTGGCGTGGAAAGGTTTGATAGTAGAGTTTTTGTGGTTGCCACGGGAGCAAAGCCTCGCTATGATAGGCTGGATCACCCGCAGCATGAAAGGCCGCTACTGTGGCTTCATGGATCGCAATATGATCTGGGTGGCGATAGCCCCCAATCGGATCGAAGGTGATCACGACATGCGGGCGCAGTTGCCGTATGAGTACCACTAAGCGCCCAACGACCGTTGCAAGTGGTTGGGACACTAAGGCTTGTGGATGCTGGTTTGCTGGGGTGCCTGCCATCCCCGAATCCCGGTAGTCCAAACGAATCACATGCTGCAACCCCAATGCCTGAGCTGCACACTGCAACTCGGCAGCACGCCGCTCTGCCAGTGAACTATAGCCTACCAAGTAGCGATCCTCCGCTGCCCCCTCTTCGCCACCTGTTGCACAGATCAGATCAACCTGTGCCCCCATCCACGCATAACGCGCCAACGTGCCCCCCGCGCCAAAACTCTCATCATCAGGATGAGCTAAAACCGCCAGCAGACGCGGGCGGACATTCTTGTTTGCAGCCATATGCCCTCCTTAATCCCTGTCGCTATTCTACCAGTATCATCACATCTTTGCCTAAAGCTTTGGGCTACGTCAACAGTTGACAACCCTGCAACACGGTGCTATACTCCTGTATCGTCGCACGCAAAACGTGCGCTATGTATATTCTGTGTGCCAAACCGGCCTACTCTAAGGCGTGGCAACAGCCACGACCAGATCTAGGGCCCGGATATTATTTTGTCTTACTATCCTTGTTGTCAAGTTGTGATCAGATGTAGGAGTGTTGTGGATGCCGACGATTAATCAGCTCGTTCGCAAGCCGCGGAAGCCTGTTGAGAAGAAGACTAAGGCGCCCGCACTGCGTTTTACCTACAACTCACTGAAAGGGAAGCTTACCCGTGGGAAGGGTTCGCCGCAAAAGCGCGGCGTCTGTACCAAGGTAGCAACGGTAACCCCCAAGAAGCCCAATTCCGCCCTGCGTAAGATTGCGCGTGTGCGCCTCTCGAACCAGATTGAAGTGACCGCCTATATTCCCGGTGAGGGCCATAACCTCCAGGAACACTCGGTGGTACTCATTCGCGGTGGTCGTGTTAAGGATCTTCCGGGTGTGCGTTACCACATTGTGCGTGGCACCCTTGACACCCAAGGTGTTAATGGGCGCAAGCAGGGCCGCTCTAAGTATGGTACCAAGAAGAATGCCCAACCCGTTGGGAAGAAGCGCTAAATAACCTAGAGGTAGTTCTATGCCCCGCCGTGGTGATATTCAAAAACGCATTCCTGCGCCCGATGCGCGCTACAATAGCGTCTTGGTTCAAAAGTTTATCAATAAGGTCATGGAGCGCGGTAAGAAGAGTGTCGCTGAGCGCATTGTCTATGCCGCTCTTGACCTTGCCGCCGAGCGTACGCGCAAGTCGCAACTTGAGGTCTTTGAGCAGGCTCTGCGTAACGCAAGCCCCTCGATTGAAGTGAAGCCTAAGCGTGTTGGTGGTGCCACCTATCAGGTGCCGGTTGAGGTGAAGAGCGACCGCCGCTATGCCCTTGCTATGCGCTGGTTGCTCATTGCTTCCCGTGGCCGCAGTGGTCGCCCTATGCACGAGCGCCTCGCCAATGAGTTGGTTGACGCCTTCAATAATACAGGTAGCACGATTAAGCGTAAGGACGATGTCCATAAGATGGCTGAGGCTAATCGCGCCTTTGCCCACTATGGTCGCCTCTAATTACGTTAGCCCCTCGCGGGGGCTGGGGTGTACTACGCATGAAGTTAAGCCCCCCGGTGGGGCTTGGGGGGGGCGTAGCCTCTCCCACGCGAGCGTTTGTTGTTCCGTTTTGGCGGTGAAGCCGCCAAAACGGAACAACAAACGAGGTTTGGGCTGTAGCCCTAGCCCTAAGAAGCTGTCTGAAAAGTTAGTGGGCATGCGTTGGAGTGCCGGCTTTAGCCGGCTGAAGCCGGCACTCCAATACCAGTTCAGAGCCTTTTCAGACAACTTCTGAGACCTTGCCGCAGGCGCTACGATAGATTTCTAGGAATGAGAATCGGTATGCCACGCCAGTTTGAGCTCGATAAGGTACGCAATATTGGGATTATTGCCCACATCGACGCGGGTAAGACCACGACGACGGAGCGTATCCTGTTCTATACCGGGCGCACCTATAAGATCGGCGAGGTCCATGAGGGCACCGCGACGATGGATTGGATGCCCCAAGAGCAGGAACGCGGCATTACCATTACCTCCGCTGCTACCACCGCCCAGTGGAAACTCGGAGATACGCTCTATCGCATTAATATTATTGACACCCCCGGCCACGTTGACTTTACCGTTGAGGTTGAACGCTCGCTGCGTGTCCTTGATGGTGGTGTGGTGGTCTTTGATGGGGTCGCTGGGGTTGAACCTCAGTCCGAGACCGTCTGGCGCCAAGCTGATAAGTACAGCGTGCCCCGTATCTGCTTTGTCAATAAGCTCGATCGCACCGGGGCTAGCTTTGAGCGCTGCGTCGAGATGATCGTCAGTCGCCTTGGAGCTAAACCTGCCGTGATCCAGTTGCCTATCGGCGCTGAAGATACCTTCAAAGGTACGGTTGACCTCCTTACGATGCGTGCGACCATCTATAACGATGATCTTGGTAAGGACGTTCAAGAGATCGATGTGCCTGAACAGGTTCTCGCTCAAGCCCAAAAGCAGCGCGCTGACCTGATTGAGGCGATCGCCGAAACTGATGATGAATTGACTCTCCTCTACCTTGAGGGCGAGGAGTTGAGTCTTGATGAGTTGAAACGTGGTCTGCGTAAGGCAACCATCGAAGGTAAACTCGTGCCCGTGCTCTGTGGCTCGGCCCTGAAGAATAAAGGTGTCCAGAAGCTTCTCGATGCGGTCGCTGAGTATCTCCCTTCTCCCCTTGATCGCCCCGGCGTGGCCGGGACGCTCCCCGGCCATGTGATGGGCGAAGAGGGTGCTGAGGTGATTACCCGCGAAACCTCCGATGCAGCCCCGTTTGCAGGCCTTGTCTTTAAGATTGTTGCCGATCCCTATGTCGGTAAGCTGGCCTACTTCCGGGTCTATTCCGGTACTATTGAGAAGGGTAGCTACGTCCTCAATACCACCCGTGGTCAGCGTGAACGCCTTGGGCGTATCCTGCAGATGCACGCTAACCACCGCGAAGATATTGACACGGTCTATGCCGGTGATATTGCCGCAATGGTTGGTCCTAAGCAGAGTTTTACCGGCGATACTATCTGCGATCCCGATAAGCCAATTGTCCTCGAAAGCATCCGCTTCCCTGAGCCGGTTGTGGAGTTGGCTATTGAGCCGAAGACTAAGGCCGATCAGGATAAGATGGCCATTGCGCTCAATCGCCTCTCGGAAGAAGATCCGACCTTCCGGGTCTATACCGATCAAGAGACTGGCCAGACGATCATTAAGGGCATGGGTGAACTCCACCTTGAGGTGATTGTTGACCGTATGCGCCGTGAGTATAAGGTTGAAGCGAACCAGGGTAAGCCCCAGGTCTCCTACCGCGAGACGATTACGCAGGGGGCTGAGATCCATACCCGCTTCATTCGCCAGACGGGTGGTAAGGGTCAGTTTGCAGAGGTTAAGCTGCGCTTTGAACCCCAAGAGGCTGGTTCTGGCTTTGAGTTTGTCAATGGCATCGTTGGTGGCGCTATTCCCCGTGAATACATCCCCGCTGTTGAACAAGGCATCAAAGAGGCCATGCAGACTGGGGTGATGGCGGGCTACCCTGTTGTTGACCTTAAGGCGACGCTCTACGATGGCTCTTTCCACGAGGTTGACTCCTCTGAAATGGCCTTTAAGATTGCCGCCTCGATGTCGCTCAAGGATGGTGTGCGTAAAGGCCGCCCTCAACTGCTTGAGCCGATTATGAAGGTTGAAACCACGACGCCCGAGGATTTCCTTGGTACCGTCCTCGGTGACCTCAACTCGCGTCGTGGTCAAGTTGAAGGGATGGAGGCACGGGGTAATGCCCAGGTGGTACGTGCCTTTGTGCCTCTGGCGAGTATGTTTGGGTATACCACTGATCTGCGCTCTGCTACGCAGGGTCGCGCTACATCCTCGATGGAGTTTGCTCACTATGCCCCGCTGCCCGATGCGCTCGCCAAAGAGATCATCGAGAAGCGTAGCTCTGGTTAGTCGCTCATTATGAAGCAGTTGCCCGAGCTACATCTCTTGACCCCCCCGCCCTGGAGTGAGTATACGCTCCTCGCTACGGGCCAAGGGATGAAACTCGAACGCTTTGGGCCATATACCCTGATCCGACCGGAAACTCAGGCAATTTGGCCTAGTACCCTCCCCGCATCGGCTTGGCAGCAGGCCGATGCAAGCTTTGAAAAGTCCCGTGGCGGTGATGAGAGTCCCGGTTCCTGGATGTTTCACCGCTCTCTGCCTGAACAGTGGCAGTTGCACCATGACAATCTAGCCTTCTGGGTTCGGTTAACACCCTTCCGCCATACGGGGGTCTTCCCTGAGCATTGTGCCCATTGGCCCTGGCTCAAGCGGCAGATGACCACACGGCGGGAACCTACCTGTTTGGTTCTCTTTGGTTATACCGGCTTGAGTAGCCTCTATGCGCTCAGTTGCGGCGCTCGGGTTACCCACGTAGACGCCTCCAAACCGGCGTTGCGTTGGGCTCAGGATAACCAACAACTCTCTGGCCTTATGGATCGCCCGATCCGTTGGCTGGTGGATGATGTGGGAAAGTTTGTTGCCCGCGAAATCCGCCGTGGCTCACGCTACGATCTGATTTTGCTCGACCCACCCGTCTTTGGGCGTGGCCCGAAAGGCGAAATCTGGCGCTTGCATGAGCAAATGTCTCACTTGGTTGCTCAATGTGTTCAGTTGTTGAGCGAACGGCCCCTTGGCCTGCTGCTCAGTGCGTATGCAACCAATATGTCGGCCTTGACTCTCTATAACGTGCTGACATCCGCTTTCGATGGACGGTTGGGCACAACTAGTGCGGGTGAGTTGACCCTTGCTGAGGCTCAGTCTTCCCGCCTTCTGCCAGCAGCCCTCTATGCCTGTTGGTCGCCCAGTTTCCATCCCCATGAGTGTTAGGTCTACATTGTACGGTTGCTGGGGCTGTGCCCCATGTGCATGAAGCTTAGGGCGCTTGCCCTATGTAATGATTTCTTAACGAGGCATCATAATGGCGAAGCAGAAATTTGAACGCAACAAGCCGCACGTTAACATCGGTACGATTGGTCACGTAGACCACGGCAAGACGACGCTCACCGCCGCGATTAC
>NZ_NQWI01000323.1 GCF_002532535.1 Candidatus Viridilinea mediisalina
TCGCTCAGGTGGTAGTGAAAGGTTGGTGTGTAGCGCTGAAGGGCGGCGGGGAGATCGAAGAGGGCTTGGAAGTCGGTTGAGACTGTCCAACGCTGCGTGCCATGGTAGACCACAATGGGCAAGATGGGAGCGAGCGGGCGCTGCTGGCGCTGCATACTATCCCACGTTTGCACCATGTAGCGCAACACCTGCAGCGGGGTCAAGGGGTCTACCGAGCTCTTATGTTCAAAGAGGATACAGACGAAGGCATGCGCGTCAGTTTCGCGCAGGGGCACTGCAAAGAGCAGATCGGAGAAGTGTTCTTTCAGAGTGGCATCAACGAACGAATCCTTGACCGGCTGGATGTGCGCCAGATCGAAGAGCGCCGTCACCTCAGCGGGCAGAAACTCGCGCAGAAAGAGCGCCACCGCCCCAGGTTGGCTAAAGGTGGCCTTGAAGAACTTGTCGTGCGGGTTGGTGAGGTCGGTCATGGTGGCTACTCTACTATTGTGCTTCTCCGCTTCTTTGCACTCCTCATGCTGCGAAACAAGCCTGACCATAGTGAGCAATGCCATCCCCACAGACACCCACTTCTACTAGCAGCGAGGTGAAAGC
>NZ_NQWI01000030.1 GCF_002532535.1 Candidatus Viridilinea mediisalina
GTCGTGCAATCCCTGACCGGATACCCCTACCTCCGGGAGGCGATTAATGCGGTATGTTCATAGGTAATTGGTATTACTCCCTGGCTATCAGCAAGCGATCACGAGTGCGATCGAGGGGCGCAACGCCGACTATGCCACCTACCAGCCCGATAGTGATTGGTATCGCTTTGAGGTCGTAAGCGGGCGCGGCTATGTGCTGGAACTTTTTGATGTGGCGAGCGGACTAGGGGCCAACGGGAGAGCCTGCGATGGCTACCAGCGAGACGGGTTGGGCTTGATTGTTTATGACAACCAGCTTAGCCTCTTGAACAGATCATGTACACCCAATCATCGGGATTTCAGTAGTGGCAACACACATCATACGATTCGGATTGACCCCACCGCTTCGGGCATCTTCTATGTTCAGGTCAAGCCCAACAATGCCAACGCCAGTGGGAGCTACAGTATTCGCCTCTTGCCACGCCACGATGAACCAGGGGCAAGTTGGGATGCCACAACGTTCGAGCCAAACAACCATCGTTATAGCGCCTATGCGATCACCCCCGGCTACCTCAATGCCCTGACGAGCGAGATTGAGGTGCGTAACCAGAACTATTCCACCTATCAGCCCGATAGTGATTGGTATCGCTTTGAGGCGCTCAGTGGGCAGACATTTGCAATTGAGCTCTTCAATGTTGCGAATAGCTTGGGCGGAACTGGCAATGCTTGCGATGGGTATCAACGCACTGGTGTAAGCCTACGCATCTACAATCCGGCTGGTACACTCGTGAGTGGCCAGTGCCCCACTGACCGGAATGTTTCGGCTGGCAACGTACACCACTATGCGAATGTGATTGCAGAAACCACTGGCACCTACTACATTCGGGTAAAACCCAATAGTGATGCCGTAAGTGGCAGCTATAGTCTGCGCGTCTTGCCCAAGTATGGCGAGCCGGATGCCGCTTGGGATGGCGAGAGCTACGAACCCAACAACTCCGTTTGGAACAGCTTCCTCATTTCGCTTGGTTCGGAACATGCGATAACGAGCCAGATTGAGGCGCGCAACACCAGCTTTAGCACCTTCTTTGCCGAAAAGGACTGGTACCGCTTTGAAGCTACCGCGAGCCAAGCGTATATTGCAGAACTCTTCGACGTAGATAGTGCCTTGGGTGTGTCTGGTAACTCATGTGATGGCTATACTCGCACTGGCACAGCCATTCGCATCTACCGGCCCAACGGCACCCTCTTTGCAGGCAGTTGCGTTCCCAACGGCACCACCGGGGTTGGTAACGTGCAACACCGCGTCCTCTTTACCGCCGAGCAGAGTGATACCTACCACATCCTTGTGCGGCCCAATGGCCCGAATGCCTCCGGCAGTTACCGTTTGCGCGTCTGTGTGAATGATGGCAGTGGCGTCTGCCCCGCTGTGGTGCTGCCCACACCGACGGCGACCCATACGCCCGTTCCAAGCAATACGCCGACGGCGACCCATACGCCCGTTCCAAGCAATACGCCGACGGCAACCCACACGCCCGTTCCAAGCAATACGCCGACGGCAACCCACACGCCCGTTCCGACCAATACACCTGCGGCAACCCACACGCCCGTTCCAACCAATACGCCTATCCCGACCAATACGCCCATTCCGCAGGTTCCGTGGTTGGTACTACTCTATTTGGGTGCTGATGATATTGATCCCGAGACGCGCCAACCGACTGGCTTTGCCCGTGCGGTTGATGCGCTCCTCTTTAAGTTGCGGCGCATGCCCTACAACCCGGCGATGGAACTGGTGGTCTTTTATGACGGCCCTGCCCTGGGTGATGCCAAGATCTACCGTTTGCGGCCTGAGGGCTTCATTGATGTAACTGAGCAGGCGGTTGCTTCACCACTCTGGCCGAGTGGTTGGACGGGTGAGCGTGGTCATCGTGAGGTGGACAGCGGCAGCATGGCAACCCTCGGCAACTTCATAGATTGGGCCCGGGCGGTCACACCGCCAGCACGCTACAGCATGCTCTCGATTGTCAATCATGGTGGTGGTTGGGCACCGGACTACAACGATCCCCCCGGACAGCCACGGGGTGGCAGTCGTGTGCAGGCGGGCGGCTGGCGTGGCCTCAGCCTTGATATGCAGAGCGGTGGAACCTCAATCTCGACCCGAGGTATTGGTCAAGCTTTAGGATCAACTCAATCCTTTGATCTCGTCTTCTACGATGCATGTCTGATGGGCATGATCGAGACGGCCTACGAGATCCGTGATAGCGCCGACTACCTCGTCGCGGGGCAGAACATGCTCTTTGCCGAACTGCCCTACCAGATCTATCTGAGTCGGCACTACCTTAATGCGACCACAACGCCTAGGCAGTTGGCTGCTCGGATCGTGACGCTCTACAATCTAGGCGTAAATCCGCGCCTTAACCCCTTCACCATCGCCGCCCTTGACCTACGGCAATTGCGTACAAGTCGGCCAGACAATCTCGCCGTGCGAGTCAACACGCTGGCCGAAGCGCTGCTAGAGGCGCTACCCGACCCAACCACACCCAACGATCCATTAGTACGGGTGCTGCTCCGTACCTATGATGCAACCCAGAAGTTTGACTATGATAGCAGTATGACGATTGATCCACGCGATGGTTACGCCGATCTTGTGGATTTCGCGCGGCGTCTCAGTGAGAGTAGTGATCAGGCACTACCCGTGGCTGCCCGTGAAGCGGCCCTAGCCGTAGTGCAAGCTGCAGTCGGCAGCGACCAGCCAGTCATTTTTGCCAACCGGGCGGTAAGCGGGGTCTACCAAGGCAATATTTGGCAACTGAACGGAGCCAACGGCCTCTCTATCTTCCTGCCGCTTGGTGAGCGGGACGAACGTCCAACTAGGATCATCCGCGTAGGTGGCAAAGATCAGGCCGTCTCCGAGCCACAGTTGCCCTACTATCTTGATCCCAACCAGTTGGCCTTCACCCGTGATGTGCCAGCCTGGGGGCAACTGCTCGAACGGATGGAGGCGAGTGTCCTCATCCGCCGCACCGGCCCCTATGTAGCACCCTCACCCTCGCTCGCCAATAGCGTTGAGTTTGATGATCGAACCTTCAAATCCGCAGAGCTATTGCATGGAATCCATACGGTCTATTTGCCCTTAACGGTGCGCTGAGCCATACCCCTAGATTACCAACTCATAGCCAATCCCACGGCGGGTACGGATCAGATCAAGATCGGGTGCTGCTTTACGCAGCACCCGTCGTAAGCCATTGAGCGCCTGATCGAGCGCGCCTGAGTCTAAACCGGGATCAAAATCGCGCCCCCAGAGCGCCTCAGCGCAACTCTCGCGGCTACAGACCGAGCCCAGATGCTGGTAGAGATGCAACAGGAGCTGGTACTGGCTCTTGGTTAGGTGCAAGGGCTGGTGGTTAAGCCAGAAGGTCAAGGCTCGTTCATCATAGCGCAAGATATTACTATTGTATGCAGTAGAATCGGGATCAACAAAGCGCAGTATTGGCGTTGGCGAACCCAAACCGATCAGATCATCATTGATTAAGGTATGGGAGTCGGTGAGCTGGCGGCCATTGACAAAGGTACCATTGACGCTGCCGGCATCGCGCAAGATGTAGCGCGGGCCACTCGGTTCAATCTGGGCATGGAGGCGCGAAATTTTCGCTCCGCGCACCAGAATCTGGCAGCCGCGCCCACGGCCAAGCATACAAGTCTCGCTACCAAGGTAAAACTCAGCGGGCGTAATGCTCTCCTCCATGGCTAGGAGCAGCGCGATGTCGTTGGGTTGGCTCTCTGCTTGCATTTTGGAACTCCTTCCCCAAGCTCACAATTCTCAAAGGTAATTGTGAGTTTTATGCGCTGGAAGTTGCCTGTACGAAGGGTATCATACGTTGTGAGGGCAGGATACAGAGACGAGGAAGTAGGAGAGAGGAAGTAGGAAGTAGGAAATAGTAATGCTTTGCCTCCTCCGAAAAACTTCTTTCCTTCGGCTTTGGCGGCGAAGCCGCCAAAGCCGAAGGAAACATGAGGGTTTGGGGCGTAGCCCCAACAAAGGCATCTGAATCAAGCGGAAGGGAAAACACCATGCTCTTGCGTAAACCCAATCTCTACGGGGCGACAGTTGAAGCGACGGGCTGCATCTTGGATGCAGAGGGACAAGCGACGGGCTGGTGGGTGAGTGACGATGGGCGCACGTTGGTAGATATTCATCATCGCGTGGTAGGAACCATTACGCTGCGTGGGCGTGTCTATGATCAGCGGGGGCAATTTATGGCTGATGTGGTACGTTACGATTATATCCTGCGCCAGAATGAATTGGGATAAATGCTTCAAGAAGCGCAATTAAATGGCTGATATGTTGTTCACGAGCTAGTTCCAGGCTGCGCTGCGTGTAGTGCAAAGCTGCTGTATGCTCCCCCTGAGCCTTAGCTAGGCGCGCACAAGCCCATAAGGTCAGTGCAAGATCATAGGGATCGCCGTGTTGCTCGGTGAGCTGCAATGCCTGTGTTAGGGCTTGGTTGGCCTCGCGTAGATCACCCAAGGCTATATGGGCCTCACCATAGACCCGTAGGGCAGACGCTTCGAGGGTTATCTGACCAAGCTCGCGCACAAGCTGAAGCGCCTTGGTGCCGTGGCTCAGGGCGGACATAGCCTGAGTCTGGGCCAAAGCTACATCACCCAGGAGTATGATGCAGCGCACATGTTCACTCTGTTCACCTAGTTCTGTAAAGATGGCACTAGCCGCAACGAGATTCTGTTCGGCCATCGTGAACTCATGTGTTTCGTAGTACAATTGACCTAAGCTTAACATAATTGAAGCAAGTGAACCACGAAGCTGGTGGCGGGTGGCCAGATCGCGGGCGGCAATGAGGTTTTGCAGCGCCAATTCAGGTGTTCCGCTGGCCAACTGGATCATCGCCAGGGTGTTGAGTGTATCTACCTGATCCAGTTGATGACCAAGTTGCATTCTAATCTGTAGACTTTCATTGAGGCAACTCTGCGAGCGAGCGAGCTTGCCACTCAAGGAGTGAAAGTGGCCCACATTGTGCAGCACCCGGGCAGTGAGGAGGCGATCACCCGCTTGCCGCGCAAGGCCAAGGCTCGTTTCGAGCATAATCACCGCTTGCTCATAGTTGCCATGCTGTCCTACAAGGGTTGCAAGACGCTGCAAGAGTGCGGCCCGTTCAGCGGGGGCGGCTGGTTCCGGTGGCAGTGTGGCTAGGCCCGCCTCACATGCTTGCTGAGCACCTACGTGATCATTGCGACGCATCAGGATTTCAGCCAACTGTGCGTAGAGCCGAGCCGCTTCAGTCTGAATCGGTGAATTCGCAGAATCGAGCGCCAACAACAAGCCTTGACGGCAGTAGGCTTCGGTACGCTCGTAGTCACCGTGGCGCGCATAGATGCGCGCCAGCAGCCGGTAGCGACGCGCCCGGCGTACCGGTGTTTCCGTTACCGTCTCAGCGAGCGCACGCTCCAAAAGGCTACATGCCAATTGGTCACGATCGAGGCGGGCCAACGCCTCGCCATGCACGGTCCAGAGGGCCACGCGCAGTTCGGGCGTGAGCGCATGAGCATCAAGGCTGGCCGCAAGCTCTTCAACTTCACCAGCTTGCCCTTGGTTGAAGAAGCGC
This sequence comes from Candidatus Viridilinea mediisalina, assembly GCF_002532535.1. Lineage (GTDB taxonomy): Bacteria > Chloroflexota > Chloroflexia > Chloroflexales > Chloroflexaceae > Viridilinea > Viridilinea mediisalina. Next base: position 5,598 of record NZ_NQWI01000030.1, read on the forward strand.
CAGGGCGTAGTGGTGAGTAGGGTTGCCGCTTGCTGTACATCATCGGCGCGGGCATAGTGGCGCGCCGCCGCTAGGGTATCGTTGCGCCGCACCAAGTAAGCGCCTGCACGCCGGTGGCGCTCGCGCCGCCGCCGTGCTCCTTGCAGATCATAGTAGAAGGCTTGGACCATCGCGTGCTGCCGGTAGCACAGTCCCCCCGCCTGTGGTTCGACAATCAGCAATTGGCGCTGACTGAGGCTTGTCAGTTCGCGGCGCACTCCTTCATCTTCTAGGATAGCCTCAATCAGTGGACGTGGCCCCCCATAGCCCAACAACAGCGCCACCGCTTCCATCACTTCACGCTCACTGGGGCTTAGGCGGGCATCCACCTCGTGTAGCAGATACGCTTCAAGGGCGATGGTCTCGTTCAGATGGGTGAGCAGGGTTTGGCGTTCGTGGCTCTGCTGGAGCGACTCCATCGCCAGGATAAGAAACTGCGGGTTACCCTCGGTGCTGCGCCAGAGTTGTTCACTCTCACTGGCATTCAAATCGAGTTGGTTTTGGGTCAAGAGGGCCTGGGTTGTTGCGAGGTTCAAGCCGTGCAGTCCCACCAGTTCGTTGGTTGCGACAAATGCAGGCTGGGTGCGTGCCGTGGCCAGCAGGCTCGGCGGTTGTGGGGCCACAACACGCCGCAGGCGTTCGATTACACGCACAATCGCCGGATCATCCACAACTACATGGAGATCATCAAGGCAGAGCAGACTCCCCGCTAGGGCCGGTGCTTGGGCCACATACTCAACTAGGATGTCAGGGGTGGTAGGTTGACCAGCTTGGTAGTGGCGCTGAATTTGACGCCATGCCGTCGGATAGCCTCGTTGGGCTAACCAACCTGCCATGTGGTTCAGCAGGCGATCCGCACCTTCACCGGGTTGAAAATGGTGCCAAAAGACCTGATCTGGATGGGGGTAGCGGTGGGCCAATGCAACCGCCAAGCTAGTTTTGCCCACACCCGGCATGCCGCAGAGAAGCACGAAGTGGTCGCTGGCGAGTTGGGCTTCAAGTCGCGCCAATTCTGCTTCACGCCCAAAGAGCGTCGGCTTGGTAGGGAGCTGATTGGGCAGAGGTGGTGGAGGCAGATTGGCCGACTCCAACAGATCATCAAGCAAGGTCAGTAGCTCTGCTGCATGGGGGCGCGCAGCTACATGGTGTGCCATGCAGCGCTGAATGAGCTGATCAACCGCTGGACGCAACGTAGGATTAAGGGTTAGGGCGGGAATAAGCGGCTGATGAAAGGGCGGCGGAGCGTGGTTGGTGAGCAATTCGTAGAGCGTTGCGCCCAAGGCAAAGACATCCGAACGAGGTTCAGGCTTGCCCGCAAGCTGCTCCGGCGGCATATAGCCGTGGGTGCCGCCCCAATCCTGCTCAGGGTGCTGCGCTTGATCGCGGGCCAACCCAAAATCAATCAGAAAGACCCGTCCGGTCGCGTCGAGCATCATATTCGAGGGCTTGAGATCGCGGTGCAGAATTGGCCCTTGGTCATGCTCGTGCATATAGACCAGCGCAGCACATGCATCACGTACATAGCGCAGAGCCTCCGCTTCGGGCAGTGGTACTACCTGGCGCTTTAGAATGCGATCTAGGCTCTTGCCCGTGACATACTTCATCACGAGGCACTGCTCTTGGGGGAGATACTGGTAGATCTCTGGAATGTTGGGATGGCCTGGGTTATTCAGGGCCACTAAGAGGCGCGCCTCACGCTCAAAGTTGGTGTTGATCTGGCTTAGTAGGGTTTCAGGCGTATTAGGTTGGATGCTCAGACGCTTGATCAGGCAGAGCCGTCGCCAATGTTGGAGGTCCTCGGCTAGGTAGGCTTCACCAAAGCCGCCCTTGCCAATCAATTGTTGGATGGCATAGCGCCCATCGCTACCCAACACCGCACCTAATTTGAGGGGCGCTCGGACTTGAGGCACTGCTGAGGTATCAACAAGCCAATGCCCACAATAGCCACAATAGCGTGCTTGGGCACGGTTGTGGTGAGTGCAATGGTGGCAGATACGAGCATGCATCATAAGGGAAGTATACGGGAAATAGGCAATCGGTTTGCGGCATTTCCTGCCTCCTCGTTGCTGTCGCTTTCCCTCATGGTACAATCGTCAGTATGAAACTGACTTCCACCAGCGAACGCAGCCTCAGCACTCCAATCTACCCTGAGCGGCTAGGGGGGAACCTCCAGACACTTGCGGTCGTGCTCTTTTTGCCCGCGCTGGTTGCGCTGGCTACGCTGCTGCCGCGCGCCCTTGGGTTGGCTGATTTCTTTACGACCGACGAGTCGCACAATTGGATCAGGGCCACTGGTATCTTTGCCTACGCCCTTTCGATTGGGCGCTGGGAGGATACCAACCTGATTGGGCATCCCGGCGTGACCCTGATGTGGCTTGGATCGTTGGGGCTGCAATTGGAGCGTTTGGCGCTCAGTTTGGGCCTGATTGCCCCGCCTGATCGCCTTGAGCATCTGGCATGGCTGCGCCTGGGGCCAGTCTTGGCCCATACGCTGCTGACTACCCTGAGCTATCTGCTGCTGCGCCGCTTGGTGCGCCCCGCTGTGGCCCTGGTGGCCGCGCTGCTCTGGGCTACGTCGCCCTTCTTGGTGGCCCAAGGACGCCTGCTGCATCTCGATGCGCTGCTCACCGGCTTTACTAATCTTGCCGTACTCTGTACGCTGCACGCATGCTTCGCCCGTCGCCCCGCCCCGTGGCTGCTTGCGGTTGGCCTCTTGACCGGCCTGGCCCTGCTGACCAAAGGGCCCGCGTTGATCATGCTGCCGGTCTTGGGGCTGATCATGTTTGCCCTTGCCCCAAGCGTAGGTGAGCATCATTCTGGGCCGCGCCGTGTGGCTGCGACAAGCTCAGCCAGCGCCGCAGTGGCTCCGACAGGCTCAGCCAGCGCTTTCATGCTAGGCTTGCACACGCAGATCATCCCGCGCCTCCGCTGGTCGTTGTCGCGCTATCTGCTCATTTTGGGCCTGGCTGCCATCACCATCTTCCTGCTCTGGCCCGCCCTCTGGGTAGCCCCTGCCAAAGCCATTGGCGACTATCTGGGCGAAATTGTGAACAATGGGGGGCGGCCAAATGGTCATGGTCAATTCTTTCTGGGGCGTGACGACCGCGACCCGGGGCCGCTCTTCTACCCTATTGCCGGGCTCTATCGCCTGACGCCCCTGGAACTGTTGGGCCTGCTGCTGCTGCCTCTGGTGGCTTGGCAAGCGCGCATGGCTGGCAGCATTGACCCGGTGGCCCGCCGCGAGCGTGTTGTCCTCGTGGCGCTTGGCGGCTTTGCGCTCTTCTGGGTATTCGTGATGACGTTAGGGCCAAAGAAGTTCGACCGCTACATCTTGCCCGCTTGGCCTACGTTGCTCATCTTCAGCGCACTGGGGCTGGTGGCGGCGTGGGATGCCCTACGGCGACATTGGCCACAGGTGCGGGCCAGCCTCGCACTGGGCTTGCTGCTCTTGTTTCAGGCTGGCTCACTCGCCTGGTACCACCCCTACCACCTGAGCTACTTCAACCCGCTGCTCGGGGGCGGGCGTGTGGCCCCGCAGATGTTCCTGATTGGCTGGGGCGAAGGCATGCGCGAAGTGGGAGCGTGGCTGAGCGCTCGTCCCGACATCCAGCATGGGCAGATCATCTCGGCCCTCCCGCCCAACCTCGAAGCCTTCGTGCCCGTGCCCGTACAAGAGATCCGTGCGATTGACACTGCCCAACCCAACTACGCCGTGGTCTACTTGGAATCATTGCAGCGTGGCGATGTTCCCGAAATTTACGCCCGCATCCAACAGACCCTGCCGCTGCATGTGGTACAACTGCACGGCATCGAGTACGCTTGGATTCACCAACTCCCGCGCCCCTTCACCACGCCCGTTGGGGCTGAGTTTGGCAACAAGCTCAGGCTCTTGGGCTTCAGTGTTGAGCAAGAGGGGCAGCAACTCACCATCACCCCGGCGTGGGATGTACGCGTAGCCACGGACATTGATTGGATGCTCTTTTTGCACCTCTACGACCAGCAGGGGCAACGGGTAGCCCAAGTGGATGTGCCCCCAGGCGGCGGGGAGCGTCCGGCAACCAGCCAATGGCAACCGGGCGAGCAACTTGGTGTGCCGCTACCCTTGACGCTACCGAGCGACCTGCCTACGGGCAACTACCAAATCGTTGCAGGGCTCTACGATCCCAGCAGCGGCGTGCGCTTGCCCCTTAGCAGTGGCCCTAGCGCCGATGCAGGTTTAGCCGGGGCCAACGCGGCCCGCTTGGGTCAACTGGAGTTGGGTGAGCAGAGGTGAGCAGAGGTGAGCAGAGGTACAGAGTTATTCACCACAGAGGCACAGAGGGCACAGAGTGAGGTGAGCAGAGGTACAGAGTTATTCACCACAGAGGCACAGAGGGCACAGAGTTTAGAACAGAGGGAGTGTTAACAATGGCGTTTGCGATGCCACACACTTCTCTGTGTTCTCTGTGCCTCTGTGGTAAAATTCTCTGCATCTCTGCATCTCTGCATCTCTTCAAAAACTCTATTCCTCAACCACGCGGGCCAATCCGGCGTGATCCAGCACAATCACACGTCCGCGTTCAAGGCGCACCAGACCCTCTTCCGCAAGGCGGCGTAGAGCGCGGCCCGCCATCTCACGCACCGTACCGGCCCGTTCAGCCAATTCTTGTTGGGTGAGTTGGGCAGCGCCTTCGCCCGCTTCGACCAGCAGTTGGCGTGCGAGGCGGGCGCGCACCGAGCGAAAAGCGAGGTCTTCAACCAACGCGACCAGTTCCCGCAGTTGGCCCGCCATTGCACTGAGGGCCGCATAGGCCAGATCGGGGTGGCGGCGAATCAGGGCCAAGAGATCTTCACGCGGGAGCAAGAGGCAGACGACGCGACTCATCGCCCGCGCCGAGCTAGGATTGAGGCCGCCATCAAAGAGTGGCACGGGATCAAAGTGGGCCCCTGGCCCCAACATGGCCAACACCTGCTCGCGCCCATCGGGGGCCATGCGTGAGAGGCGCACGCGCCCGCGTTGAATCAGAAACAAACCAGGAGCCTCTTCACCTTCAGTCAAAATTTGCTGCCCAGGGCGAAAGGTGCAGCGCTGCGCTCGGCGTGCGGTGTCGCCCAATGTGACAGGATCGAGCGAGGCCAACAGCGGAATTGCCCGTAGATCTTCAATGGTCATTAGAGTGGGATTTTAGAAGTTGTCTGAAAAGCCGGGGGGCACACGCTGGAGTGCCGGCTTTAGCCGGCTAAAGCCGGCACTCCAACGCCAACCCATAGACTTTTCAGACAGCCTCTTACACATAGGGCACCACGGCGCGCACCGTGAGGCCGCCACGTTCACCTTCAAGAACGAAGAATTCACCATCGAATTCAGCGATGCGATAGCGCAGCGCCCGCAGGGCGTGCATGCCTGAACGCTCATAACTACCATTGGGCAGGCCCACGCCATCATCGTGGATAGTGAGGGTGACCGTCTCGGCAGCATAGCCAACATCAATGAGCACGGTACGGGCTTGGGCGTGCTGTTGGACATTGCGCAGAGCTTCTTGGGCGGTATGGAGCATGAGGGTCTGTTGGGCGGCTGCGAGAGGTTGGGGGTGGCCGCTACTTGTCACACGCACGGTAAAATCGCTCTGTTGGGCAAAAGCCGCGCCGAGTTGCTCAATGGTTGGCAGAATACTGCCGTCGGGGATCGGCTTAAGATCAAAGAGCAAGCGCCGGGCGGGATTGGCGTGTTGTTCGAGGGCACGGGTAATCACGAGCGGCAAAGGGTTGCGCGGCGGCAGGGGCGGGAAGAGGGCGGCACGCATCCGCTGCCGTTCGCTTAGGCCGCTACTCTGCGCCTCTGGGAGGGGCATGCTAGGCGGTGCCTCTGCTTGTGGCGGGTGTGGCGGCACAACCGGCGGCGCCGCTTGGGGTTCTGGTGGCTGTCCGGTACCCATGAACATGCGCTCAATGCTCACCCAGACCAACGCAAAGGCCAAGGGAGTAAGCACACGCGCAAAGAGATCAAGCCCACTTAACTCTGCGCTGGTTGCACTATTGATCAGGTTCAACCCAAGCAGATCTAAGAATAAAAAGGCCAGCGTTACGACCAAAGCCCCCGGCCAACCAAAGAGCAGCGCAGGCAGCACCAGGCTACTCAGGGCATAGGGTAAAAAGGGCAGCATCGCGCTCCCACTCAGCCAGAGTAGGGCGACACAGCCCATCAGATCAAAGATGAGCATACGTGGTTGAGCCTGCACCAAACGCACATAGTTGTGCGAAAGAGCCGTAGCCACCACATTGATCACACCAGCCAGCAAGAGAATCCCCGCATCGCGGGGCAACGTCTCAACCGGACGTCCAGGCATCGTCAGCGCGAGAGCCGCAATTGCCCAAGCCAGCCAGCGGTAACTATAGAAAGCTGCATGAGCGCTAATACGCCCAGGCCATTGAGGTGCCGAAGGCTTCACAGATGCCTGCCTTTCACCGCCCGCACACCGTACGCTCAGGGCGGCTAGGTTGATCCAACCTTTGCACTGTAGTGTAGCAGAAAGGTAGGCGGGCGGCAATGGCATTTATGCGCCAAACGCGAGCCTAAACTGATGCTGTGGTAAAGTATGTTGGGTTGATACATGTAGCATAGCTGTTGTTCTTTGGCTAGAGTGTACCATGCTCCAAACCCTCCGCCGCCGCTTTGCAAGCATCCGCTGGAAGCTCACCGCTGCCTTTATGGCCGTTTCGCTGCTCTTGGTGTTGACCATGAGCGTGATTTTTTTGGGTGGCCTGATCTTCATTCTCAACTCATCGCTCTTGCCGACGGCGGTAGCTGAATCGGCCCGCGATCTGGCGACACTGGTTGGCGATGAATTGGCCGATCCGCAGGGCAATATTGATCAACTCATTGATCGGTTGCGCCGTCTCTCTGGCTCACAAGGACTCCCCGATCCATCAGGCCAAGGGGGGGCTGAAGTGGAAGAGGAGCTCTTGATCGTGCTACTTGATCGCGAGGGGCGTATCTTACGTTCAACACGCGATCTTGAACTGCCCCTTGGTCAGCCCATCGCTGCGCTTGAACCCGAACCGGCGGGTGTGTTAGTCGAACTGGCGCTCGGTGGCTTGAAGGATCCAAGTGAATTGGGTGCCTGGAGTCGGCCCGATCATCAGCCGATTGGGGTTGCGCCTATCTTTGGTGCCGACGGCGAACTGGATGGGGTTATCTATTTGCGCATTGTCAATTTCCCCAAACTCGGTGTCTTCATTGGGGCTCTTGCCCCTTTTGCCCTCAGTCTCATTGTGCCGTGGCTGATCATCAGTGCGGGTATGGCGATGATCTATTCGTGGCTGGTGGGGCGTGGCTTTGCGCGGCGGATTGTGCGCCTCACTGAAGCGAGCATTGATCTCGCCGATGGCGATCTGAGTAAGCGGATTGAAGATCCCTCCAACGATGAATTGGGTCAGTTGGGGCGTCAGTTTAACACCATGGCCGACCAGCTCTCTGCGAATTTACGTTCGCTGCGTATGCTGGCTGAACGCAACGCCCAGCTTGCCGAGCAGGCCGCTCTGCTCGCTGCGGTGGAGGAGCGTAACCGCCTAGCCCGTGAACTGCACGATAGCGTCAGCCAAGAACTCTTCAGCCTCACGCTGCTTGCGGCAGCCGCCCAGCGCACCCTGGAACAGCAGCCGGACGTTGCGGCAACCCGCCTGCACGAGATCGAAGCATCGGCGCGTCGCGCCCTCGAAGAGACGCGCAGCATCATTTTTGCCCTACGCCCAGCCATCCTCGATGGTCGCGGTCTCGCCCCGGCGCTACGTGACCTCACCACCGCCCTTGGTGAGCGTCAAGGCTTGATTATCAAGCTTGAGATTGTAGGCGAACAACGTATTCCCCTTGAACATGAACAAGCCCTCTTCCGCATCGTTCAAGAAGCCCTCGCCAACGTCTCGCGCCACAGTGGGGTACGTACTGCTGATGTTCAACTCCACTACCATGACACGGGCGTAACCCTTGAGGTGTGCGACCAAGGGCGCGGCTTCGACCCCCAGGCCCGTCGCGATCCACGGGCCTTCGGGCTGCAAAGCATGACCGAACGCGCCCAAGTGCTCGGCGGCAGCCTGCAGCTCCAGAGCGAGCCTGGTCAGGGGACGAAGCTCCTGGTTCAGTTGCCTTTAGCTTAATCCTTTTTTCTTCCGCGTTGGCGGCGAAGCCGCCAACGCGGAAGAAAAAAAGTTCTGCGGGGGCGGCAAAGCCGCCCTCGCTCCCCACCAAATTGCGGGAGCTTCCGTATTCAAGTATACTTGACGCGGTGTAACAGCCGCATGGCTGTTGCCCTCAGCTATTCGCTTCTTCGCTCTCTAGGAGTAAATTTATGACCACCTACCAGTTGGCTCGTCGCTTAGCCCAGCTCGAGCCGTCTGCAACTGCCGCCATGAACGCCCGTGCCCAGCAGTTGCGCGCCGAGGGTATCAAGGTCATCTCGTTCAGCGTTGGTGAACCCGATTTTAATACCCCTGAGCCGATTAAGGCGGCGGGGATTGCTGCGATTCATGCCAATCATACCCACTATACCCCGGCTGGCGGCACAGTGGATCTGCGGAAAGCCATTGCGGTCCGCGTCACTGCTGATCAGGGCCTGCCCTATAGCCTCGCCCAGATTACTACCACCGCCGGGGCCAAAGAGGGGCTCTACTTGGCCTTCCAAGCCCTCTGCGACGAAGGCGATGAGGCGGTTATCCCGGCGCCCTACTGGGTGAGCTATGTGGAACAGGCGCGGCTCGCTGGTGCGACGCCGATTACGCCGATGGGCAGTGAGGCGACCGGCTTTAAGGTGACGCCTGAGCAGTTGCGCGATGCCTTGAGCGAACGCACCAAGATTGTTGTACTCAATTCCCCCTCCAACCCCACCGGCGGAGTCTATAGTGCCGCTGAACTGCGGGCTCTTGCCGATGTACTGCGCGATACTAAGGCGATCATTATTACCGACGAGATCTATGATGCTATCTCGTATGTTGAGTATGCCCGTTGGCTCCAGGTCGCGCCTGAAATGGCCGAGCGTACCCTGATTGTCAATGGGGTAGCGAAGGCCTATGCCATGACCGGCTGGCGGGTGGGCTATGTGGCTGGGCCTGCGCCGATCATTACGGCGATCAAGGACATCCAGAGCCATACGAGTACCCATACTGCCTCGATTTCGCAGTATGCCGCGCTGGCCGCCTATACGCCCAGTGAGGAGTTGGATCAGAGTGTGCGTGAGATGACCGCCGCGTTCTTGCGTCGCCGCGATATGATCCTCAAGCTGCTGGCCGAGATCCCCGGTGTGACCTGTGCGACGCCCGAGGGGGCTTTCTACGTCTTCCCCAACGTCAGCGGCTTGCTGGGGCGTCAACTCAAGCATGGGGTCTGCAACAGCAGCGATGAGCTAAACAACTACCTGCTCGACCACGCCCACATTGCGTGTGTCAGCGGGGAATCGTTTGGTGCCCCCGGCTTCATCCGCATCTCCTATGCCACCTCCGAGGAGGAGATTGTCGAAGGCATGCGTCGTTTCCGCGCCAGCCTCTAGCTCTATGAGAACGCTTGTCGCCCGCCTAGCCGCTCAGCGTATTCTGGTCATTGGCGATCTGACGCTTGACGAATATCTGTATGGGCGGGCGACGCGCCTCTCGCGTGAGGCTGCGTTGCCGGTGTTGGAGTTGCAGCGCCAGGAGTTGATCCTTGGTGGTGCGGCCAACCCGGCGCGCAACATTGTTGCCTTGGGCGGGCAGGCCACCCAGATCGGGGTGGTGGGCAATGATCCCGAAGCCGAGCAACTCAAGGCGCTCCTCGCAGCCAGTGGCATCAGCAGTGCGGGGCTCGTAGTTAGTGCCGAGCGCCCAACCACCCGCAAGACGCGCATTCTGGCCACCGAGTCGCCCCGCTTGCCGCAGCACGTCGCCCGCCTTGATCGGCTCCAGCGTAGCCCCCTCAGCCCGCATGAGGAGCAGCAGATTCTCGCGGCCCTCGCGGCGCTTGTGCCCAAACACCAAGCGGTCCTCTGCTCCGACTACCAATTGGGCCTCTTGACCGCACGCGTTGTGGATGCCGTGCGTGAACTTTGCCGGGCCCACGCTGCGCTCTTCTGTGTTGATGCCCAGGGCAACTCCCATTTTTACCGTGGGGCCGACCTGTTTCGCTGTAACGACCGCGAAGCGGCCTTAGCCCTTGGGCTCCCACTCCGCAGTGAAGCGGAATTTGTACGCGGCTTGGCGCGGCTCCGCAACGAACTAAACGCCCAACTCGTCATGGTCACCCGTGGGCCTGATGGCCTCTCGCTAGAGGGCGTTGGGGTAGCGTACCAACACCTAGCCGCCGCACGGGCCAGCGAGGTCTACGACACAACCGGCGCAGGCGACACCTTTGTCGCAGTAGCAACCATGGCTCTCACGGCTGGCCTTACACCCCTTGATGCGGCCCAGCTTGCCAACACAGCGGCAGCACTGGTGGTACGGCGCTACGGCAACGCGGTGGTTAGTCCAGAGGAGTTGATGGCGGCGTTGGGGGAAGGAAGTAGGGAGTAGGAAATAGGAAGTAGGGAGTAGGAAATAGGAAGTAGGAAGTAGGAAGTAGGAAGTAGTAGGAAGTAGGAAATAGTAGGAAGTAGGAAGTAGGAAATAGGAAGTAGTAGGAAGTAGGAAATAGGAAGTAGGAAGTAGGAAGTAGGAAGTAGGAAGTAGGAAGTAGGAAACAGGAAGTAGGAAATAGGAAGTAGGAAATAGGATGTGCGCCCCTACGCTGGCTGAGCCTGTCGAAGCCAGCGTAGGGGCGCTTGCAGATACCGGGTATGTAGAAGCCGCCCCAGCGGGGCGGCTCTAGCATCACAGGAACAGGTGTGGTTCACAGCCTGTACTCTACTCCGCAGCAGCCTGTTGAAAGCGCCCAATGGCTTCTTCTTCATCCTGGTAGATCTCGGCATACTGGGCGAGGCCAACCATACGAAAGATCTTCTGGAAGTGCTGTGAGAGGCCGCTCACCGCGAGTTTTTGGTTATTGCGATTCACTTCAGTGACAATGCCGATCAAGATGGCGATTCCGGCACTATTGATATAATCATTTTGGCGAAAATTTAGCAACACAAAACGAGCGCCATCATTGGTAACTTCGCGGTAGGCCGCGTTGATCTTCTCTTCCGCGAAGGTGGTCACATCACCGACGAGGTCGATGATCGCTACCCCGTCACGCTCACGGGTGCTCACCGTCAGCTCGTCTTCCAGCATCATAGCTCCTCCAGAGAACAGAGAACAGAGAACAGAGAATAGAGCGCAGAGAAAAGAATCGAGAACCCTGAGCTACCGACTAAACGCCAAGCGCATGCGGTTACCATTGGCACATGGTTCAAAGCTCGACTCATCACAGAGTTGACTAATTAGCATCAGCCCCATGCCGCGCAGCGGCCCTAGCCCTGCAACCTTCTCGCTAATGGTCGGCAGATTATCACGCACGACAAACTCAGCCGTACCTTCATCAACTACTTCAATAACTAAGCGATCAGGTTCAAGGTGGCAATGCACGGTCACACGCAGATCGGGGCGCAACGAATTACCATGCTCAATCGCATTGATACACGCTTCACTCAAAGCGGTCTTCAGATCTTCAATGCGTTCAGCGGAGAGGCCCATACGTCGCGCAAAGGCAGAGACGGCATCGCGGGCGATGACCTCATAGCCAAGTTCGCTAGGAAATGATAGATCCATACTGTAAATAAGAGAGGTACTCATGATGGGCTATTAATGGCCACACACAAAACGAATGACACTACTCAAGATGAATCACCATACGCACTTGGTTGCCGCCGCTTGGTGCTGTGGAGAACTCGACTTCGTCCATCAACTCGCGGATCAGCCAGATGCCCCACCCCCCCTTATCATCACGCTCGAAGGCTTCTTCAATCTTGGGGCTATTCGTGGTAGAAACTTGAGCCAAAGGCTTACGGCCTTGGTCTGCGACACTCACAATCAACCCATCTTCCAGTGCAGTCAGCAGCACAACCACCTTCATGGCCGCATCCTGCTGATTACCATGCTCAATCGCATTGGTGACCGCCTCGCTAATCGCTGTTTTCAGCGAGTCGACGCGGTCATCGGGGAAGCCCATGCGGCGGGCAAGTGAAGAGGCGGTATCCATCGCTACCCGCTCGTAGCCGAGCTTGCTCGGAAGCCGCAACTCTATCACTTTTTCCAGGCGCTCAGGCTGGGAGGTTTCGTCACTCATACTAGCTAACCTAGACCGATCAGAAGCTACGCTTGTTCCGGAAACCCACCCAATGAGAAGAATGTGTGGCTTTTATGTTTACGCCCGCCCACTATCATAGCATGGGCGGTGTTCGTGTGGCAAGGGGGGAATTTGAGCGGTAAGGAGATGTTCACCACAGAGACACAGAGGACACAGAGATCGTGCAGTGAGTGCAATCATTCTAGCTTATACTCCATACCAGAAACCTCTGTGCTCTCGGTGCCTCTGTGGTAAAACATTCTGTACGGCACCCCTACAACGGAATATTGCCATGCTTACGGGCTGGCATGCTCTGGCGCTTGGTGCGTGCGATGCGTAGGGCTTTAACTAGGGTTGGGCGGGTTTCGCGCGGTTCGATCACGGCATCGATGTAGCCGCGTTCAGCGGCAACATAGGGGTTGGCAAAGCGATTCTGATAGTCTTCGACCAACTCGGCTTGGCGTTGGGCCGGATCGCTGGCTTCGGCCAACTCTTTGCGGAAGATAATCCGCACTGCGGCATCAACACCCATCACGGCAATCTCGGAGGTGGGCCAGGCGAAGTTGAAGTCGGCCCGAATGTGCTTCGAGGCCATGACGTCGTAGGCGCCACCATACGCCTTGCGCGTAATCACGGTCAACTTAGGCACGGTGGCCTCACAGTAGGCATAGAGCAGCTTGGCACCATGGCGGATGATGCCGCCATACTCTTGGCTCGTACCCGGCAAAAAGCCCGGTACGTCCACAAAGGTGAGCAGCGGAAGGTTGAAGGCATCACAGAAGCGCACGAAGCGCGCCGCCTTGACTGAGCTATCAATGTCGAGTGTGCCCGCCATGTGCATCGGCTGGTTGGCCACCACGCCGACGGCATGGCCATCCAAGCGGGCAAAGCCAATGACGATATTGCGCGCCCAGTGGGGCTGGACTTCAAAGAAGAAGCCGTCGTCCACCACCGCCTCGAGAACCTTGACCATGTCGTAGGCTTTGCGCGGACTGTCGGGTACTAGGGTCTGCAACTCTTCGTCCATGCGCTCCGGGTCGTCTTCGGGCGCGACATAGGGCGGGTCGTCCATGTTATTGGATGGCAGAAAGGAGATGAGAGTCCGCAGTTGTTCAAAGCAGTCCTCTTCGCTCTCGGCGGCAAAGTGGGCCACGCCCGAACGGGAGTTGTGGGTCATTGCGCCGCCCAACTCCTCAAAGCCAACCTCTTCACCCGTGACCGTCTTGATCACATCGGGGCCGGTGATGAACATCTGGCTTGAGCCTTTGACCATCATGATGAAGTCGGTCATCACTGGCGAGTAGACCGCGCCGCCGGCACAGGGGCCAGCAATCACCGAGAGCTGGGGGATGACGCCGCTGCTCAAGACATTGCGGTAGAAGATTTCGGCGTAACCGCCAAGACTCACCACCCCCTCTTGGATACGCGCCCCACCTGAATCGTTGATGCCAATACAGGGTACCCCCATACGCACAGCAAGATCCATAACCTTACAGATCTTTTCAGCAAAGACTTCACCCAAACTGCCACCAAAGATCGTAAAATCTTGGGCAAAGACACAGACCGGACGGCCATCAATCGTACCGTGGCCCGTGATTACGCCATCACCCAGGGGCTTACGGCGTTCCATACCAAAAGCCGCAGTACGATGTACTGCAAAAGCATCAAGTTCTACAAACGAACCAGGATCGAGCAACAGATCAATCCGCTCACGGGCCGTCAACTTACCCCGTTCATGCTGCTTCGCAATCGCAGCGGGGTCGCCAGTCTGAACCTTCTCGCGCCGTTGGCGCAACTCTGCGATCTTCTCAGCGGTAGTTTGTGACATAGTGGAAGCTCCTTATGGGAGAACAGGAGAACAAAGGAACAGAGGAACAGGAGAACAGAACATTTTCCATGTTTTCAGGTAGCTACATTCTTCTGTTTCTCTGTTCCTCTGCTCTTCTGTTCCTCTGCTCTTCTGTTCCTCTGTTCTCCTGTTCTTCTGTTCTTCTTTAGCACATGCCAAATAAAGCGAGGCACCGCATCAATAATGCGGGGCAGGCGTTGGGGTTGATGGGCGAGACGGTGGAGCCATTCTAACCCAAGCCGCCTGAGCCAGCGCGGGGCGCGGGGGACAGTGCCGGCTAGGTAGTCGAAGGTACCCCCAACACCAATAGCGATAGGCACACCAAGACGCTCTTGATTGCGGGCAATCCAGAGGTCTTGGCGCGGATGGCCATAGGCCACCAGCAAAATATCGGGGCGGGCAGCGCGGATCATTTGCTGCAGAAAGGGCTCATGGCGCGGAGTGGGCGAGCCAGCATAGCATCCGGCCACAAGCAAGCCTGGGGCTTCACGGGCCAGCACTTGGGCCGCAGCCTCGGCCACCCCTGGAGCGGCACCCAGCAAGAAGATGCGATAGCCCCGTTGGGCAGCCAACGCAGCCAGACGGCGGGTCAGTTCCACCCCAGTCACGCGCCCGCGCAGGGGCTGCCCCAGATAGCGAGCCGCCAGCAACAAGCCCACTCCATCAGGTGTACAGAGGGTGGCACGGGCCAAGACCGCTGCAAATTCAGGGTTACGGCCCGCCTCGATCACAAACTCAGGGTTGACTGTACAGATCTGATGGACCCCCCCAGCCTCAAGCAAAGCAGCGATCCGCGCCACTGCTTCAGCTTCAGTCACAGCGTCAATTGCCACACCAAGAATCGTTATACGCCGCCTTAAGGGCGGCGGAGGCAATCCAACGCTGGCTGAGGTCTCGACTGGGAGCATAGTGATTGGCGCGGAACTGATACTAGTGAGGCGTGAGGTGTGAGGCGTGAGGCGTGAGGCGTGAGGCTGCGCCGCCCCACCAAGTAACTGCTGTGATTATAGCCTAGAATGGCCAATTTGTGGGATGACTTGGGCCGCAAATCGGATTTCAGACCAAAATGAGCAATATTCGGACGAAAACCGTATCTTTTGGGCTCCTGCGACGGTACATGTTATGAGACCTATTTTTTTCGCGCCTAGTCTAAAGGAGACCCGACCATGAGTGACCGTGTACTTTCGACCGCGACGGCCCGTGAGGCGATTACGTCATTCCAGGCGATTGTGAATGGACCGTTGTTGGAGCAGATCAGCCAGTTGAACAGCAAGGGGCAGATTCTGAGCCAGCCGAACAATTGGGATGGCCATTTGGCGATTCAGTTCCGCAGCCATTGGGCCGATACGCACCAGAAGTTGTTGGCTATCCAACAGAGCTTGGAGGAGTTGCGCCGCCAGATTCATCAGATCAACCAGAACATTATGCAGGCAGGTGGGAATTCGTAATGCACACCGATGCTGTTCAACTGAGTCACGAGGAGCTGTTGTTGGTGCTTGGCCTGTTGAAACTGCCAACACCACTGGCCCTCGGCCCCCGTCCGGCCGATGGTTACCAAGCCCTCGGCCTCGGGGCAGCCCTGGGCGCAGCAGGGGCGAGCTTGGTCGCCCGCGAGCTTGCCTCGCCCCCTGCGCGTGATGAGCTACCGCCCGACCCGGTGCCGGCTCTGGCCGCGCTCGCCAGAGCGGTTGCCCTCGCGGAGGGCTGCCTCTTCCTTGCCGAACGGCGTGGGGCGGAGCGGCGCACGGCTCATCTTAGTACCTACAGTGGCACCCTGGTGTTGCACACCTGTCCGGTGCCACGCATCCACCGGCTGGCACGTTTAGCCGACCGCAAGGCGGCGACGGCGTGGCTCAGCACACATATCGCTACAGCGGAGGGGGCGGCGGCACCAACGGTGCGCGCCCCGGTGGCAACGTTGGCAAGCGTCCTCGAGGCGCTTGAGGCGGGCCAAGTGGCGGCAGCGCAGGCCCAACTAGAGGCGGCAGAGGTGGCGGCGAGTAGTGACTTTATTGCAGCGGTTGGCCCCCAACCCAGTCGTTTCGTCTTGGCCGCCATGCGCCGCCTGCAAGAAGCCGTCCCCGTTGGCCGCGCCTCGATTGTCCTCTGCGGTAGCCACGCCACCTGGTGGGGCGCAAGCGACCCCGACCTGGTCGAATTGCGCCCCTTGGGGCCTGCTGCGCTGCAGGCGGAATTGGACGAGTTGGTTGGATGGATCCAGGGGTGATTGGGTTGGGGCTACGCCCCAAACCTCCTTGCTTCGTTGCTGTTTGGCGGCTTCGCCGCCAAACAGCAACGAAGCAAGCTTTGCGGGGGCGGCGAAGCCGCCCCCGCGCCCCCACCGGAGGTGACGTTGACGTAGCCCAAGCCTCAAGGCTTATGCACATTACTTTAGGAGAAAGTAACCCCCATGGCAGCAACAAGTTCCGTCAGCTTGGAGGGGCTGGCGACCTATCAGCGGGCGGGTGATGCGGCAGCAGGGCGCATCACGGCGGCAGGGTACGGTCTGGATGCGGCGTTGGGGCCGTTTCACGCCCGTTGCGTTGAGTATCCGGTGCATGCGACACGCAATTTGACTGGGCGCATCTTTGGCTATGCGAACCACGAGGGTACGTTGGTGCGCCATGTGGCCGAACTGGCGCAGGCGTTCCGTCAGGCCGACAGCGGGTGGCTGGGGGCGATGTTGCCCGGCTTTATGCGTGCGTGGCACTACCGCGATCATTATGGCCGCGATGCGCCTACGGCACTCGTTGGCGCACTGAACCGTGATTTGGCGCTCAGGTTGCAGCATGTGCCCACTTTTGGTGCCGTGCGGCTCTATGATGCATGGCGCACCGCCAGTTGGAATGGGGCTGGTAGGAGCCTGAATCTGATAGCGCGGATTACCAATCGAAGCATTGCGCTCTCCGAATCACGCTGGCCCCAAGTCTTGCCCTTGGTCAGTGCGGTTTTTGCGGGGCCGATGATCATGGCAGGGCTGAGTGCCGCAGGGCTGAGTGTGGTGGGCGATGCCCCGCGTTGGCTCAATCAACCCGTCAATGCCCCCTCGGATCTGTTGCACCTCTCGCTCCAGGGCTTCTGGTATGAGGGCATGGCCCATCTGAACCCACAGCTTTTTCAGTCCTTGAGTGCCCAAGTAGACCAATTGAGTCTTGCTACGTGCGCTGAGTTGGAGCGCTGTACCCCCAGCGGACGTGAGCCTGAGGTTGCGGAGCGGATCGTTGATCCGCTGACTGGCGCATTGGATGTTGCTGCTGAACAGGTGTTTTTGCACAGTTTCCAGGCTGGTCAACGCTTTCAGCCCCAGGCTGCCGATGCGATGCATGGCGATCATAGTGCCATCAGTTATGCTCCGGGCGAGCAGGTGCGGCTCGAACGGCTCAATGCCGAGCGCGGTGATTACCGCATCAGCATTGCCGGGCTGAATCCCAATCAGCCGGGGGCGATCAACAATTTTGAAGCGGTGGCCATGACGGCCCAAGGCATCAGTGAGGGCAACCACTACTACGAAGAGGTACGGGCGCGCTTTCTCGCTGATCTTGAGCGCATTCCGCCAGGGAGTGTGCTGCACCTCCAGGGTCATAGCATGGGGGGCGGTATGTGCTTTCTGCTGCGCGACGATCCGCTGGTGCAGGCCAGCCTTGTGGCTGCTGGTGTGGTGATTGGCAGCATGATCACCTTTGGGGCGGTGCGGCCCCAGGGGCCAGCGGGCCAGGATCTGCCGCGTGAGGCGGGAAATCCCTTTGCCCATGCCGAGGAGCGCCACTATGTGGACACTGACGATAGCCTAGCACGCAATGTGGGCGCTGGCCATGTTGGTTTTGCCAATGTCTTTTTGCTCGAAAATAACCAAGTCAATGATCCTGTTTTTGCCCATGGCGATTATGAAAACCCCGAAAACTACCATGCTCTGCCGCCAGATCTGCAGCGCCTGCCCTTCGAGGTTGATCCAGAGAGCTATGAGGTCTATGCACCAACCAGTTTTGCTGCCATCCAGCTTGATGAGGAGGAGGAGGCTCAACCATGAGGCGGCCAAACTATGTGGATGTGCGCTGGGATCACGGGGCGGCCAATGCGGCCATAGGGGCCTGTATGCGTGCCGCCGATGAACTGGAACATGCGATGGCTGACTGCAACCGCGCCCTGACTCAAGCGCGTGAACATTGGCAGGGTAATCGCATGGAGCAGTTTCTGCAAGAGCGCCAAGCCCTTGATAGCCACGGACGTAGCCTCGCAAACGATTGTCGTGCGGCGGCCCATGCGATTGGTGCGGCGAGCCAGCAAGCCCACGCCGAGCAGCAGCGGCGCGAGCAGGAGCGGGCCGATTATGAGCGTTGGGAGCGTGAAGAGCGCGAACGGCGCGAACGCGAAGAGCGCGAACGACGCGCACGAGAACGCCAGCAACAGGCAGCGTAGGCAAGGCTTCGCCTGTTACATGAAGCCCCCGGCGGGGGGTTGGGGGAGGCAAAGCCTCCCCAAAGAAAACTCTTTTTGTTCCGTGTTGGCGGCTTCGCCGCCAACACGGAACAAAAAACGGGGTTTGGGGCGTAGCCCCAAAGTGGGCTTTAGGGCGGCAGCCCTAAACGTAAGGCGCATGAGGCCCATGCGTCGGCACCTCCGCTGCGGCAGCAGCAAAAAGCGTAACTTGGTTACGAACCATACCCTTAGGGAGAAAAAAACCCATGAGTACCCAAAGTTTCAACCGACCGCCACGGGTGCGTCCCCACTGGCTCGCCGAGCAGGTCGAATTGCCTGAACCGCCCGATCCGCCCGATCTGCCGCGTACCGATTGGCTGACGATGATGATCCCGTTGATGGGCGCGGGTATCTTTGCCGGTACGGCTAGTATCAATGGTACCAATCCGCTCTTTGTGGCTGTTCCCATGGGCAGTATGGCGATTATGACCTTGGGGGCGGGGTTGCTCAACCAGCGTGCGGCGCGTCAGCGTGCCGCGACGACCTATGCGGCGCGGAAGGGGTTTTTTGAGGACCATTTGGAGGCGGGGCGCAATCGGTTGCGACGGCTCTATGAGCAGGAGCGGGCGGCCCGTGGTTTTCTCTGGCCCCATCCGAGCGAGTTGTTGCTGCTGGCAGGCGCGACAACTAGCACGGCGGCTCCTGAATCCCGTCTATGGGAACGCCGCCCTAGCGATGATGATTTCCTTGATCTGCGGGTGGGCGCGGGCAGCCGTGCGGCTGCCAGTCAAGCCCGTGTGCCGCCGCCGCGCCCCGGTGGTACGGTGGACCAGCGGCTCTATACGTGCGCCGAGGAGTATGCCACGCTACGCCAAGTGCCAGTGAGTGTGCCTTTGGGTCGCGTTGGTTCGCTGGGCTTGGCGGGGGCGCGGGGGGCTACAACGGCCCTGGTGCGGGCGCTGCTCTGGCAGGCTGTCGTGCTGCACGCGCCGAGTGAACTGCGCATTGCGGCGCTCTGCGAGCCTGGTTTGGTCAATGAGTGGGAGTGGTTGCGCTGGTTGCCCCATAGTATCCCGTTGAGCAATGATTTGGCACCGGGGGCGCGTATGCTCGCGGGTAAGCCGGTGGAAGCGGCGCGCCTCGCTAGTGATCTGCTTGACCAATTGAGTCGGCGGCGCGAACGGGCCGAGGGGAGTGGCAGTATGCCGCTGCTGCTACCCCGCATGCTGCTGCTGGTGGATGGATCCGCCTTGGCCCATAGCTACCCGGCGATTGCCGAGGTGTTGCGCCACGGTGCGCCCTTGGGCATGACCGCGCTGCTCTTGGCCCCCACATGGCCCCAAATTCCCGAAGATTGCGGCGCTATGCTCGAACTGGAAGAGCAAGGGGCACGCTGGATCGAGCGTGGCGCCCAGTGGCCGCGTGAACGTTTTGTGCCCGATGAGGCCGACCTCGCGCTCAGTGATCGCCTCGCCCGCCGTCTCGCCGGGTTGCGCCTCGTTGAGAGTGGCGGTGCCCAAGACATCCCGCGCCGCGTGCGCCTCTTTGATCTGCTCGGTGTGCGCGAAGCCAACGATCTGCTGCCCCCCCGCGCCTGGGGCGAAACATTGTCCAAGGCGTGGGCCCCGGCTCCCTTTGGGGCCACCACCGACGCCGCTCCGATCTGCCTCGACCTGAACGAGAGCCGCCACGGCCCCCACGGGATCATTGCGGGGGCCACTGGGGCGGGCAAGAGCGTCTTGCTGCAAAGCATCATCGCTGCCCTCGCCGTGACCCACGCGCCCGAACGGCTCCAGTTGCTACTGATTGACTTCAAGGGTGGCGCGGCGCTGATGATGTTTGCACCGCTGCCCCACACCGCCGGGTTGGTCACCGACCTGGAGGGGCGCTTGGCTGAACGGGCGATGACCGCGATCAAGAGTGAGTTGCGCCGCCGCAAGGGGTTGCTCCATGGCCTTGCGACTGAACATGCCTGCAAGCTGGAAAATATTGCCGACTATCGTGCCCTGGCTGCGCGTGCCAACCTGCCGCCACTGCCCAACCTGCTGATTGTGGTGGACGAGTTTGATGAATTGGCCCGTGGTAACCCCGAATTTGTGGCCGAACTGATCCGTGTGGTCAAACAAGGCCGTAGCTTGGGTGTCCATCTGCTGGTTGCAACCCAACAGCCAGCACGGGCGGTGAGCGACGAGATCCGCAGCCAGTTGAGCTTCTTCATTGCGCTGCGCTTAGGCGATGCCGAGGATAGCCGCACTATGCTGCTCAAGCCCGATGCCGCTTTTTTGCCGAGCGACCTGCCAGGGCGGGCCTACATGCGGGCCAGTGGCGAAGTTCGCCTGCTGCAAGTTGCCCAGGTGACCGGCACCTACCGTCCTACGGAAGCGCAAGGGCCGCAGGTGAGCTTTCTGCGCGACGGCCACGAGCAGCGGGTGGGGCTAGGGTTGGAGCGTACATCGAATGATGCAGAGGCGAGCGACCTAGATGTGCTGGTGCATGCCCTGAGCGAAGCCGAACGCCTACGCGGCCCGGTCTACCCCGGCTGGCACGCGGCGCGCATTTGGCAACCGCCGCTGCCTGCCCGTTTGCCATTGAGCGCATTGGCAGCAGCAGAGCAGGGGGGCTTGTGCCAGGCGATTGGCCTGCTCGATCTCCCCCAAGAGAGCCGTCAAGAGCCATTGGTGGTTGATCTGGCCAAGAGCAACATGGTGGTGGTGGGGGCACCGGGTAGTGGCAAGACAACCCTGCTGCGAAGCCTTGTCTTGGGGCTTGCGGCAGCGCACACACCGCGTGAATATTGGTGCTACCTGATTGACGCGGGGGGCCAGGGGCTAGGCCCGCTGGCCGGGTTGCCCCATGTGGGCGCACACATCCAGGCCCGCGAAGCCGAACGGGTACGCCGCTTGCTGCGTTGGCTCGAAGCAACCATGCGCGAACGTCAGGAGTTGCTGCGGGCCGCTGATGCGCCCGATCTGGCGAGTTACCGCGCCCAGACGGGGCAGGCCATGCCGTCCATCCTGCTCGTGATTGACAAACTGGCGGTACTGCGTGAAGAGCTGCGCGACGCCAGTGGCGACGAACTGCTCAACGAATACCTGCTGCGGCTCTTGCGCATGGGGCGAGCCTGTGGCATTTACGTGGCGTTGAGTGGTGAGCGGGCCAACGATGTTGGCTACAAACTCTTGGCCCTGATCGAGACCCGTGTAGCATTACGTCAGCCAGAGCTCTACGACTACAACGAGCTACTCGGCGTGCGCGTCAGCGCCCAAATCCCCCCGACGCTGGCGGGGCGCGCCCTGGTAGCCCATCCCGACTATGGGGCGCTCGATGTGCAGTTGGCCCTGCCCGATCTGAGCCCGCCGGGTAGCTCAGGCGATACGGTGGGGAGCTTGGAGGGTGACCTAACCCAGGCGCTACGCGGCACAGTGGCACAATTGGCGGCGGACTGGGCCAAGCAGGCGACCACTGCTGATCCTACCCCACCCCCGATTGAGCTACTGCCCGAACGGATTCAGCGCAGCGAACTGGGGCCAAGCACGCATGCACAAAGCATAGAGCATGGTCTCAGCACCCCGATTGGACGCGAGAGTCTGGGGCTTGATGTGGCCTGGCTGCACCTCGACAGCGACACCCCCCATGGGCTGATCGTAGGGCCACGGCGCAGTGGCAAAAGCATGGTGCTGCTGAGTGCAGCCCTGGGTTTAGCCGAACACTACAAGGCAACGGAATTGGCCTTCTACATCATTGACAGCCCGCGCGGTGGTTTGCGGATGTTGCGTAGTCTAGCCCACTGCGCCCACTACGCCAACGATGACGCAAGTGCAGCAGCCCTCACCACAGCCCTTGCCGCCGCACGCAGCGGCGGGGCACCAGCGCGGCGCATCATCCTCCTCGACGACTACACCCTCTGCCGTGAGCGCATGCGCGGCCAACTGGCCCAAAACTACAGCGGGCCCCCCAACCTACTCGACGCCCTCTTGGAACTCGTGCAACTCGGCGGGCAGCATGGCGAACACCTACTGTTGGCGGCGGGCATGAGCTACCCCGACGACGCGCTGCTCAAAGCCTTAGACGGCTGCCGGGCTGGGCTGTTGCTCTGGCCGGGCCGCTACGATCCCGGCACACGGATCTTAGGCACCAACCTACCCCTCACCGAGCAGCGCGACGCCGAACAGCCACCAGGGCGGGCGCTGCTCGTGCGCGAAGACCAGCGCCAGATTGTGCAGATTGCGATGAGTTGAGGAGAGAGGAACATAGGAAATAGGAAAGTAGGAAATTTGTTAGCGCGAAGAAACTCTGGGCCGCGCCGCTTGGCTTCGACAGGCTGGTTTCGGCAGGCTCAACCACCGAGCCAGCGGCGCGGTGGCGGGGGAGGCTTCGCCTCCCCCGAAAAACTCTTTATCTTTCGTTTTGGCGGCTTCGCCGCCAAAACGTAAAGATCAAAGAGACGTTGGGGCGCAGCCCCAAGAGCGGGTTGTAGGGCGGCAGCCCTACGCGTAACGGGAGTGGGGGAACTTGGTTCCCCCACTCCCAACAAAGAGAAGAGACACCCCATGAGCAACCGCCAAGACAACCTAACCGTAACGCTCCACTGGCTCAATGCAGGCCAAGAGCAGACCACGACCGTCATGTGCGAAGACAGCCCACCAGCGCAACTGATGCCCTTGTTGCTGGCGGGCTGCGGCCTAGCGACGAACAGCGAAGCGTACCAATTGCGCGAAGGGGCAGCGGACGGGCGTGCGCTACGCGCAGGAATCGCCCTCAGCGCCCAAGGCATCCGCAGCGGCAGCCACCTCTGGTTAAGCGACCAGGGCAGCACACGGACAATCCGTTGCCTGATCAGCCTACCGGAGGGCGGCGAACTCCTTGCCCCGAGCAAAGGCATCACGCTCACGCGGGGCTGGTTGCTACAACTCCTAGCCCTAGCCAACCCAGCGGGCCACAGCCGCGAACTCGCCCGCCTAGAGCAACGCAACTCCGCGTTTGCCTACGTCTCAAAACGCCCGCACTGCGCCATCCGCCCCACGCCCCAAGGGGGATGGGTGGTGATCAGCGAACGCAACGACGTCGCCACACTGCTCAACGGCATCCGGCTAGCCCCGGGCATTCCTGCCAACATCAGCGATGGCGACCGGCTCACCTTGGGGGATGGGGGCGTAGGCTTGCGTTTGGGCCTGTTGGGGTAGGGAGGCTTGCCCCCCTACTCCTCACTATAGAGCGGCGTACTCAGGTAACGCTCGCCATTACTAGGCACCACAAAGACAATCAGCTTACCGGCATTCTCGGCGCGGCTAGCGACACGCAGAGCGACGAGAGCGGCGGCACCGCTTGAGATACCGACCATGAGGCCCTCTTCGCGGGCGAGGCGGCGCGCCATAGCAAAAGCGTCGTCGTTGCTCACCTGTTGGATTTCGTCAATCAGTTCGGTATTGAGCACATCGGGCACAAAGCCCGCGCCAATACCCTGGATCTTATGGGGGCCGGGAGCACCGCCAGAGAGTACCGGGCTGGCTTCAGGTTCAACCGCGACCACCTTAAAGCTAGGGCGGCGCGCCTTGATCACCTCGGCCACGCCGGTGATCGTTCCGCCAGTACCAACACCGCCAACCAAGTAATCAATCTGGCCATCGGTATCGCGCCAAAGCTCCTCGGCGGTGGTACGGCGATGCACCTCAGGATTAGCCGGATTCTGAAACTGCTGAGGCATAAAGCCATGGGGCAGATCGGCCAGAATCGCCTCGGCGCGGGCAATCGCCCCGCGCATCCCCTCTGGGCCGGGGGTCAAGACAAGCTCGGCGCCATAGCCGCGTAGCAACTTACGCCGCTCGACACTCATCGTCTCCGGCATGGTCAGAATAAGGCGATAGCCCTTAGCCGCCGCCACAAAAGCCAAGCCAATCCCGGTATTACCACTCGTCGGCTCAACCAGCACCGTCTCACCGGGGCGAATGCGGCCCTCGCGTTCAGCCGCCTCGATCATTGCGAGGCCGATGCGATCCTTAACCGAACTAGCCGGATTAAAGAACTCCAGTTTTGCCACAATGGTAGCTTGCGTATCATTGACCCGATTGAGACGTACCAACGGTGTATTGCCAACCAACTCGGTGATACTGTTGTAGATGTGTGTCATGAGAATCCTTGCAATTACATGCTGCATGCCCTAACGTCTAGCCGCCATTCCATTGTACCGTCGCACGGCGCTAAAGTCAAGTTCTTGCGTTATATTATTAAGAAATACACATAGGCTATACTATACCTGTCGGAGAGCGGATCAAAGCGCAAATGAGGAGGGCATGGCATGCGCGGACGGTCGGTACGCAAAACAGAGCGATCGGGTGGGGGGGAAGAAGCGTTGCGCTTGACGCGCTGCGCTGGCACATGGTTAGCCGAGCCACCTGATGGTGCAGAGGAGCAGCGCATCGCTGAGGCGGCCCATGTGTTGAAGGAGCAGCGCGCCCAGGCGACCGCCTTTTATCGTGATCCCGTCGCGGCACGCGCCTTTAGCATCAAACTCTTCCGCGACGAGCGCTTTGCGCCGCTTCATTTTGGTGATGCCCTGGTTGAGAAGATGATCGCCCAATGTGGCGAGCCGCCGGTCGTCACAGCAGAGACAGAAGAGCAATTCTCGAACTACCTGCGCGACGCCATTCTGGTAGTGGCGCTACCCAACACCCGCCGCTTGCTTGCTGCCCAACTGCGGCGCATGCTACCAGCCTATGTTGCGGCGGGCCAGTGGCAGGAAGCCATCGCCATTGACCACAACGCCTTTCGTACCTCATTGGGAACCGAAGTCACCCCCTTCTTGGCCCACATGGCGCTCGCAGGCCTTGCCGCCTACTACGAAGAGCATGAGGCATAGCAGGGCGGTAGCCCTAAAACCCGGAGCTACGTCCCAAATCCCGTTTTTTGTTGGGTGTTGGCGGCGAAGCTGGCAACACCCAACAAAAAATTTGAACAAATCCCAAAGCTCTGCTATAATGCTCCGCGTTGAGCGCCCCCATAGTCTAGTGGCCTAGGACGTCACCCTTTCAAGGTGAAGATCGCGGGTTCGAATCCCGCTGGGGGTACCAATTGTTTGCCCAACGGAAGAGGGGCCGCTCTCATTGAGAGCGGCCCCTCTTCCGTTAGAAAGACCAACAACTCAAAGATGGTCTCAGACTATAAAGAAAAGGGGCAATTTTCCTAATTGGACAAGGAAATTCTTGACATGATGAGTCTGGCTAAGTATTATGAGGGTTACCTGATAATTCGCTCCGTTTGCCACCGGAATGAGCCGGTGTTTGCAATCAGCACAGCGGAACCTAGCTAGCTAGACTAGGGATACGCTGGCGCACCTTTACAACTGCATAGGAGGCTACAGTGTTCGAGATACTCTGGGGTGCGCTGGCCCTATTGATTGGGCTGGCTGTTGGCGCCGGCCTGACCATTAAGTGGGTGAACCACGGCGCCAACGCCCTAGCGGAACGCAAAGCGGCTGAAGCTCGTCTGCTGATCGAAGAGGCCCGCTCACAGCAGAAGGAGTTATTGCTTCAGGCCAAAGATGATGCCCTGCGCATCCGTAACGAGGCGGAAGTTGAATTGCGCGAGGCGCGTCAAGGGTTACAGAAGCAGGAAGAACGGCTACAACGAAAGGAGGAGAATCAGGATCGTAAACTTGAGGGGCTGGAACGGCGGGAACGCCAGCTTCAGACCCGCGAACGCCAGATTGAACAGCTCTACCAAGAGGCAGAACGGCTCAAAGTTGAGCAGGTGACCGAAATGGAACGCATTTCGCAACTGAACCGTGAACAAGCACGGGCGATCATTTTGGCCCAGGTAGAGCGTGAAACACGCGATGATGCCGCACGGCGCATCCGTGAAATAGAACAGCATACCAAAGAAGAGTCTGAAAAGACGGCCCGCAAGATCATTGGTTTGGCTGTACAACGTTGCGCCAGTGACTATGTGGCTGATATTACCGTCTCGACCGTACACCTGCCCAGTGAAGAGTTGAAAGGGCGCATTATTGGCCGTGAAGGCCGTAATATTCGCGCCTTTGAGCAATTTACTGGTGTTGATATTATCGTTGATGATACCCCTGAAGCGGTAACCCTCTCGTGCCACGACCCGGTGCGCCGCGAGGTTGCCAGAGTTGCGCTGATTAAGTTGCTTAAAGATGGGCGCATCCATCCTTCCCGCATCGAAGAGGTGGTGCAAAAGACTCAAGCAGAGATTGATGCGATTATGCGTGAAGAGGGTGAGCGCGTGGCCTATGAGGCGAACGTGCAAGGGCTTCACCCCGATCTGATAAAGTTGCTGGGGCGGCTCAAATACCGCACGAGCTATGGACAGAATGTACTCCAACACTCATTGGAGTGTTCACTTCTTGCGGCCCATATGGCTGCCGAACTCGGCGCAAATATCAGCGTCGCCAAGACTGCGGCGCTGTTACACGATATTGGCAAAGCGGTTGACCATGAAGTTCAGGGGCCCCACGCCCTGATTGGTGCCGATATTGCCCGTCGCCTCGGACGATCACCGGCGATTATCCACGCTATCGCCGCCCACCACCACGATGAGGAACCAACCAGCGTTGAAGCCTTCCTTGTCATCGCTGCCGATGCGATCTCTGGCGGGCGACCGGGAGCGCGCCGCGAGACGTTGGATCTCTATATCAAACGCCTCGAAGCGCTTGAGACCGTTGCAACTTCGTTTACTGGTGTGCAACGCGCCTTTGCGGTGCAGGCCGGGCGCGAAGTGCGGGTGTTGGTGCAACCTGAACAGATTGATGATCTCGCCAGCATCCATTTGGCCCGTAATGTCGCCAAAAAGATCGAAGAGAGTTTGCAGTATCCCGGTCAGATTAAAGTGACCATTATTCGTGAGACGCGTGCCGTTGATTATGCCCGTTAAGGGTGCCACAAGCCCAACGAGCGCTGGTACTGCCGTTTTGGTGGCTTTTGCCACCAAAACGGTACAATATTACGTAACCATCCGCCGATGGGCTGTGGTACAATTCATCATGTGATGCTGTCGAAACCAGCAGCGCACAGTTGAAGGAGGGATGGCATGACCAGCCTTGAGACCTCCCCTAGTGAGCCGATCCACAATCTACCGTCCGACAAACAGGAGAATCGTATGAGCAATGCTCAGTCGGTGCAGACTGCGCGCGCCGTTGGTGCAAACAAGCCCCAAGCTGCTCAAACAGAGCATGTGGCTGAAGTGCTAAAGGTCTCGACGCGCTCACGCCCAAGTGCCGTTGCCGGTGCTATCGCTGGTGTTATTCGTGAGAATGGAATGGCCGAAGTTCAGTCCATTGGTGCAGGTGCAACCAACCAGGCTATTAAGGCGGTTGCGATTGCCCGTAGCTACCTCAACGAGGAGGGTATTGATATTATCTGTGTCCCTTCGTTCATTGATGTTGCCATTGATGAAGAAGAGCGCACCGCTATCCGGCTACTCATCGAACGCCGCTAACCTCCTATGCCGTAACCACAATCCTTACGTGTGGGGCGGCACACGTTGAAGCCTAGGTGCTTTAGCCCTGGGATCCGTCACAATATCAAATGAGGTCTCGCGTAGAGCGAGCCAGCTCTCACCAAGTTCGTGAGGGCTGTTTCTTTATGTCCGATGGCTTGGCCAGTCTACAACCCCGTTGGGCGCATAGGGTACCAGTGGTAACAGCCGGGCATCGCTCAGCTTCAGACGCACAGGTTGTGCCGAGAGCAGCATAGGGATGCCCAAGGCGCGTACCCATTCGTCATCGTCGGTGGCCTCATCAGGGCGCGGGCCAGCGCGATCCGTGATAACCGCAAGGTCGCAACGATCACAGGGCAGCCCGTAGCGCAAGATGTCGTTCGTTTCGAGGCCCAGCACCAACGCTTCGGCCTGCGGGTCGGCCAGGGCTTCGCGGGCCAGCGCAAAGCTGGCATCGGCCATGGTGTGGACCCGCACCCCCAAGGCAGCGGTGTCGGCTGCGAGCCGCTGCACCGCCGCAGTGCGCTCGTGCGCCCCGGTGACCAAGACCAGCGGCACGCTGCCTAGATGCTCCCACGGTGGCGTCGGGGGGCTCTGCGCCTCGCCCAGCTCCGCGAGGTCGCATTGCCAGCCCCGCGCCCCATAGCCAAGCTGCAGGTGCCCACTGCTACTCACAAAGCTAGGCAAGCCACGTTGCAGTGCCTCGGCCATAAGCTGCACCGCTGCCATCGGCAGACTGGCGCTGCGCCGTTGGCGCTGAAGTTTGGCCAGTGGCGCTTCACGATCCCAAGTGGCATCCGCGTTCGCCTTGGCAGTCGCGCACGCTACCACATATTCACAGAGCGCCGCACCCACGGTGGGCACCTCGCAACTGAAGAGCACCGACACCAGCGCGGCCCCCTGCTCCAAGGGGCGGGCGTCAACTTCCAAGCGCGCCAAGACCAAGCCAATTGCTTGGGCCGCATCCTTAATCGCGCCCCGCAACTCAGTGCTACGATCCTGATCACAATGAACCAACAACCAGACACCTGCGACTGGCCCCAAAATATTGGGGCCAGCATAGGCCCGTAGGCGAATAATTTGCATTGGAGGCATGGGAGGGTTCCTCATCTACAATCGAGGAGAGATACCGAGGATTGCACCACAGAGGCACCGAGGGCACCGAGGTGTTGTAGTAGAGGGGAGTGCCAACAAGGTGATTGCTTTGTTACAAACTTCTCTGTGTTCTCGGTGTCTCTGTGGTGAAATTCTCTGCATCTCTTCAAAAACTCTATAACTGAAAGAGGGCCATTCTGGGCATCCCAAGAGCCTAGCCGTGGCTATAGTTCATTAGCGATGAGCTTTGAGCAAGCGATGCAGATCATCCAAACAGACATGCTCGACCGTCACCCCATGTGCGGCAAGCACTTCCTGATACTCAAGCCAGTCGGTGTCAACCGCATTGATGATCGGGGGTGACGAATGTTGGGCGCGAGCGACGGCAACAAATTTGCGATCAGCACGATCAAACTGCTCCAAGGCGGGATCGTCAGGAAACTCGGCGAAGTCGCGGCCATCCGTGGTGGGCGTGATCGCGACGAGAATACATACCTGGGGATTGGCTTGGTTGTACCAAAGCCATTTGAAGAAGGCATCGCCTAGCCCCGGCTGGCCACTTGGGGCAAGATGCTTACGGTATTCTTGCAACATAAGCCCCGTCTGATCCAGACTGATGCGCCGTTCCGCCTGCATCAGACGCAAGGCGGAGATGCAGGCCAGTTGGCAAGCAGGGCTGACATGGGTGGCATGGCCGTTTGCGGTTATTGGCACGTTGGTATCTACGATGACGACGCGCTTCATACCCCCCCCATCCGTCGCTTCAGTGCGGCCTCTTGCATTGCGGCGATTTCGCCAAATTCATCACCGAAAAAATCTTTGGGCCAATTGGTGATGTTGCCGAATGGATCAAGCTCCAGGGTTTGTAGCTGCGCTGTGCCCTGCTGGTCGGTGCGGCAGAAGTAGAGTGCGGCCTGATCTGCGTGGAGTTGCTCTTCAGCAATGCGCCGCTGGAGCCGCCGTAACAGGTGTTCGCTGTGGCTCTCGAGGATGATCTGGATGTTGCGCGTCTTCATTGCGTCAATGAACACATCGGCTAATCCGGCTTGCACGCGCGGGTGAAGATGAATCTCTGGCTGCTCGAGGATAATCGTTGAGCCTGCGGGTGCATGGTAGCAGAGCGTGATCACTGGCAAGATCTGTGAGACGCCGAAGCCGACGTCGGTGATCAGTACTTCGGCTGCTTGCGCCGAACGCTGTATCCACACTTGGTAGAGTTTACTCCCCGGAGCGATGAGGCGCACCTCAAAGTGTTCAATCAGGCCAAGCTCTTTGAGCCATAATGCCACTCGCGCTTCAAGGGTCACCCGCTCCTGTTGCGGCCCATAGGCGATGGTCGCACCCGCCTCACGACCGGCCAGCAGCGCATCAATCACCCGCTCACCACGACGGCCCATATCGGCAGGTTGGGCACCGGCCCATGTGTACTGACGGCGGGGATAGTCGCGCAGCGGGCCGAGATAGAAAACTCGTTGCAAGAGTTGCTCAAGTTCGAGTTCGAAATCGGCGAGGAAGCCAGCATTTTGATAGTATGCGCGGGTCTGATCGGGAAACCCATAGCACTTCACCGGCGCTGGCAGACTCCAGGCGCGGCCACGGGTACGGATGAATTTAAACCCCGTCGGAGTGCTATACAAATCGTACTCCGACGGGTTTGAGCTTTTTTGGCGCATGCCAAACTCGTGGCCTGCAAATTGGTAGGCCAGTGTCGCAACGCTTGCACGGCCTTGCGCTACCGCAAAGGGCGACGCTGGGCTGCTGGCACCGTTTTCGCTCCAGGTGATCTGTGTGGCGAAGGTGAGGGTGTTGCCCGCGAAGAGCATTGCTCCTGGCTGGGCCGGATTCTCAATCTGCAGCGGCTGGGGCAATTGCCACGCGATCCGCCATGTCAGGGGCAGCGCCGGATCATGGCGGTGCAAGAGATCGGGAAGGACGCCTAACTCTACCATGCTATGCTCATCACCGAGATCCAGCACCTGGAAGCGATCCGATGATTCGGTGGTCTGTTTGAGCATCAAAAGCAGTTGGAGCAAGCTGGTTTTGCCCGAGCTGTTGCTGCCAAAGAGTGCCGTGATCGGCGCAAGGCGCAGCGGCCCAGTGGCGCACCATGACTTGAAGTGGTTGATTTCTAGGCTGGTAAGCATCACGTCTCCTACTTCTCACGCCGAGACACGTAATACCAATTGCCGTTGAACATGTCGCATGCCCAATGACAATCTAGCGCATTGAGATGCCATGCTCGGCTATCGGCTATCGGCTATCGGCTATCGGCTTTGGTATAGACCCGCACCACCGCGCGGGTCGCCGGTGACACTTTGGAGGCTAGGGCGGGATCGGTCGCCAACAGGCGTTGCAACAGTTCATCAGGTGTGATCTCCGGTTCGCGCACCGCTACTTGCACCCCTTCGACAATGACAACGACCGCTGCAGGCGCGGGGGCAGCAGGCTTTGCCGCCGCACGCTGGCCCAACCGCGCAGCCAACGCTCCAGCGATGGGCGCCGCGACACCAGTGATCAGTGCCAGCACGACATCCTTGTTGGCGGCTGCGCCCTCAGCCAATTGGCGCACCACCTCATAGAGATCACCCCCCATTGCGCCAGTATAGACCGGCTGCGGCACAAAACCCTGCGCCCGCAACGTCGCCAGCGCCGCATCCGCCAGCGCCGCCACCCGCACCGGATCGGGTTGCGTCGCATCGGCATCACAAAACTCGATCTGAACGGTAAGCTGATCAGCCATCAGAAGACTCCTTTGGGAGGGAAGGACGATACACCTAGCGGCGCATACGATTTCGCACGGCCCGTACACGAGCAGTTGCCATGAGCCAAGGCCAGCCAAGGCCGACGAGCCCTCCTAGGATTGCCAAGAGAGTAAAGCTATGTGGGAAATTTGGCAATATGTAGGTTATGAAAGGTACGAAGAGGATAACACTTAACAAAAAACCGATCTGCATACGCCAGATAGCTCTGACTAACCGCGTAGCAATTGCCCAACGCCAATAGCCGACCATGCCTACAATGATGATAGCACCTGCGCCAAACCAATCAAGCCCTACAGGGAGCCAAAGCCATATGAGCCCGGCACATAGGCCAGTCTCGATTAAAGCCTTCCAACGGAGGTTGCGAATTGCAGTTAAGGTAATGGCGGTGTCACGGTGGGGCTGGGGCAGCACGGCGCGTTGCATCGTCAAGGCTTGCTCATAGTAGTCGTGCGCCTCGGCGTAGCACCCCTCGGCCTGCGCCAGATTGCCCAGTTGGTGCAGAGTGGCGGCGGTGGAACGGTGGGGCTGGGGCAGCACCTCGCGTTTTATTTCCAGGGCTTGCTCATAGTAGTCGTGCGCCTCAGCGTAGCGTCCCTCGTTCTGCGCCAGACGGCCCAGTTCGTACAGGGTCACGGCGGTGTCACGGTGGGGCTGGGGCAGCACCTCGCGTTTTATTTCCAGGGCTTGCGCAAAATAGCTATGGGCTGCGCGGTAGTCCTCGCTCTCATACCAGACGAGTCCGGCGGCATGGAGGAGATCGGCATGGAGCGCATCAGTCGCGTTTATGCCCGCATCAAACAGGTGGGTGAGATGCTCGCGGAAGGCGGATGGGGTGTCTAGCTCTCCCTCATCATCGAGACGCTTGATCGTCTGGGCAAGGCCACTAGCGGCGTGGCGGCGATCAGTGGCTTGATCGGGGCTGACGCTCTGGGCATAGGCGATCATGAGGCGGTGGAGCCGGTAGTTGTCAGCGTTCCGCTCGATTAGCCCTAGCTCGCGCAGGCGGCGTAGGGCTTGTGCGCCCTGGTCGTGTTGGTCGCGTATACTTGGGTCGCAGTCGCCTGCCCGCAGCAGCACTTCGGCGCTGATTGGCTCGGGGGCGAGTTGGGCCGCTGCGAGCCAGATGGTGCGGGCGAGTTGGTCTTCTGCGCTTTGGTGTAGGCGTCCGTAACTTAGCGCAAAGGCGGCAACAATGCCGACTTGGTAGCCTTGGGGGAGACCTTCGACGAGCGCGGGGCTGAGGGATTGGTGGTTGACGCTGGTGCCGCGTAGCTCGGCGTGATATGCGGCGAGGCTGAGGCTGCTGCGTGCTAGGTAGGTTCCCGCTAAGTTGAGGGCGAGGGGATGGCCGCCCAATGCTTGCACTAATGTCGCTGCTGCTGCGGCCTCGTGCGCAGTGGTAAGGAGTTCCGCGATGGAACATTCGCGCTCGTCGGCACGGGGTTTGAGGAGCAACTCCTGGCTGGCTGCGTCGTGCAGGTTGCGCAGGGGCAACGCCTGCACGCCACTGGCGGTTGTCCAACGCTGCCGCCGCGTGGTGATCAGCACGCGGCTGCCTCCGCCACGCGGACGCCATTGATCGAGCAGTGTCGGATCTTCTAGGTTATCAAAGACCAACAAGCGCTGTCCCGGCCCTGCCCAAACCGCCTGCACCTGGGCAACTTGCTGCTGCAAGCTCAACCTTGGGGCGCGTGCCTCGTCGTCGCTACCGAAACGCAAGCCCTGCGTGGCCTCGTGCTCAGCATCGACAAAGAGTTGCAGGCCGCGCTGCCCGCCACAGGCCGCCACTTGCGCCGCAATCGTCTGCGGGTTCTCCATATTCAGCCAGAAGACCCCCTGCGGGAAGTGGTTGCGGTAGCGGTGGACAAACTCGATGGCGAGGCGTGTCTTGCCGATACCGCCAATCCCAGCGACGGCGGGCAGCAGGGCGGCGCTGGCCGGTTGTGCATCGGTGCCAAGCGCTGCAACTCCTCTTCGCGCCCAACAAAGCCGGGCAGGGGCGGATAGGGCATAATCCAGGGTTGGTGGCCGGAGAGTCTCATGTGCGCCCGCTCGGGGTAGTAGGCCAAGGTCGCCCCGCTCGAACGGTCGAAGCCGTAATCACCCGGTTGGCTCGCGCTAAGTTCAGCTTGCAGGTAGGCGTGAAGGCTCTGCCACGTTACGCGGCCATCTTCCAAGATAGCTTTGCCAAACAGTCCGTGTAGCCACATGGCGCTGTAGCAAGTGGTTTCAGCAGCTTCATACGCTTTGTGCAGCGGGCTCACGGCAGCTAACGTTTTGCGCATGCTTGCGCCGGTTGCGCCATCGCCCTCGGCGCTACGCTGAATGTTGAGCGCCACTTCGAGCCGCCGCCGCAAGTTCGCCACCAACGGATCGGGGGCCGCCTCACCAACCGCCCCAGCAAAACAGCAATCGAGCACCAACAGCAAGCGGTCGGGGATGGCGTGGCGCAACACCTTCTCCTGGAGCCACTGCATCGAGAGGTGCGCATCAGGGTCATCGCGGGCATCGCCAGGCCGAAAATTATGGGTCACCAGAAAGAGATCACTCTGCCCAGGCGCAAACTCAACATAGCGCCCGTGACCAACATAGTAGATCAGCAGGAAGCCATCCTCACCCGCCGCACGGCGCGCATCAAAGATCGCCCGGCGCACCGCATCCGTCGTCGCTGCCGCCCCCAGCAACGGCTCACCGCCATGGAGCCTAAAGCCACTCGCCACCGCCGTAAGCGCCTTGGCGAGCTGCATCGCCGTCGCTTCGGCATAACGCAACTCCGGCAGGTCACTCTCAGGGCCGCCGTTGATGCCGATGATGAGGGCGATGTTCGTTGGGTTCATCCTTCGCTCGGATCGATCCATTCTTTGAGATAGGGTCGTACCTTGACCAATAATGAGCGCAAATGGTTGTAGGGTATCGTCGTAGACAATCTACAAGATAACGTGGTCTGTATCAAGATGACAAGTGGTTGTACCTATTCAGAGTTGGGGTAAGCAACATGCTGGGTGCGCGGGCCTCCGGCCCGCATGCGGGCCGGAGGCCCGCGCACCCAGGAAAAGTATGAACAATTACTATTCCTCCAATTCCGCCAGTAGCTCGCGGGCCGCTGCGGCCCAGCGGCCCTCTGGCGCGAGGCGTAAGTAGGTCTGAAGGGCGTCGCTGGCCTCGAAGTGATCGCCGCGTAGGGCAAAGAGCCGCCCAATTTGGTAGTAGGGCTCTGGTTCTTGTGGATCGAGCATGAGGGCGTTGCCCAACGCAATGGCCGCTTTGTCCAGTTCGCCCCAGTCCACCAGGGCTGCGCCCAGTTTGTTCCAGTTGCCCGCAGTGGGGTTGTTTTTTGCCGCTACCATGTAGGCTTCTTCCGCTTCGCGGAAGCGCCCCGCTTCGCTGAGGATGTCGCCCCACAAGTGGATGACGCCGATGTCGTCGGGGTTGGCTTGCGCTGCGGGGGCTAAGACCTGCGCTGCGTCGTCGAGGCGCCCAAGGCGGCGGTATTGCTCTGCAAGGCCAAAGGCGGTTGGCCCATGGGTTGGGTTGGCCTGATGGGCCGCCTCAAGCTCGGCAAGTTCGGCGGGTACCTCGGCGGGTGCGGCGGGCGGCGGTGGCGGTGCGGCTTCGCTCGCAAAGTTGTGAGGCTGAAGTCGTGCATATTGGTCGGGAATACTCCGCACCGCGTAGATCTGTACCTCGGCGTTGTTGTAGATCACATCGAGGTAGTTGTCGCTCATCTGGGTGAATTTGGCTAGACCCGCCTGCGGGTAGAGTGCCCGTTCGACCCCGCCTACATAGATGTAGTTGACCCTATATTCGGCGAGGAAGCGCAATGCCTGTTCGATGTCGCTGCTCCGGTAGAACTGCTCAACTGCACGGTCGCGCCGCGCCGCCGCTGCCGGATCGCGCTGCTCGTCCACATGCAGCGCACTTACGACTGTCGGCAGGCCGGTGTTGGCCGCAATGCGGATACCGTAGGCGCGGTAGAAGAATTGGTTGGACTGCACAACAATCGGCGTTCCGCGCATCTGCTGGTTGAGCCACGCGATGGCCGCTGCATCGCCGCGTAGATCAATCGTGACTGAAGCTACCCCTGGTTCGCAGCCCCCAAAGGCTTGGCAGTCGTAGCTGAACTGGGCTTCGCGCATGAACGCGAGGCCGTCGAGCGTCAAACCGCTGCTGACCTCAAAACGATTGGCGATGCGGGCGGGCGTTGCGGCTAGGGGGTAGACCGCAGCCAGAGCTAAGAGGAAGCACAATACCACCAGTGCCCCGGCCTGCGCCGGGCCGCCGCCGCTGCGCCGTAGCCCCTGGAGCAACCGGGGCAGCAAGGCCGCCGCCGCTAGGGCCAAGAGCACCCAGATCTGCAAGCCAAACTTGAAGACCGTATTCATGCGGTACCACTCGCTGCCGTCAACATGGTCGCGGATGTAGACCAGTTCAACCCCGAGCGAGACGGCCCAGGCGAGCCAGGCGAGCAGTAGGGCGTACCATGTGGCAGGCGCCAGCGCCCGTTGGCTCAAGAGCAGCAGCCCGGCCAGCAGCAAGGCAACGAGCGCAAGGCGCAGCCCCAGGCTCGGCAGTAGCACTGCGCAGCCCCAGGCGAGCAGCAGCAGCCCCAAGGCGAGCCAGGGGAGCCTGGGGCGCGGCGTGTCGCTGTGTGAACGCTCCCAACCACGGGTTACGCGCCAGAGCGCCGCGCCCACTGTGGGCAACAGGATGGCCATTGCCACCCCATAGATGATCAGGTAATCGCTGATCTTCGTTGCGCCATCCCATGCAACCCTCCCAATGCCGCCCACAGGTGCCCAATAGTTGTCAAAGAAGGGCGCATAGAGCATCAGCCCGGCCAAGCCAAGCCCCGCCGCCAGCAACCCGGCCTTGAGCATGCCACCCAGGGGGAGCGTGCGCCCACGCGGGCCATGCGCACGCCAAGCCGCGCCCAAGAACACCAAGCCCATCAGCAACCCATAGGTTGGAAAGTCCCATGAGTTAGTTATGGCCAATGCGCCCAGACTTAGAACGAGTAATCCTACGCTGAAGGGCCGTTGGGACGGGTTGTTTTCCAAGAGCACATAGCCCAACGCCGCCACAAGCAGCGTCATTGGTAGCGCCATCAGATGGGGATGCAGATCGGCAAAGAGCAGGCTAAAGAAGGGGAATTCATTGATTGTATAAGGAATCACCCGACTCGGGCCGATATACCAGCTATCGAGTTGTGCCCCCATGCCACGCAAGCCAGCAGTGCCTAGCGCATTGCTGATTGCGCCGAAGCCTTGCGACCAACCAGCCCCAAAGACGCCCGCTAGGTTGCCTGCTACGCCGACCATAGCTGCGCCCAACAAGCCATAACGCACCCGCTGGGTCAATGCGAGTACAAGCGCAAAGGCCCCGGCCAGCAGCAAGCCCCCCAGGGTGGCCACAGCAAGATTGAAGCCAATAGCGGGCGCAATGCCGGTCAGTTTGATCGGCAATGAGAAGAGAAAAAAGCCATAGTAGTAGTAGTTAATATACCCATCGCTAAAGAAGGGATCGTAGGGCGGCATCACCGCGCTACGCAGTATTGCATTGAGAAAGCCAAACTCCATGGGCTTTTCGCCGCCCCAAACGGGATGCCACAGATCGGGGTTGAAGGCGCGGATCAGGGCGAAGCTGCCAAAGCCGAGCAGGAAGAGCGCTTCGCTCCATAAGGCGCGCGGCCTGCACTGTTTGAGCCGTTGCCCCAAGGCTGCCACGCCTAGCATCAGCCGCTCACGATCGCTGTTGCCGTGCAGTCGCGCCCCCTGCCACCAGAGGATGACACCATTGAGCCCAAGCACCAACACGAGGCCGCCCAAGCTGCCCCAGAGGTTGTAAGACCAGACTCCGAGGCTGGTTGGCAGCCAGACGGCATAGCCGAGCAGCAAGAGGCCAATCAGCCGCGCCCAGGCCACGCCGCCGTCGGGCCAGTGGCCAAAGACGGCGTGGGCCAGGGGCATGCCCAAAAGCGCGAGGCCGTAAAAGGCCAGCAGCCAGAGCAGGGTGGCTCCTAACGAATCTTGCCCCAAACGTTCATTCCAGGCATATTCATCCACCACAGGCAGCCGATTCACCGGCCCATCCAGGCGCAGCGGCGGCGCTGTGTTGAGTGTCGGCGCTACAATGGGGCGGTCGCTGGTGAGCATGCGCGGCGTACCGGGATGCACCACGCGGTAGATGCTGGTTTGACCCTGTTGAAAGACCGTTTCTAACAGACCCTGTGCCGCCATGTTGGGAAATTTGGCCAAACCCGCCGGATCATAGATGTCGCGTTCAAAGCTGCCAATATAGATGTATTCAACCCCATAGAGGCGCAAGAGCTCCAAGGCGGCTTCACTGTCGGAGGTGCTATAGATCACCCCAATGATCTGCTGGCGATAGCTGATGATTGGCCCGGCCCCCACGACGCCGCGCTGCTGAATTTGGTGCCACTCCCAACCGAGCAGGGTGGGCAAGCCGGTGTGGTTGGCCACGCGCCCGGCCCACTGGTAGGAGGGCTGATGGGCCTCTAGGATGACGGGCGTGCCCTCGACGTTGCGCTGGAGCCAATCAATTGCTGTGGCATCCTCATTGAGCGCGAAGCGCTGGCCGTGCCGTTCGGCGCTGATCCAGTGCATGTAGGCCGCTCCATCGAGGCTACGCGGCGCATCGGTGTTCCAGCGATCAGCGGCGCGCGCCGGGGTCGCAGTGAGCGGGTAGATCAGTGTGGCTACTGCGAGCAGTGCGAAGCCGCCACGCATGCTGGTCAAGAGGGCCGGGGGCGTGACGAGCCGCCCTGTGCCCGCCAAAAGCTGTGGCAATAGCGCGGCCCCGGCCAATGCGAAGAGCAACCAGGTGTGCAGCCCAAACTTAAAGACCGTATTCATGCGCCCGATGTCGCCCTGCACGGCAACCAACTCGACCAGCACCAGCAGTCCTAGTGCGCCCCCCATCCAGAGGCCAGGCAGCAGCAGGTGGTAGGGGGCGCGGCGTAGCCGCCAGATCAGCACCACGGCACCGCCGAGCAGCGGCAGGCACAAGAGCAGCCCTGGCCATGCGCGCCACAGCCCCACGAAGTAGAGCAGGCTGAATCCTGCGGTTAGCACGAGCGCACTTGTAGTACCCCAATAGCGACGCGCCAGCAACAAGCCGCTCGTCGCCGTCAGGGCGATCCAGTGGCCGTGCAGCAGCGTCAACTCCCAGAGTGTCGTTCGGGGGGCCTCCAGCACCTGCGCCAGCGTGCCCGCAGCTAAACCCTCGCGCCAGAGTTGCACCCCCGACGATTCGGTGGCAAAAGCAGCCGTAAAGGGGGCAAAGAGCAGATTACCAAGGAGAACCATCAGCAGCGGCGGGCCAGCGATCCAGAGCAAGAGCCACGCCCAGGGGCGTTGTGTCCGCCCCGCCCGCCATGCCACCCCGGCCATGATCAGCGCCGTAAGGCCCACAAAGGTCGGATAGTCCCAGGTGTTGGTTGCCCGGATTGCGCCCACAAGCAGGCCCATGCTGCCAACATAGAAGAGCAAGCGGCGCGTTGCAGCCCCAACGCAGTGCAGCGGATCGGTAGCATAGGCCACCGCAAGCCCCAAGAGCGCCAGGCTGAGCGGCAGCACCAGCATATGGGCATGCAGATCGCCAAAGAGAAAGGTGAAGAAGGGAAACTCATTGACCGTCCCGGCCACAATGCGCGTCGCATCCCAATAGGCCCATTCGCCCCGCCCGCGCGATGCTTGGGTCTGGGCATAGCCACTCAGATACCAGATCGCCTGGGCCAGATTGCCCAGCAGCAGCAGCAGCACGGGGGCCAAGCCCCCCGCCAAGAGCGCCCGTCGCTCTTGGGCTGGCGGCGGCGTCTCTGCGCTCCCCAGCAGACGCGGGGCCATCAGGTTATAGACAACGCCCCATGCGCCGAGGGCGGTGAGCGCCATGATCGTCGCAACCGCCAGGTTATAGGCAATACTAGGCACCACGCCACTCAGGT
This sequence comes from Candidatus Viridilinea mediisalina, assembly GCF_002532535.1. Classification (GTDB taxonomy): domain Bacteria; phylum Chloroflexota; class Chloroflexia; order Chloroflexales; family Chloroflexaceae; genus Viridilinea; species Viridilinea mediisalina. The sequence continues at coordinate 45,377 of NZ_NQWI01000030.1, forward strand.
GGGTCAAAGCCCCCACCAGCACAAAGCCAAAATAGTAGTAGTTGAGATACCCACCGGCATGCCAGGGATCATAGGGCGGAAACGCGCCGCTCTTGAGAACCGCATTGAGGTAGGCAAGATCCATCGGCTTCTCGCCGCCCCGCGCCGGATGCCAGAGATCGGGATTGAGCCAACGCAGCCCCAAGCCAATCAGCAGGAAGACAAGGAAGACCACCTCGGCAGTAAGGAGCGCCGTAGCGCGCTGCTGCCAGAAGTCGCGCAGGGTTTGGCGCTGCATCCAGGCCGCCAGGCCGCCAACGAGCAGCAGCGGCCCCGCAAAGAGCCAGAGGGTAGCGGGCGTAAAGGCCATAGGAAACGGCCCCCAACCCATGCCATGCAGATTGCCCTGCCCAGGCACCCCCACGCCCGTCCCCAGGCTACCCGCCAGCCACGCGAGATAGGCCACCAGCAACAGCCCCAAAAGCTTGGCCAGACTATAGCCACGGTCGGGCAGAGTGGGCAGCAGCGGAAAGAGCAGCGCAAACGTCGCCAGCCCCAAGCCTTGCACCAGCAGCAGCCAGAAGAGCGGCGCAAGCGGACGCAACCACTCCGGCTGGCCAAAGAGCTGCGCCCACGTCCCCGCCTCGCGGTAGTGCGGCCACTGCCCATCAGTCAGGCGCAACGCCGTCGCATTGCGGTCGGCGATCCTAACAGGCGACTTATAGACCTCACCCCAGAGCACATCATTGATAATCAGCGCCTCGGCCCGTTCACGCGAAAAAGCCTCAGTCTTCGCAAAGATCAAGACGCGGGGATGGTCATAGACATGGAACGCCTCTTCGGCGCGCTGATCGGGAATAGGGATACCGAGGAAACGCGGGTAGGAGGTAATCTCAGCGACCAGAGCAAAGCCCAATTCGCCGGAAAAGAGCGCCTCATAGTAGCGCATCAGCGCGGGGTAGCGCATGCGCAGCCGCGAAGTACTATCGTAGACCCGGTTGCTCGTAATGGTAATATAGTCGGCCCGTTCCAACTGATCGAGCAACCCCTCCTCACGCGAGCCATCGCCGCCAAAGCCGCCCACATACTTACGCAGATCGTCCTCAGCATAGGGGGCCGAACTGATCCCCTGGAAGGTTCCGCCCCAGGTTGCGCGTGTAACCTGCAGCGGCAGCGGATCGTCCCAAATCTCAGCCATCACATAGGAGCCGGGGCGGGCATGTTCGGCAAACCACTGCGCCGCCATGACCCGCGAGTGGGGCTGGATATAGATGCGCGTGAAGGCATAGGCCCACCCAAAGCTGAAGAGAACCACCACAATGGGCACAACGACCAACAGCGATCGACGGGCCCGCCCACGTTCCCACAGGCGCACAAGGCCCCAGGCCCCAAAGACCAATAGGCCACCATAGATCGGCAGCAGGTAGCGCAGGGTAATCGCAAATTGGTTGCCCTGCCAGGCAAAATAGAACGCAACCCAGGCGAACACCACCCAAGCGGCGCTCAGTGGGGGCGCAGCGGGCGGTGGCCAGAGCAGGCGGCGCAGGCCCAAAAGCGCAAAAGCCAGCAATCCGCCCCAAGCGGCCAAACCCATTGCTGGCCCCATGCCCCACAGCACCATATTCAGCCATGGGAAGAGGTAGGCCGTGCGCCCCACCCACTGCTGCGAAGGCGGAAAGTCCACTTCACCACTAACCAAGCCGCGCACTGTCTGCAAATTATCCAAAAAGCGCGGCTCCGGGCGCAGATCAAAAAAACCAGCTCCATGCAACAGCGCCCCCTCCGCCATCAAGACCGGCCCATCGGCCCGTGAACCAACAAACGCATCGGGGGCAAAGGTACGAAACCCCAGGATGGTCAACAGCCCAGCCAAGACCAGCAGCGGAAATTCGCGGCCAAAGAAGCGGTTCCAAAACGCAGCACATGAACCATCGCCCCGCTGCTGCACAAAGCGCATAGCCGCCACAAGGGCCGCAACAAGCGCCACACCACCCAGCGTCGCCATCGTAATGCGATTAGCCATCGCCGCGCCAATACTAAGGCCCAGCAGCGTATAGGCCAGCCACCCGCCCCCCTGAGCAACCCGCACAGCCCAATAGAGGCTCAAAAGGCAGAAAAAGGTCGAAAAGATCGGATCAACAAAAAAATGGGACTGCTGGATCGGCATCACCGCCAGCGCAGCGAGCAACGCAGCCAACAGCCCCACCCGGCGATCAAAGAGTTGTCGGCCAAGCAGATAGATCAGCAGCAGCGACCCCAGATCAAACAGCGCCGCAAGGCTCCGCCCAACCTTCTGGATCTCACCATAGCCCGTGAGATTACGCCCGTCCGGATTAAAGATTTGACCCACAAGGGGCAGACGGGGGAAACTCCGCTCAGGATTAGGGCGCAGCTCACCAACATCACTACGACGCTCATGGGGACGTTCAGCATCAATCCCCGTGCGCGGCGGCCCCAAAATACGCGGCACCTGCTCAGGCAACGCCTCAGGCGGCGTCAGCGCCACCGCCACCATCCGGGTCAAATAGACCGGCATAGGGCCATAGGTAAAGAAGCCAAACTGATGGTAATTACGCGGATTCAGTGGCGAGCGAGCCGCATCATAGAGCTCAGCCAGATCAGCGGGCAAACGCACCGTTGAGGTCACATCAGCAAAAAAGCGCTCATCGGGATGCTGCCCCGTCCCCGCGTCCCAATCAGTCAAGCCAAGAGTACGAAAATAGGCCCCCAGCAGAATAATCAAAACCAACAGGAGCCGTGTAAGCCACACAGATGGAGGAGATTCGCGTTTCACAAGCAACGTTCTGTATTGAGAAAGTTAGGAAATAGGGGTAGGTATCAACAGCGAGTATGAACATACCCAACGAAACGTATCATACCATGACGGCTTGCTTCTCGCGTAGGGCTGGATAGAGCCGCCCCGTTGGGGCGGCTGGGGCGGAAAGGAAAGAGCCGCCCCACTGGGGCGGCTCTGGACGGTTGCTTTTGCATCTTGCGTTGCTACGATCGTACAAAGATCAACTCTTCTCCCTTGGATGTCTGGAGGATGAGGGTTTCGGCGGTGAAACGGGTAATTGGTATAACCCTCTGTTGCTTACCGGAACCTTGGTAGAGCCGCCCCGCCGGGGCGTCTCTACCGGAAAACTTTGTTAGCGCGAAGAAGCTTTGGGTTGGCAGCCACCGCGCCGCTGGCTGAGCTTGTCGAAGCCAAGCGGTGCGGCCCAGAACTTTTTCGCGCTAACAAAACTTGACGCAGCATTAAGCACGACCATCTCAGCGCCCTTCGTTGCGCCGGGGATTAATGCGTGGGCCACGCACCCCAAAGGGGCTCATGCCGCCTTCGGCGACATTACTGCGCTCGCTGCTGAGGCTGATGCTTGGCGGTTGAGGGCCGTCATTCTCTTTAATGGCGATGCGACCAACCTCTTGGGCGCGCAACTCTTCGGCTTGGCGTAGCAATTCAGGCGCAGCGTGGTAGTAGAAATCGAGGGCTTCGCCGTGGCGATCCACACCAGTATAGGTGACAACCACCCGACTACCGGAGGGAATCCCACCAGAGGCAAGCAGATCGGCTAGGGGGGCATCAATATGCTTGAGCAACTGCTGGCGCAAAGGACGTGCCCCAAAGCGCGAATCGAAGCCTTTGTTGAGGATATACTCCTTCGCTTCGGCCAAGAGTTCAACCTTAACGCCCTGGCGGATGTATTGCTCATTGCTCTCTTTGACCATATGGTCGAGCACGCTCCGCAGCACATCGCTCGAAAGCGGGCGGAAGGCGACAATCTCATCAAGCCGGTTGATCCATTCGGGTTGAAAGACCTTCTGCAGCGCCTCGAAGCCAATCTGGTAGATCTCTTGGCCGGTTGACTCAACATCCTGATGAGGCGTGCGGAAGCCAATCGTGCGCTGATCGAGATAGTCCACCATCTCTTTGGCCCCAACGTTGGTGGTATAAATGACGATACTATTGTGGAAACTTACGCGCCGCCCACCATTGAGCAGCAAAATCTCGCCATCTTCCATCACCTGGAGCAACAGATTCCAGAGTTCGGGCTGACCCTTTTCGATCTCATCAAAGAGGACGACGCTATTCTCTTGTTCAATGATTTCAGGGTTGAGCAGTGGTTTCTGGTCACGGCCCACATAGCTCGGCGGAGCGCCAACGAGGGCACTCACTTCATGCCCTTGGCTAAAGAGCGAGCAATCAATCTTGAGGAAGGCTTCTTCATCAGGGCGCAGCAACTGGGCAAGGGCGCGTGCAGTAGCGGTTTTGCCAACACCAGTCGGGCCAAGAAAGAGCAGGGTTGCCCGTGGGCGCCGGGGGTTACCCGCCGAGAAGCCAAAGCGTGCCCGGTTCAGCACACGGATGACACTCTCAATGGCACGCTCTTGGCCAAAAATCTGCCCCCGCAGACTTGTCTCAACCAGATCGAGCGGATTCTGATCACCTCGGGTTGCTCGCTGCATTCCTTGCGTCAGTGTACTCATAGCACCCTCACAATCTTTATACTTAGGGTGGCACCACGTATGTACGTATTTCTAGGAAGTGGGGGTGTAGCATTGCATAGACGCCCTACACCCCAATACCATTGTAACACTTCAAGCGTACCAAATGCATGACATTACGCCAGGGGTGCGGGAGTGGCGAAGCCACTCCCGCACCTCTTTATTTTGTTGCTGTTTGGCGGCGAAGCCGCCAAACAGCAACAAAATAAGGGCTCTCTAGGATTTCCCGGGCTAAAACGTTTGTGCTTCAGTAGACATGGCTTCCTGATGCGCTAAAACAGAGGCGG
>NZ_NQWI01000212.1 GCF_002532535.1 Candidatus Viridilinea mediisalina
TCGCCGAGCCCGGAGCCCTCGCCGAGCCCGGAGCCCTCGCCGAGCCCGGAGCCCTCGCCGAGCCCGGAGCCCTCGCCCACTCCAACGTGTACCAATACTGCAACGAGTACGAGTATCCCAGCAATACTACCTACATCCACTTCAACCCCAACCCTAACCACAACGCCAACCCTAACCGCAACCCCAACCCTAACCGCAACCCCAACCCCAACCATAACCACGATACAGAACGAGCAACGCTACTACGTGTATCTACCGCTGGTTATGTGCCAGACATAGTTAGGGGAGCGGATGTTGTTGATTGCCCCGTTGCGTTGCGTTGCCGCCCTGAGATGCCGTAGGTAGTGCCGACTTTAGTCGGCTTCCAGAAATTAATCCGGTGTCGCGGCACGGACTAGACCTGATAGATATGCCAGATCTGCGAGGTCTGGTTAGCGGATTATTTACTGGAAGACCATAAGTCGGCACTACGATGCCCGCCCATAGACTATTCAGCATGACAGGCTGCTGGGATACGTAACAATTTCTGCTTCCCTTAAGCGCCGTAGTGCCGACGTCAGTCGGCATCCAATGGCAACCTCCGACCTCAGCCGACTAACGTCGGCACTCCGTCGGAGGCCAAGTGGAGTGCCGGCTTTAGCCGGCTAAAGCCGGCACTCCACCGCGTGCCACGTAGCATGGTGTGGTGCAATTCTCTGGATCTCTCTGATAAACCCGCTGTAACTCAACATATGCACAAATTTAGCGCCCATTTAGGCCACTCACATACTCTATTAGGTAGGTTCGTGGGCTTTGCCTGCGCCGCTTTTTCTTGCTGAATTGCAAACCCACATGGACTAGTCATACCAACTTATTGCTGAACATGCCACATCATCAATAACGCTCAAGCTCATTGGGACGCCATGTTCGGCAATCTGCAATCGGCAATCGGCAATCTGCAATCTGCAATCTGCAATCTGCAATCTGCAATCGGCAATCGGCAATCGGCAATCGGCAATCTGCAATCTGCAATCTGCAATCTGCAATCTGCAATCTACAATCGGCAATCGGCAATCTGCAATCTACTACACGGCGGGTGGTTGAGGTCTGGACTCAAGCATCTCCCTCCCTCTTGAGGCGTCAATGCAGGCTACACTCAAGCCAAGTCGGGTCTTGCGGCTCTTTGTTTCAGTTGGCCTTGTGCTGCTCATGCTAGGCATGCATACCAGTTATCTGCGTGCGGCAGCGCGGCTGATGCCTACCGAAGCGGTGCTGCCTGGCCCCCCCGCTGTGCCAACGAGTGCTGTGCCGCTTGAAACCGATCAAGCCACCGAAGCAGCACCCGCCAGCCAGCCATGGCAGATCTGGTTGCCCTTGGTTGCGGGGGGCAGTGGTGAGGAGGAAGCTACGGCAACCCCCACGGCGACCATGAACGCTGGGGATGCATCAGCCAGCGCCACCGCCACGTCTACTGCCACCACCACCGCGACGCCGCAGGCAGATGGGCCTGAGCAGCAGGCCAATTGGCACCAACTCGGAGGCAATCCGCAGCGTACCCATTTTGCCCCTGCTGATCCCGCTACCCAAATGGCACTTGCCAATGCCAATGGTCAATCCTGGCGCACCATGTGGGTCTGGAATAGTCCTGATGGCGCTGACGCGCAGCACCCACTGGCCGATGGCGCCGCACCGATTCTGGGTGCGGGTCGGCTCTACCTTGGCGATGCCAATGGGGTGGTGCGTGCCCTCAGCGCCGACGATGGGCGCGAGTTGTGGCAACAGCCGCTTGGGGGCCGCATCCTGAATGTTGGCGCCTTTGATCCGGTGAGTGCCAGTGTCTATTTTGCAACCGACCAGGGCCGCTTTGTGCGCCTGCGTGCCAGCGATGGGCACCTGCTTGGTGAATTGAATCTTGGTAGTGCCATTGAGAGCGCGGTACTCCTTGTTGGCGACCACGCCTACCTTGGGACAGCCAACGGGCAACTGGTCGCGGTGCAGCATACGAGTATGCGCCAGACCTGGAGCTACAACGCGGGTGCGCCGATCTACGCTTCGGCTGCCTATAGTGCCGCCGCCGGGGGGTTGATCATTGTTCCTGTGGAGGATGGTACAATTCATGCGGTGCGGATTGCCGATGGTCAGCCTGTATGGCAGAGCCCCATCAACGCCTCGTTGCGCCCGGCACGGGCTGAACGCCCGGCACGCCGTTTCCCCGATACCTATCCGGTGGTAGCCGAACAGGCTGGCGTTGTCTTGGTGCGCTCCTATTTCGCATGGGACTTGACGTGGGATCCGAGCGCTGGAGCGCCCGAAAGCCAGCGGATCATTCGTGAAATGATCACTAATCGCTCCTATTTCGAGTCCTTCTTCGTGCTTGATCTCACGACTGGCGAACGGCGCTTTGTCGCCCCAGTGCTTGGTGGTGCGATGGGGCAGGATGGTTACTACTACTCCACCCCGCCCCAAGCGGTGATCCGTACTCTGCCCGATGGCAATGAGGTTGCGTACCTCTTCTGGCGCATCCGTGATGCATGTCTGTTGGCCCGTGTTGCCTGTAATGGCCTTGAGGATACCACCTTTGGTGAAATGGATCTGAGCAGTGGGCACATCCGCTTTGTGCAAGATCATAAGCAACCCACAGCCAACCATCTGCCAACCAATGAGCAGGGTGCCCTCACTATGGTGGGCGATACGCTCTTCTATGGCCAATGGAATAGGCTTGGTGCGCTGCATATTCCTGATCGTACCCTGGAAGGCACTTCATATCAGGCGCCCATCCCAAGTGACCAACAGTTTATCTACACCCAATCGCAGGTAGCTACCTCGCAGCCGCAACTCCCTGCGGTGCGAAGCCCCATTATTGACCAAGGGGTCATCTATTGGCGCAGTAGCAATGGGGCGTTGCTGGCGCTTACGTATGCTCCCAACGATCCTGCTTCTACCGCGACGCCTACGTCGGGCAGTGGCGGCGCTGGTGCTGCAACCAATACCCCGACCGCGACCAATGCCTCCGATGTGCCGCTGCCTGCCACTGCGACGCCTAGTGCCACGCCAACTGCTGCTGTCATTGCAGCGGCAACTGCGACGCCCACGGCAACTGGTAGCGCAACGAGTACCCCGACGTTGACGCCCACAGGTACAGGATTGCCTCCGGTGATGGGCACCGCAACCCCAACGGAGACCCCAACGGAGACCGGCACCCCCACCGAGACCCCAACGGAAACCGGCACCCCCACCTCAACGGAGACCGGCACCGCGACCCCAACGGAGACCGGCACCCCAACGGAGACCGGCACCCCAACGGAGACCGGCACCCCAACGGAGACCGGCACCCCAACGGAGACCGGCACCCCAACGGAAACCGCGACCCCAACGGAGACCGGCACCCCAACGGAGACCGGCACCCCAACGGAGACCGGCACCCCAACGGAGACCGCGACCCCAACGGAAACCGGCACCCCAACGGAGACCGCGACCCCAACGGAGACCGGCACCCCAACGGAGACCGCGACCCCCACGGAAACCGGCACCCCAACGGAGACCGCGACCCCAACGGAGACCGGCACCCCAACGGAGACCGGCACCCCAACGGAAACCGGCACCCCAACGGAAACCGGCACCCCAACGGAGACCGGCACCCCAACGGAGACCGCGACCCCCACGGAGACCGCGACCCCAACGGAGACCGGCACCCCAACGGAGACCGCGACCCCAACAGAGACCGGCACCCCAACGGAGACCGGCACCCCAACGGGTACCGCGACCCCAACGGGTACCGCGACCCCAACGGGTAC
>NZ_NQWI01000324.1 GCF_002532535.1 Candidatus Viridilinea mediisalina
GGGCCATCGGCTACGGTTCGCGGATCGGACGCGGGGGGTACGCTTTCGGCAATGCGCTCAGCCACAAAGGCGAAGGCGCGTTCGTCATTGGCCCCCTTGATCAGTTGAAAGTCCAACCGGCAGACCGGCATGGCTGGGCGGAGCGCATTCTCGAGGCGCAACAGCAGACTGGTCTTGCCATTTTGCCGCCCGCCATAGAGAGCGATGTAGGCGGTCACCTCGGCGTGGCAACGACGAAGCAGCCAATCCAATTCAGCCTGTCGTCCACAAAAAAAAGAGCGGGCTGTCAGGTGCGAGCGCAGTAGTCGAGAAGGGTGCCATATGCTTCTGATGAGGGGTTGAGGGAGGAGGGCTTTCAACGATAGAGTTTTTTGGAAGTATTGGATGCGGTGTCAAGGATGTGCTCATGGAAAGCGGACAAACGACCTGCGAGGTGGGCGCCGTGCAGCCACCATGCGTAGCACCACAGACCCAACGGCGCACACCTGGCAGGTCTGAGGTACCAACGGATCATGAGACCTCGCAGGTGCGGCGCGGTGGGATCGTTGACGCCCTCATGGTGGCGGCACGCGCCCCACCTGCCAGGT
>NZ_NQWI01000031.1 GCF_002532535.1 Candidatus Viridilinea mediisalina
ACAATCTGCAATCTGCAATCTGCAATCTGCAATCTGCAATCTGCAATCTGCAATCTGCAATCTGCAATCTGCAATCTGCAATCTGCAATCTGCAATCGTATCACTCCACCTCCTCTACCCTCACCGCCTCACTGGGCGGTTGGAGTGGGAGACAGAGGGTAAAGCTTGAGCCCCGCGATGGCTGGCTGGTGACGGTGATCGATCCGCCGAGCAGGGCTGCGAGTTGACGGCTGAGCGTGAGCCCTAAGCCTAGCCCGCCGTAGCGCCGCGTGTGCGAGCCATCCGCTTGGGTAAAGTCGGTGAAGATTGCTTTCATTTGATCCTCACTCATTCCGATGCCGGTGTCACTCACAGTGAAGAGGATACAGTCCAGGTTTTCACAACATTCCCGATGCTGCTGCATCTCGACGCCACGCTGAACCCGCAGGGTAATTTCGCCCCCTTGGGTAAATTTGCAGGCGTTGTTGATCAGATGCAGCATGATTTGGCGCAATTTGCCCAAGTCGGTCACCACTAGGCCCAAGTCGTCGCTACACTCAAGGTGGAAGCTGTTGCCCTGCTCGCTGGCCATGTAGCGTGCGGTGGAGGCAAGGTTAAAGGCGAGGGTGGACATATCTACCGGGCCAAGGTGGAGACGCGCTTGGCCCGCTTCGAGCCGCGAGAGGTCGAGCAGGTTGTTCACCAGGGCCAGCAGTTGGCGTCCCGCGCTGCTGATCTGACCAAGTGGCCTGGCCAGATCGCCCACGCCCCGGCTATCCACCTGTTCACCGAGCATCTCGCTATAGCCAATAATCGTGTTCAGGGGGGTACGCAATTCATGACTCATCGCCGCGAGGAAGGTACTCTTGGCCCGACTGGCCGCTTCGGCCTGTTCGGCCAACTGGCGCTGGGTTTCATACATCTGGGCATTGCGCAGCGCCAACGCAATCTGGCCTGCGACGGTACGCATGAGGGTAACATGTTCAGCCTGAAAGTAGTAGGGCTGCTCATGGGTTAAGGTCAGGACACCGAGGACACGTGGACCTGCGATGATCGGCACAGCCATGGCCGAGCCCACCTGGTAAGGTTGGTCGGGCAGTGTCACCCAACGCGGATCGTTGGCCACATTATCGGCCACTGCCACTTCACGCTCGCGCACAGCCCAACCGGCCAGCCCGACATCAAGCACGCGGCCAACCAGAGCCTGCACCGCCTCCGGGCGTACCTCACTGCGTACCAGCACACTCTGGATCACCATGGTCGCTTCAGCAAAGAGGAAGATACTCCCTGGTCGCGTATCGGTCAGCTCACCCACCACATCCAACACTCCGCGCAGCGTCTCATTGAGCGTCGGATTGCCGCCTACCGCTTGGGCTACCGCAGCCAAACCAGCAAAGAGTTCTTTCTGTGCCCGGAGTTGCTCCTCGGTTGCTTTACGCTCAGTAATCTCACGCAAGACCACCAAGCAGCCCAAGGCGCTACCGTTGCTACTCCGCAGCCAGTCGCGGTGCAGATCATAGATCTGCACATCCATCCCTGTAGCCAAATACAACTCTTGGTTATCTTCATCCCGCGCAAGCGCCGCTGCCAGGGGTGGGGCAACCTCGGTCACCGCATGGCCCAACGCGGCATCAAGGTTGGTGGTAAAGATGCGTTGGGCGGCAGGGTTCATATCGGCCACATGACCAGAAGCGTCCAGCACCATCAAACCATCAGCCATTGCCTCAACACTCTGGTAACGGGCAATTGGCACAATCGTCAGCATGTGCGAACGGTAACCCGCCCATGCCATCAGCAGGGCGCTGAAGCCAAACGAAAGGGATGTCAGGTCAAGGTGGTGAATCGGGCTCAGGTTGGTAAGATAGAGCAGATTGCTGAGCATAGGCAAGAGCGCGGCCACTACCATATAGCGCGCATGTGTACGGTAGGGTGGCGCAGCCCGCCAAGCCATATTGAGCATTAACAGCAAGCCACCTACCAATAGATGGTAGGAATAGAGCAAGTGTACCCAAAACCACGGCCCTCGCTCAACAACAATGAGTTGAAAACTGCCTACTGCAACAAACTCCACCCTCAGCCAGAAGAGGCTATGCAGATCATTTGTCCAGACGAGCAGATTAGTCAGCAGCGGAACCAGCATGAGCAGCAGCGGCAGGCGCCGACTCTCCGCCCTCGGATGGCCGCTATAACTCAGCGCAAACAGCAACCAGAAGACCGGCGCTGTGGTACTGGATAGATGCTGCAAGCGCCCCCAGAGCAACGAAGTTGCCGCATCAAGGCTAACCAACTCTTGGGCATAGGCACACGACCACCACCCCAGGCTCAGCATGAGCAGCGTAAAGCTCAGACTCCCTCGGGTATGCAGGTACATTGCCCACGCCCCCATGCCAGCCGTCAAAATGGCGACGCAGATCAGCGCTAGGGCGAAAAAAACTTCTGGTTGTATGTCGAGCATATACTAGTTTGCATGTGTACCATGCGATTGTAACGCAGATTTTGTGCTTGGGCAATACTGATTGGGGGTTCGGCATAGCGAATGGAGCGTAACCCCAACAAGCTACCAGGGTATGCTATAATCAAGCCTGGCGGGGATATTCCCGTTCTGCTTGCTGTGCATGAAAGGAGGCCAATGATGGCCGAATTGCAGACGCTCATTCAGGATCGCTTGGCCCAAAATCGCTGGGGGATGCTCGGCAATCAGGGCCATATCCTTGGCGTTGACGTCGGCAGCTATGGCTTGCGTGCTGCGCTCGTTGATCTCCATAATCATACCCTCACTACTGCCCATACCGAGCTTGCCAGCGGCAGTCCTGATGAGAGTGTTGCATGTGCGCTTGATTTGGCGCGTGATCTGCTTGCTCAGGCTAACGTAACCACCGAGCGCCTTGTGCGTGTTGGGGTTGGCTTTAGTGGCCCGGTAGACCGACGCTATGGGGTGGTACGCCTGGCTCCGCGTGATCCCCGGTGGGAGAATTTTCCCCTCCAAGAACGCTTCGAGCAGGCTTTTGATGCGGTGACCCTGATTGATAATGATGCGAATCTGATTGCGCTCGCGGAAGCGACCTTTGGCGCTGGGGCTGGACGTAAGCACCTCTTCTATATGCACCTGAGTAGTGGTGTGGGTGGCGGCCTTGTCCTCAATGGCCACCTCTACCATGGGGCTACGTCTACCGCTGGTGAGATTGGCCACGCGGTGGTTGGCCATGGCTGGGACGGTACGGGTCGCCCTGAAATGCTGGAAGAGTTGGTTTCGATTCGCGGCCTGCTGGCCCGTGCTGCTCGCCTTGGCCTTGAAACCCAGAACCTTGAAACGCTCTTTACCGCTGACCCCATTGGAAACCAAGTTATCCAAGAGACGGTTGACCTGATTGCGACCCGCTGTGCCCAAACGGTCGCTCTGGTTGATCCCGAAATGGTTGTCCTCGGTGGGATTGTGGTGCGTATCGGTGGTGATGCCTTTGTGCATGCGATTGCCACGAAGGTCAATGACTTTATTGCCCCTAAGTTCGCTCGTCCCTTGCCCGTGGTGGCCTCGATTCTTGGGCCTAATAGCGTTAGTATTGGTGCGATTGCAACCGCTTTGGATAGTCTGTCGAATTGATGTAAACGTATATGCTCTGGGGGTCTGATGGATGCCAAGATGATTAGCTTTGGTGAAACTGCAACCGATAAACTGTTGCAGTGGTTGCGCTCTTCGGGTGAGCCGAAGGATATTGATGAACTGCTGCGCCAGTACCTCGTGATCCTTAGCAAATTGGTGATGGAGGATAGTGAATGACCGCCGCTCCCCCTATGGAGTCTACCGACCAGCAAGCGCTGGCCGATGAAATTTTTCGCCTGATGGTGGCCCAGGGTGGGCTCTTTGCTGTTGATGCCCCGATTCGTCAGTCGCTCGCGCATCTGACAACCTTTATGGCTCGGCGCCATCAGCGCGATGAGCCTACGATGTCCGCTGCGATTGAGGCTGCCCTGCGTGATGATCAGCGTTTTGCCCGTGAACAAGTGGATGGTCAGGTTCATTTTGTGACGTCGCGCCAAGGGCGGTATGTGGCGCGTGATGATACCGATACGCATAGCTTTCGGCAGCGTTTGCACGATCCTGAACAACCGCTGCCCATAGATGATATTAGTGTGGTGGTTTCGACCTCGCGCCCGGCGATTACGACCGTTGAGCCGGTCTTTATTTCTGATTATTGGCAGGTTCAGGTGGGGGCTCTTGCCGCACCTGAGCCTGAAGAGTATGCGTCTGAAGGTGAGCAGCCGGTGACTGAGGTGGAACCAGTACCGCTTGATCCGCTTGGGGGAGCTCCAACACCGTCTGAGTTTGTCCTTGCCGAAATCGAGGCCGAAAGCGCTGAACCTGATGTGCAGCCTGAGCCATCTGCATTTGCGCCTGAGCCTGAAATACTGCCTGCCGCTGAAGCCTTGGAGCAGGCCGAACCATCTGTGCTTGCGCCTGAGCCTGAGGAGCTCCCAGTTGCGGCTGAAGCGCCTGTGGCCCCAGAGCAACCGTTTGAAGCACCTCGCCCCGTGGTGCCTGAGCCGCCCGCTCAGCCGCTTGAGCCGGTGCCACCGCCCCCGCCCCCCCGCTCGGCCTACGAACGCTCAACGGTCTTTACCCTGGCCGATGGCAGCGCGATTGATCTGCGTCGCCCGCTTGATGAGTTGCTGGCTGAACATGGGCCTGCCTTGCGTCAAGCCCTGGTCGAGAAGATTGAGCAAGACCCCCTCGGGCGTATTGTGAGCTTTGGCTCGCGCTTCTTCCCTGAAGCGAATGTGATCAATTTGGGGAAGAATGATCTGCGTAAAATTCGTGAGTATATCAATGAACGGGGTGAACCGCTCCTCGATAGCGAATTGATCGCGGATATCTTCTACCATAATGCCCGCCAGTCTGATTATGAGGGCTGGCTCTTCTCGCTGAACTATCGCCTCTACCGCGAGAAGGACTTTGAGTTTGTTGGGGTCGAAGGTGTTAACCTCTGGTCGGCGAAGGGGCTGCCCAACATCGGAGGCAAACGTGTCAAGGCCGCCGAGATGGGGCAGTTGACCTCGTATCTGGTCGAGGGCTTTGATGATAGCGCCGAACCGGATGAGCTTGAATTGATTGATGCTGAAGGTAGTCTGACCCTGACGCTGCCCTTCTTCTCGTGGGAGTATGGGGTGCTGCCGTTGACGGCGAGTATCCAGGCGTTGCTGCCTCCGCCAGCGCTGCCCGACCAGCGTAGTGCGGTGTTGCGCTTCGATTCGCTGCAACACTTCTCCTCTACGCTTGTGGAGGTGCGCTACCCCACCGGCAATCGCGGTGGCTGGTTGCAAGGGTTGGAGGAGTTCTTCCATGAGCATCTGGTGCCCGGCGCAGTGATCACCCTGAGTCGTGGCACGGAGCCGAATCTCTTCGTCATCGGCTATGATGAGCTTGAGGAACACGAGGAGCGGATCCTTACCCTCGATGAGAAGAAGAATAAGCTCGGCTTTACCAACTTTACCTACTATGCCGCAGTTGATGCCGGTCTGCTGCCCAATCAGACGCGCTTCCCCCGGCTCAATCGCCTCAAGTCGTTCCCTATGGGCGAACGGCGCAAGGCTGAAATGGTGCTGGAGCATGTCGCCGAGGTGATGGGCGAACAGGTGGGGAGCCGTGAGGCACCGCGCTATGCCGTGAAGCTTGATGATCTCTTTGTTGCCTTTAATGTCTTGCGCCCCGGTTCGTTGGCCCTTATTCGGCATCTGATTCAGCAGCATGAGCAGTTTGAACCTGATGCGACGACGCCCGATCTCTTCTCTTTCACACCAGCCCTCAGTGGCGATGATGAGGATGAAGAGGAGGAGGAGTTGAGTTTGACCGATATTATGAGCGATCCAGAGCCGACCCCCCGTCGCTATGGCGGTCGCTATACCGATGATGATGAATGAGACTTTGCAGAGCTTGGAATCCCGGTTGGCCCCCCTTGGTGACGTGGGGCGGCCACTGGCCCATCATGATCTGAAGCTGCTCTCGGCCCTCGACCACGAGGGTCTGGGTGGCTTTTGGCAGGTTTGGCGTGAATTTCCCGCTGAACGCCGCCTCGAAGTTGTGCAGGCGCTTGATGCGCTGAGTGAAGATAATATTGACCTCGATTTTCACCCGGTGCTGCGGGCCTGCCTGAGTGATCCAGATGATCTTGTACGCGCCGCAGCCGTCGCTGGCCTCTGGGAGGACGAGAGCGAGCGCACAATGGAGCGCTTCCTCGCCATGCTTGATGATGATGCCGGGCCGGTGCGCGCTGCCGCGACGATCGCATTGGCCCGTTTTGCCTATCGTGCTGAAATTGGCACGCTGTCCGTATCCACGGGGCAACGGCTGCTCACTGAGTTGCTGCGGGTCACCGTTGATCCTGAACAACCCCTTGAGGTGCGACGGCGTGCAGTTGAAGCCCTGGGCTACTTCGCCAATTCACGCGAAGCTCAGGCTGAAATTGGTCGCGCCTATGCCCACGCTGAGTTGGCCATGCGCGAGAGTGCGATCCTTGCTATGGGCCGCTCGATGCGGCCTACATGGTTCCCCTATATCGAACGTGAATTGCAGAGCCCCGCTCCCTCGCTGCGCTATGAGGCCGCCCGCGCGGTGGGTGAGTTGGCTGAAGATGGCCGCCCACTGCTTACGGCGCTCTTGCCCCTCGTAGATGATGATCTTGAGATCTCCTTGGCATCAATTTGGGCGCTGGGTCAGGTTGGTGGCCCCAATGCGAAACGCATCCTCGAACGGCTGGCCCGCTCCCAAGAGCCTTCGCGGCGCCAAGCGGCTCATGATGCGCTTGCTGAGTTGAACCTTGAGGATGTCGATCCATACTTCTGATCTGGCGCAACTGGTTGCACCCTACGCCCATATCTTCCTTGCGCCCCACCTCGATGATGCGGCGCTCTCGTGTGGCGGCCTGATTGCCCAGCTTACCAGCCAAGACGAGGCGGTGCTGGTGGTCAATCTCTGTAGCGGGAGCCCTCCGCCCGATGCGGGCTTGAGTGGCTTTGCCGCCGCGATGCATGAGCGCTGGGCCTTGCCCGACCATGAGGTGGTGCGTCTGCGCCGTGCGGAGGATGCCGCTGCCCTTGATCTGCTCGCTGCCGATAGCTACCATTTGGCGTGGCTCGATGCGATCTACCGCATGCCCGACAGCTATGCCACCAATGAACAACTCTTTGGCCCCGTCGTGCCCACCGATCCGCTGGTGCGCCAGGTGGCCCCCCAACTTGCCAACCTGGCCGCCCGCTTTCCCAGCGCAACCTTCTATGCGCCCTTGGGGGTGGGGCATCATGTAGACCACCAGATTGCCCATCGTGCCGCCCATGCGCTGGCTCACCAAGGTTGTGCGCTGGCCTACTACGAAGATTTTCCCTACGTTGCGACCGCCGGGGCGTTGCTGCAACGCCTCAATGCGTTGGGCGATGAGGTTGCTTTTCAGCCGGTGGTGCAGAGCATTGATGCTACCTTGCCCCGCAAGTTGGCCGCTATTGCGGCCTATCGCAGCCAAATTGGCATGCTCTTTGGGGATTGCGCTACGATGGAAACGACGGTGAAGAACTATGCCGCTGGCTTGGCTAGGCCAGGCAGTAGCTATGCTGAACGCCTCTGGATACCTCAGTGACCACACCTTCTTCCTCAACCCATGCCCTCGCGCTGCTTGAACCCACTACGGCAGCTTGGGATGCCTTTGTGCAAACGCACCCGCATGGCAATCTGCTGCAGCAGAGCCATTGGGGGGCGCTGAAAGCCAGCTTTGGTTGGCAGGTGCGCCACCTAGCGGTCTGCAATGGGCAGGGAACCCTGCTGGCTGGTGCCCAACTGCTCATACGCTCGCGCTCTGGCCTGAGTCTGGCCTATACGCCACGCGGCCCCCTCTTTGCTCCGCAAGCCCATGTGAATCGGCTGTTGCTCAATGGGCTCAAGCGCGTGGCGCGGCGTGCCCGTGCGATCTTGTTGCGCCTCGAACCGCCCCTGCTTGAACATGATCCCCAGGCCGATAGCCTGCATACATGGCTGTTGCTGCAAGGACTGCGGAGCGCCGCGACCATTCAGCCACGCAGCAGCATCCATGTGGATCTGAACCAACCCGAAGCCAGCCTGCTGGCCAACTGCTCGAAGGGCCATCGTGCCGACATCCGGCGTGCCGGGCGCAATGGCGTCAGTGTGCGGGTGGGCAGCGCCGCCGATCTTGGCACCTTCCAAGCCATTATGGAAGCGACAGGCCAGCGGGCGGGCTTTGCCGTGCATAGTGCCGCCTACCACCAGACCGCGTGGCAACGTTTCCAACCCAACGCACGCCTGTTGTTCGCTGAACAGCAGGGGCAACCCATTGCGGCCCATATGGTCTTTGCCGATGCCCGTGCGGGCCTCTACCTCTACAGTGGAGCCGATGAAACGGGGCTGCGCAGCGGGGCCAACCACCTGCTCGCATGGGAGGCGCTCTGTTGGGCGCGCAACCTGGGTTGTCGCTACTACGATCTCTGGGGTATCCCCGATGCACTTGGGCGGGCAGCGGCAGCCCTCGATCCGGACACCCGCGCCAGCCTCGAAGCTGCCGCCGCGAGCGATCCGCTTCAGGGCGTCTACCGCTTCAAGAAGGGCTTTGGCGGGCGTGTGGTGCGCTATTTGCCCGCCTATGATCATGTGCTTCTCGCGCCGCTCTATGGGTTGGCTTTGCGTTTATTGTAGATTGCAGATTGCAGATTGTAGATTGCAGATTGCAGATTGTAGATTGCAGATTGTAGATTGTAGATTGCCGAACATGGCGTCCCAATGGGCTTTCGCGTTCTTGATAATGCGGCATGTTCAAGGGTAGTTGGTATTACCTATTTTCTATTTCCTCGTTTCTGGATCCTTCCCCTAACGAAAAATCATGGCTCTCTTACTCCACCATTTGCTGGCTGGTGTGCCATACGCGCAGGTGTTTGGCCCGCTTGATCGTCCGATTAGCGGCGTGGCGTATGATTCGCGCCAGGTGGTGCCAGGGGGGCTCTTTGTAGCAATTAAGGGCTACCATACCGACGGCCATCGCTATATCAGCCAGGCGCTAGAGCGGGGCGCGGTGGCGTTGGTAGTGGATAGGCGCTACTGGTCGGGTCAGCCGCCAGCACAGGCGACCTTGGTGCTTACCAACGATAGCCGCGTGGCCCTTGCACCACTTGCTGCGGCCTTCTATGGCTACCCCGCTCGTCAACTCTGTACCATTGGGGTTACGGGTACGAAGGGCAAGAGTACGACTACTGATCTGGTAAGCCAACTGCTTGATGGAGCGGGGCAGACGAGCGGCTTGATCAGCACGGTGGACTTCAAAATTGGTCCGCGACGTTGGGCCAATACGACGCGCCAGAGTACGCCGGAGGCGCTGGAGGTGCAGGCGCTGCTGGCCGAGATGGTGGCTGCCACATGTACCAGTGCGGTGATCGAAGCCACCTCGCACGCCCTCTCGCTCAAGTGGCAACGTCTGGTCGGGTGCTGCTTTGATCTGGCTGTCTTTCTCAATCTGAGCCACGAACACCTCGACTACCACGGCAGCTTTGAGCAGTACCGCGCCGATAAGACCCAACTCTTTGCCCTCTTGGCCGAAGAGGTTCCCGCAGGCCCGCCGCGTTCTACGCGGCCATGGGCCATCGTCAATGCCGACGATCCCAACCACAGCTTCTTCCTCGCCGCCGCGCCCGCCAATGCCCAGCGGCTCACCTTTGGCCTGCAAGCATCCGCCGATGTGCGCGGCGAACTGATGCAACAGACGCCTACGGGCAGCCATATGCGGATCAGCAGCCCTTGGGGTCGGGCTGAGGGCTGGCTGCCGCTACCGGGCAGATTCAACGGCACCAACGCCCTCGCGGCCCTGAGTGTTGCGCTGTGCCAGGGGATTCCGTTGGAGCAGGCGTTGCACACCTTGGCCCATGTGCGTGGCCCACGGGGGCGCATGCAGCCTGTGGTCTGCGGCCAGCCCTTCGCTGTACTGGTAGACTATGCCCATAGTCCCGATTCGTTTACGCAAATCTTCACCATGCTGCGCCCGCTCACCCAAGGGCGCATGCTGGCCGTCTTTGGGAGCGCCGGTGAACGTGACCGCGCCAAGCGGGCGATGCAGGGCGAAATTGCGGCCCGTTACTGCGAGTTGCTCTTTCTCACCGACGAGGATCCGCGTGGCGAAGACCGTGAGGCCATTCTGGCCGACATCGCCGCCGGTGCCGAACAGGTTGGCCACCGAGCCGGACGCGACTACCACGCTATCCCCGACCGAACCGCCGCGATCCATGCGGCCCTCGCCGCCGCCCGTCCTGGCGACTTGGTACTGCTGTTAGGCAAAGGCCACGAGGGCAGCATCATCTATGCTGATCACAGCATCCCCTGGGATGAGGCGGCGGTCGCACAGGCGGCATTGCGGGCCTTGGGGTATGGGGAGAGGTAGAGAAGAGGAAAGAGAACACAGAATTTTTCACCACAGAGGCACAGAGAACACAGAGGTTTTCACCACAGAGGCACAGAGGGTACCATTTACGATTGTAGATTGCAGATTGCAGATTGCCGAACATGGCATCCCAATCATGGTTTATGATAGCGCATCTACAGCGTTCCGCCCTTTTGTGTACATCGATCTCAGGAGAGGGGTCTATGGCATCATCGTCTGCTACGGCAACGCCACCTCCCGCACAAACACCGATTGTTCCCAACGACATCTTTGTCTCATTCCGTGCCCAGGTAATCGACCGAGTCCAGATTCGTCTTACCCACTCCCCTGCACCTGAAAGCTACGCAGCCTATCTTGCACGTCCAGAGCTGGAACGTGATAATGACGAAGCGGCAGTGGTTGACGTACAATTTGCACGCTATGTTCTCGAATGGCTTGGCTTCACTGAAGGCGGGGATGTCATCTACAATCGCACGCTTCCAGGTGGGGGGGCAAACCGCCCGGATTATGTTGTGCATGGAACGATTGGCATTGCCTTTATTTGGGAAGATAAAAACAGTTCGCATGACGACTTTATTGGCGATCTTCCCCAGATGCGTCGCTACAGTGGTGGCACCGCAGGCTATGCCGTCTGGTGCAATATGCGGCGGATAGTTGCTATTCGCTTTCGTTCTAGCGATCCGCTTGATTATGAACAGCTTGCGTCTATCAATGTCGCTGATCTGTTTGGTGCAGGAAACGCACTACTTCCTCGTGTTGCCGAAGTTGAACGAAATCAACTCTCGGTCTTCTATCTCCTGTTTCGCAAGGAGCGCTTCACCCGCTTTTCATCGCTCATTGAAGCGATAGCTGTTGATGAGGAGCAGTTTCTTGCTCGTGCGATCCCATTGGAAGGCGATGCAGCATTAGAGCAGTTTATAGCCGGAAGTCGTCAGTCACTCGAACATCTCCGCCTTGCGGCATCGGTACGGATCCAAGAGGCACTCGTTGGAAGATCGCGTCAAGAGGCCGAAGAGCAGCGCTTGATTGCCGAATGGGAAGACGCAACCACGAACTTTCTCACTACAATGGCATACCCATCGTTGCACACACCGATTCAGAACGCTGCTGCACGTATTACCGAACGTTTGGGCACACTTGAGCCTGCTGAGATTGCTGCATTGACTCAGATTGTCGAGGCTGAGTATGGTGGACGATTGACGGCATCGAGTCGCGCTGCGGTCGTAGCATGGCAAGATCGGGCATCTCGCATCAACGGCGCAATGCGAACTCTTCGCTATCAGAGTGCCACCTTTACCGTTGCTGATGCATACCATCTTTGGTGTGCGCGTCAGAATGACGAAGCCGATAAGACACCAGCACTCTATGCGGAACAGGTGGCCTACGTCCTGTTTGTGCGCCTCTTATTGGTACGTGTCCTAGAGGACAAAGGGATCATCTCGCCACGTCTGGCGAGTGATGGCGGCTTTCTGAACTGGCAGACCTATGTGCGCTTGCACTTCAAAGAGGTTGCCGGTGCCAGTATTCTTACTGACAACTTCTACAGCCTTCTGGTACGTAAAGCTAGTCGCTATTATTTGCACTTTTTTCAGCAGGCGGCATTTGATTGGTTTGTGCCTGACGACTTTCTGTTGTTGGAGACGCTCTATTTTCTCTGTCACTACTCCTTCCAACAGGTCACAAGCGATGTTATTGGGTTCACCTATGAGCGGTACATTGATCGAACGGCCCGCAAACGCAAGGGTCACTTTCTTACCCCTGCTTCTGTGGTAGACGCTATGTTGGATGCGCTCGGCTACAGTGGGCGGGCAATGATTGGCCGTAATCTTCTCGATCCAGCTTGTGGAAGTGGCAGTTTCCTCCTCCGGGCTGCACGCCGCTACCGTGATGCGCTCATCGAGGCGTTGTGTCAACGCAATGGTCTGCCAGTTGGGATAGAGAGCCTTGAGGCGAACACTGCATTGCGTCACGAATTGGCCCAACGCTATCTTGATGCCTTGACGAGAGCATTTGTGGGCATGGAGCGCAATCCATTTGCCTGCTACTTGGCCGAAATGAATTTGCTCATCCAGGCGCTCGATGATTTTAGTATTCTGCACGGTATTGAGCCAAAACCGATTGATCGATTTGCCATTTTCAATACCGATAGTCTTGATCTGCCGCTCGAAGTGCTATTTGCCGGATCACCTGGCTCCTTTGGCCCGCTAACTATTCCTGAACGGTTGAGTGATCAGTTGCTTGACGATGCGTTTGCGATCAAAGCCCGCCAAGGCGATTATCGGCAGGGCTTTATGTATATCATTGCTAACCCGCCCTACGTCACCAGCAAACAAGAGGATGTGGCGGCAGCACGATTTCGCGGAAGTCCATTTTGGGCAAGTGCGCTCTCTGGGGATACCAACCTCTACCTGCTATTCCTGCAACTCGGCCTCTACTACCTTGCCGATGGCGGTCAGATGGCCTATATCGTTCCGCTGACTATTATTGGCGACGTGAGCGCCGCTGCCGTGCGCTTCCGCGCCACTACTGCGCCGTTCAGCCTCACCACCGTTATCCGCTTTTTCCGAGGCGATATCCTCTTCGGCGATGTTGATCAGGCTGTTGGCATACTCTGTGTCCAGCGCCAGCCCACTCCAGCCACCATTACCGTAGGTGGTGGCGCACGCTTAGAGGATGTGCCGCCCAGCTTGCTTGCTCTCCCTGCGAACCATGTAACTGAGGCTGTGCCACCAGGCGGTGCATGGCATAGCGCATGGCTGGTTGGAACGCATCAGGAGCAGTACGAGATTTGGCAGCATGTGCGTGCCGTCAGTGACACCCTTGCTTACCAGATGCGAACGCTCTTGGCGGCGTTTGAGGTACGCCAGGGTGATGTTAACGCAACCTATACCAATCCATTCCGCCAGGGAGATGCATGCCGGGGGCGGGCGGGTGCCGTAGCGCTCTACAAAGGGGAGAACGTTCGTCCCTTTGCTCCACTACCATATAACCCGTCTGATTGGGCTATGCCATCAACGGGCGCAACGGGCAATCATGGGCGCACCGCAGCGGTTCTTACCGAGATTGCAGCCCTCACGTCGCCACAAATGGGCATTGTACTCCGCGAAACGGCGCGGCTCAACACCCGTGAACGGCTCACCCCTACATGGTTTACGCGGGACGGCACACGGCCACTCGCATTTACCCATGTTGTGTGGCGCATGCTCCTGCTCCCAGGTCAGACAGAAGCGCGGGGCAAGGCATTGTTGGCCTTGTTGAGCAGCACCACCGTTGCCTACTTGATCAATCTCTTTTCTACCAACAGCCACATCAGCAAGGATGAGTTGGAGCGCCTACCCATTCCTGATCCGGCAACCTTCCCTGAAGCACAACTGGCAAGCCTTGCGGATCGCCTGTTAGCAGCCCGTCACCAATTCGAGACAGACTACGTACAACCCTTTGCCATCGCTACCGATGCGTTACCAACCATAAGTCCAGAAGCAATCACCATCCTACCGACAGCCTACCTGCAACGAGTGGCCGGTGTCACCATCACCCTAGACGCCCTAGAACAGCAGGGTGTCATCACGATCACTGGGCCAGCATCACGGCGCGTTGCTTGGCTGCAGAACAATAAGCGCATCACCATCGCGCATCCACAGGCTGCGGCGCATCGAATGCTGAACCAGTTCTTTGATGACCCAACCATTCAAGAGCGAACTTGGACAATGGCACGCACAATCCAAATCCCCGATCCAGCAACCGCAAGCACATGGCTACCACTCTTTGAGGGCGTATGTCGTGACGCACAAGCGCAATGGGATCAGTGTGTTGCTCTTCAGCAGCAAATTGATGCGGTGGTGATGGCCTGGTATCAATTCACGCCACCGATGTGCGCCGCGATCAGCGCAATGCTGCCGTGGGCACGGCGGCGGCGTGATGCAGGTGGGGTGTGATATGGGCTTGCTTGTTGGGGGTGGCATCCAACGAGACCCAATAAGGCAAAATCGTATCTCTTGGAGATAACACAATGTGGTTAGTATATCTTCGCTTTGATGATCAAGGCACCGTTCGCACCTACCATATTCGCACTCACAACCGGGAAACCGTAAACGAGTTGCTCAAGCTTGCCGAGCAGCGTGGATTGACACCGACCGCAACGCTTGTGGAGTATGCAGCGTTCATCATTAGTGGAACCCTCAAGCTAAAACCGATGCTTGTGCCGAATTTCCACTTCTACTTGCACGAAGAGTGGGTGGAACGTTGGCAAGATATAACAAGAACCTCGTGATACAGCGGAAAGGAGAGAGTTAGAGAGAGGAATGCATCTCCATCTGCCTCCCCCTCGCTCTAGCGCGCACCAATAGCCGTACTCAATTCACGCTCAACAATACCCACAATCAGATCATCAAGCCGTTCCACGGTATAGGGTAGATTTTAACCCCACGGGCGACCGCTTCACGGATACCGTCGAGGTAGGTAAACTGCGAGGGGCCGGGCACATGTGGCCCGGCATCGGCCACGAGGAAGGTAATGCGAATGGTGGGGTCGTTGCTCTATGCTATACTGGCTGCTAAAGCAACGTTGTGCAATAGGAATGTTCATGGATGCGACTCATGCTGCTCTGTCACCATTCGATCTGACGCCGATCCGCGATCTCTACCCCTTCCATACGGCCCGCTTGCCTCTGCCTGGGGCGACGATGAGCTATGTGGATGAGGGGGCTGGGCCGCCAGTGCTGTTGGTGCATGGCAATCCAACCTGGTCTTTCTATTTCCGCCACCTGATCGCTGGGTTGCGTCCGCACCAGCGCGTCATTGTGCCCGATCATATTGGCTGTGGTCTCTCTGATAAGCCGCAGGATTATCCCTATCGCTTGGCAACCCACATTGAGAATTTGGGGCGCTTGGTAGATCATGTGGGCTTGCAACAGGTTGATCTGGTTGTGCATGATTGGGGCGGGGCGATTGGTATGGGTTGGGCGGTACGCAACCCTGAACGGGTGCGGCGTATTGTGGTGCTCAATACTTCCGCCTTTCTCTCCCCGCGCCTGCCCTGGCGCATTGCGGTCTGTCGCTACCCCATATTTGGCGATCTTGCTGTGCGCGGCTTGAATGCCTTTGCGCTCGCCGCAACCGTCATGGCCGCTGCGCGTCCCTTGGCACCTGCAGTGCGTCAAGGCTACCTGCTACCCTTCGATTCGTGGGCCAACCGGGTTGCTATTCAGCGCTTTGTGCGCGACATCCCCATGAGCCCGAAGCATCCCACCTGGGCCCTGGTTGATGCGATTGATCGTGAGTTACCTACGTTGTGCTCCAAACCGATGCTGATCCTCTGGGGCGGGCAGGATTGGTGCTTCTCTGATCACTTCCTCGCCGGTTGGATGCAGCGCTTCCCCGATGCAGAAGTGGTGCGCTTTGATTATGCGGCCCACTATGTCTTGGAGGATGCCCATGCAGAGGCGGTGCCTCGGGTGGTACGTTTCTTAGGGAAGGATACGGAGACGAGAAAATAGGAACGAGAAAATAGAAAGTAGGTTTGCGGCATCAGAATATGCTGAAGACCTCCTGTTCCTCTGTTCCCTTGTTCCTCTGTTCCTCTATTCCCTTGTTCCTCTGTTCTTCCGACTAGGAGCCCAGCTTCATGGCCACTAAAGACCCGCAGCCGCCCCATGCGATTCCGCGTCCGCTGACGCGCACGGTGCATGGGCTGCTGCTCAGTGATGAGTATGCCTGGCTTGAGGATCGTGATAACCCGGAGACGTTGGCCTATCTTGAGGCTGAGAATGGCTATGCGGAGGCTCTGTTGGCTGAGCATGCGCCTCTGCGTGAGCAGCTCTACCATGAGTTGCGTGGGCGCATCAAGGAGCAGGATCGCTCGGTGCCGGTGCGTCGTGGGCCGTACTTCTATTATCAGCGCAACGAGGCCGATCATGAGCATGCGCTCTTCTGTCGTCAATGGGCCCCCGATGGCCCGGAAGAGTTACTGCTCGATCTCAATGCGCTTGCAGCGAACCATGCCTACTGCCAGCTTGGCCCCTGTGCGCCGAGTCCTGATCATGGCCTGCTTGCCTATGGCCTTGATACCACTGGCGCAAAGATCTATACCCTGGCAATCAAGGATCTGCAGAGTGGGGCGCTGTTGCCTGAACAGATCCCCAATGTTGCCTGGAACATAGCATGGGGCGAGGATGGTCGTTCACTCTACTATACGACCTTTGATCAGGCCCACCGCGCCTATCGTCTCTACCGCCATACCCTTGGTCACGACCCCGCTGAGGATGAGTTGCTCTATGAGGAGGCGGATGAGCGTTTTTCGCTGACGTTGCGTAAGACCCGTTCGGGTGCGTTTTTGCTACTCAATCTCTTCAGCTTCGATTGTAGCGAGGTGCGCTACAAGCCCGCTGATGATCCCGCTGCCCCCTTTGTTGTCTTTGATCAGCGGCAGCCTCAGGTGCAGTATCAGCTTGAGCATCAGGGTGACAATTTTTTGATTGTGAGCAATGCCGAGGCTGAGAACTTCTGTGTACGCATTGCTGCCGTGGCCGATCCAAGCCAGCGTTGTGTTCTGCTGCCCCACCGCCCCGATGTGCTGATTGATGGCGTGGATGCCTTCGCCAACCACCTCGTGGTCTACGAGCGGCGTGCTGGCTTGCAACAATTGCGCATCTCGGCTCCCGACGGCACCAATGTGCGCTATGTGCGCTTTCCTGAATCGGTCTACAAATTTTATCCTGAAGGCAACTTCGAGTATACCAGCGACAGCGTGCGTTTCGTCTATAGCTCACTGGTCACGCCGCGCTCGGTGATTGACTATGAGCTGCAGAAGGGGCGCTGGCAGTTGCGTAAGCGCGACGAGATTCCCAGTGGCTACGATCCGGCACGCTATGTGGCCGAACGGATCGAGGCTTCGGCCCCCGATGGGGCTTTGGTGCCCATGTCGCTGGTACGTCGCCGCGAGACGCCCCAGGATGGCACTGCCCCTGCGCTGCTGGTAGGCTATGGTGCCTATGGTATGAGCTACGATCCCGGCTTCAATCCGCACTGGATCAGCCTGTTGGATCGCGGCTTTGTCTGTGCGATTGCCCATGTGCGTGGTGGGCAAGAGTTGGGGCGGGCGTGGTACGAAGCAGGCCGTCTGACCAACAAGAAGAACAGCTTCAGCGACTTCATCGCCTGCGCGGAACACCTGATTGAACATGGCTACACCAGCGCCGCACGGCTTGCCATCAGCGGCACTAGTGCTGGTGGACTACTCGTGAGCGCGGTCGTCAACATGCGCCCCGACCTCTTCCGCGCCGTGATTGCTCGCGTCCCCTTCACCAACGTGATCAGCGCCATGCTCAACCCAGAACTGCCGCTCACCATTGGCGAATATGAGCAGTGGGGCGATCCCGCCGTTGCTGAACAGTTCCACGCGATGCGCGACTATTCATCCTATGACCAGATTAGTGCCCAAGCCTACCCCCATATCCTCGCCACCGCCGGTCTATACGACCTGCAAGTGCCCTATTGGGATCCAGCCAAATGGGTGGCGCGTCTCCGGGCACGCAAGACCGACAGCAACATGCTGCTGTTACGCACCAACATGCAAGCGGGCCATAGCGGGGCCTCTGGACGCTTCGCCATCCTAGAGGAGCTTGCCTTTGAGTATGCCTTTTTGCTTGAGGCGCTTGGGGGTGGGGCGTGATCACTTGCGCCATCCATTTCAGATTGTAGATTGTAGATTGTAGATTGCCGAACATGGCGTCTCAATGAGCTTTCGCGTTCTTGATGATGCGGCATGTTCAAGGGTAATTGGTGTTATATAGAGGAGTCCCCGATGCTTGTTACCACTCCCGCAAAGGCCAATATTGCCCGCCACCTGCCCGCGATGGCCCGTGAACGCCCCGATCAGGTTGCGGTGGTGATGGGTGAGGGACGTGATCGTGCCGGTATCACGATCTATCGGCGCTTGAGTTTTGCTGAGTTGGATCGCGTGAGCGATCGCTATGCCTGGGGCTTGAGTGGAATTGGTTTGACGCAGGGGACGCGGGTGCTTTCGATGGTACCAGCCGGTCTGCCGTTGATTAGTATGACCTTTGCGTTGATGAAGTTGGGCGCGGTGCCGATTCTGATCGATCCGGCCATGGGCCGACGCAATCTGGTCAAGTGTATTGAAGAGTGTGAGCCACAGGCAATGGTGGGCGTGCCGCGTGCTCATGTTGCCCGTATGCTCTTTCCCCGCGCCTTCAAGACGGTGCAACGGAGCATTATGGTTGGTTCGCGCTTGGCCCCCTTTGGCGATTTCAACCTGGCGGATCTCAGTCCGCCTTTGGATGCGCCCTTCCCATTGGCACCTGTGCATGCCAATGATGATGCGGCGATCATCTTTACGACTGGGAGCACCGGAGTGCCGAAGGGTGTCCTCTATAGCCACGGTATGTTCGAGGCGCAGGTGCGCTTGTTGCGTAACCTCTTTCAGCTTGAACCTGGCGAGATCGAGATGCCCGCCTTTCCGCTCTTTGCACTCTTTAACGTTGCCCTTGGCTGTACTTCGGCTATTCCACCAATTGATCCCACCCGCCCAGCCAGTTGCGATCCGGCGGCGGTGGTGGAATGTATCCAAGATCAGGCGGTCACTTCAACCTTTGGTTCGCCTGCGATCTGGCGTAAGGTGACGACCTATTGCCTCGAGAAGAACATTCGCTTGCCGACGTTGCGCCGTGTGATGATGGCCGGTGCGCCCGTGCCTGCTGACCTACACGAGCGCTTTCGGGCGATCCTCGATCCGCTGGCCGACACCCATACGCCCTATGGGGCTACCGAGGCGCTGCCGATTGCATCGATCAACGGGCGCGAAGTGCAGGCGGCCAATGCGGCCCGCGGCGGCGATCCGCTGGCCGGTACCTGCGTAGGCCGCGCTGTGCCCGAAGTAACCCTACGGATCATCCCGATTACGGATGAAGCCATTGCCACCTGGGATGAAACTCTGGCGCTCCCCGCCTACCAAGTGGGCGAAATTGTGGTCAAAGGCCCTGCCGTAACCCACCGTTACATCAATCGGCCCGAAGCGACGGCCAAAGCCAAGATTGCCGAAGGTACAACCATTTGGCACCGCATGGGCGATCTGGGCTACCTCGACGACGAGGGGCGGCTCTGGTTCTACGGGCGCAAGAGCCACCGCGTCGAGACCGGCCCAACCCATGGGACACTCTACAGCGAGCCGGTAGAACTGGTCTTCAACCAAAACTCCGCCGTTGCCCGCAGTGCATTGGTTGGGATTGGGCCCAGCGGCGCACAAGAGCCCGTAGTAATCATCGAACCACGCGAAGTACGGATCATGCGCGACCCAGCGGCGGTCAAGATTCTGATTGGTGAACTGCGTAACCTTGGGGCACGCTACCCCATGACCGCACCGATCCAGCGCTTCCTGCTGCACCCCGCCTTCCCGGTGGACATCCGCCACAACGCGAAGATCTTCCGTGAGCAATTGGCGCTCTGGGCGGCGGAGCAGCGGGGGTAGCGGGGAGGGAGAGGTTGAACCACAGAGGCACAGAGTACACAGAGGTTTTTAGGCAGCAACTTCCCTACCTAAGCGGGCGAGGAGCGCATCATAGGCAAGTTCCTCATCTGCGGAAGGGGGATGCAGGCTACTTTCTTGATCCCACGCGGCAAAGTGGTCACGTAGTTCGCTTGATGAAGTTGCAGGATTGGAAGATCGAGATTCGAGGAGTTGTGCGATAAGTTGATCTTGCTCTTCAATCGAGAGATGACGCGCAAGTTCAAACACCATGCTCAAATCAAAAGTGAGATGAGCGGCTGGTATGGTGCGTAGCGCAATCGTTGTACTCATAAAGCCCCCTCGCTCATATGCTAGAATACTTGTACAGTTGTACATCAGGAAAACAATATGCTCATCGTGGACGATACATCTGTCATTCTTGCGGTTGCGCTATGAAAAGCTATACCTATTCTGAAGCACGCCAGAACTTTGCCGCCATCCTAGAACAAGCATACCGCGATGGCGCGGTACGCATCCAACGCCGTGACGGTCAGAGCTTCGTCCTGACCCCCGAACCACGGACGGTATCACCACTAGACATTCCCGGTATCCAGTTGGATCGTCCAGTAACACGCGATACGATCCTCGAAGCTCTCGCAGAGAGCCGTCGAAGATATGATACCGGTGATGCGTGACAAGGAGCCAAGAGTGACAAATATGGTTCGCATGCATCGTAGTGCGGACGTTATGGCAGTGATGGGAAGCCGACTAAGGGAAGCAGAAGTTGTTGATTGCCCCGTTGCTGTGCCACTCTGAGATGCCGTAGGTAGTGCCGACTTTAGTCGGCTTCCCATCGCTGCCAAAGTCCTCAGCCGACTAAAGTCGGCACTACGATGCATGCGAACCATGTACTATTCAGCATGACAGGCTGCTGGGGTACTTACAAATTTCTGCTTCTCTAACGTCGGCACTACCTACTTTGTATGGATGGTGTCGAGGCATGTGGTGAACGCATTGCAATGAGGTATACCCTGCTTGTCACTCGTCACTCATCACTCGTAATACCAATTTTACCATTGAGCATGCCGCATGCCCAATGACAATCTAGCGCATTAAGATGCCATGCTCGGCTTTCAGCTATCGGCTATCGGCTATCGGATTTGGTATTACACCGGGTGCAACCCAGGAAACTCAAGGCCCAATGTCTCCTCAAGGCCGCACATCAGGTTCATGCACTGCACCGCGCTGCCTGAGGCGCCCTTCATGAGGTTGTCGAGGGCGCAGATGCTTACAATTCGCCCACTGGCTGGATCGAGCGCAAAGCCCAGATCGGCGAAGTTGCTCCCGGCGAGGATTTTGGGTTCGGGGAAGCGGTAGATGCCTTGGCGCTCCTTGACGATCCGTAAGAAGGGTTGATCTTTGACGAAGCTACGATAAGCTTGCCAAAGTTCCTTTTCGCTGATCGGCTGGGCGGCGAAGGCGTGGGCTGTGGCTAAGGCTCCGCGTACCAGTTCAACTGAGGTGATCGAGAGGTGTACGTTGGATAAGCCGGTGACCTGTTCAACCTCGGCGGTGTGACGGTGACCCACTGGGGCGAAGGAGCGCACGACGCCCGCTCGTTCCGGGTGGTGGCTGCTGTCGCTAGAGCTTGCGCCGCCCTCTGACGAGCCTACTTTGACTTCGACCACAACTGGTTTGCTCTGGTCAATCAGCCCGGCACGCACGAGCGGCAGCAGGGCCAGGTTGGTAGCCGTGGCGTTGCAGCCCACCCCACTGGCAAACTTCGCGCCCCGCAGCGCCTCGCGGCTCACTTCGGGCAGCCCATAGACAAAGCGTTCGAGCCAGGTGGGCGCGGGGTGGGGCGTACCGTACCATGTGGTATAGGTCGCAGGATCGCGCAGACGAAAATCGGCAGAACAATCAATAATGGTTGGCGCAAGGCTGGTGTAATGCTCAATGGCCTTGGCCCCCTCGCCATGGGGCAACGCCAAAAAGAGTACATCACAAGGCTCCAGGCGGTCGGGATGCACAAACTGCATCTGGGCGCGGCCACGCAGATTGGGGTGTACCTGATGCAGATAGCGCCCCGCATTGCGCCCACTGGTCGCCTGGGCCACCTGCACCGCCGGATGCCACAGCAACAAACGCAGCAACTCGCCACCAACATAGCCCGATGCGCCAACAATGCTTACTTTGAGGGTCATAGTTTCTCTTCTCCTAGCGGGGGTTTGGGGGATGCTGCGCCTCTTCCAAGAAAGTTTTTTTGTTCCGTGTTGACGGCTTCGCCGCCAACACGGAACAAAAAACTGGGTTTGGGGCTGCGCCCCTCACGAAGAACTTGTTCTCTTTCGTGTTGGCGGCTTCGCCGCCAACACGAAAGAGAACAATGGGTTTGGGGCTTCGCCCCAATAACGGGTGCGAGGGCGGCAGCCCTAGCCTTTGTCCACGGCAAGCACATAATCAACAATCCGCGCCGGAATATCCACCCCGGTGGTCTCAATTGAGTTGCGGAACTCCATGGTGTAGTTCACCTCATTGACCAACAGCCGGCCATCGTGGGTCTCAAGCAGATCAATGGCTACCACGCCCCCACCGACGGCATTGGCTGCCCGTAGGCTCAAATCGGCTAAGGTGGGGGTGACTGGGCAGTTGCTGGCGGTGCCGCCACGGGCGGTGTTGGTGATCCAGTGTTCGCTGGCGCGATAGATCGCCCCGATGCACTCATCGCCCACGACGAAGGCGCGAATATCACGCCCCGGCTTGTCAATGTACTCTTGGATGTAGAAGATCGAGTGCTGGTAGTTGCCCAAGACATCACGATGCTCAAGGATGGCCTCCGCAGCATCGCGGTCGTTCACCTTGCTCACCATGCGCCCCCAAGAGCCAACGACCGGCTTGAGTACCACTGGGTAGCCCAGTTGCTCCATGGCGCTCAAGGCGCTCTCTGGGGTAAAGGCGAGCAGGCAGCGGGGCGTGGGCACTTCGGCATGCACGAGCGCCTGAGTCGTCAGAAACTTGTCGCCACAGATGTCGGCAACTTGGTAGGTATTGACCGTCGGCACTCCCGCGTCGTTAAAGAGCTTGAGCATATAGAGCGCCCGACTATGCTGAATACAGCGTTCAAGGACCACATCGTAGGGGTACTCGCGCTGGTGCAGATCAAAGATCTGGGCACGATCATCAATTTTGGTATAACGCAACCCGCGCCGATCTAGTTCGGTGAAGAGCAATTTCTCTTCGGCGCGAATGCGTGAACAGAGAACTCCAATACGCATAACTTCTCCTTGAGAAGAGAGAGGTACAGAGAATTTCACCACAGAGACACAGAGAACACAGAGAGTTGCATGGTACGGTAATCACCATCGTTAGCACTCTCTGCGTTACAAACTCTGTGCTCTCAGTGCCTCTGTGGTGAAATCCTCTGCATCTCTTGCTTCTATCGGTTTTTCGCCTAGCTACTCGCCCCAGTCCTCTTCGACTTCAGGGGCGAGCGCCAATGCGGGCGGATCGAGGCTGACAACTTCTAGCTCGGCACCACATTCGGGGCATACAATAATCTCGCTCTCGAGGGTGTCGGCGGGTAGGGCGACGCTGGCGGCACATTCGGGGCATGTGGCTTCCATAGGTTTGTTTTTACTCCATTATTACAATTGTGCTAAAACAGCTTCAGCAAGAGCTTCAGTTGTGGCGTTGCCCCCCAGATCGGGGGTGTGCGGCCCATCACGCAGCACTGTGGCGCTGGCCTTGCGTAGCCGCGCAGCTTGATCGGGCAGCTTGCGCCATGCCAAAAGCATGGCAACACATTCGATGGCGGCAAGCGGGTTGGCGCAGCCACGCCCAACGATGTCGGGCGCAGCCCCGTGGACGGGCTCAAAGAGGGCGCGTTGCTCGCCTAGATTGGCTGAAGCGGCGAGGCCCAGTCCACCGCCATGAATGCAGGCAACATCCGAGAGGATGTCGCCAAACATGTTGGTGGTGACAATCACGTCAAAACGTTGGGGGCTTTGGGCAAGATGCATCGCCGCCACGTCCACCAGCAGTTCATCGTGGGTCAGGTCAGGGTAGTCGCGCACCACCGCGAGCGCCGTCTCGCGGAAGAGGCCGTCACTAACCCGCAGTACATTGGCTTTATGCACAATGGTAACACGGCCAGGGCGTTGCAGATCATGCGCCCGGCTGCGGGCCAATTCGCAGGCGGCACGCACGATCCTCGTGCTGGCTTGGCGCGTAATCACCCGTTCAGCAATCGCGGTGGCCCCATCATCGGCAAGCCGTTCGCGCCCGGCGTAGAGCCCTTCGGTATTTTCGCGCACCACAACGAGCGAATGGGCCGGTTGGTTTGCGCTTGCCCGCATCTGGGTCGGGCGAATATTGGCGTAGAGATCAAGCTCGCGGCGCAACTGCACAATCGGGCTGCGGTAGCCAGGTACACTATGGCTCGGCGAGGCAACCGCACCAAAGAGGATCGCATCGGCAGCCTGGGCTGCCGCCAAGGTCGCAGCGGGCAGGGCCGTCCCGTGGCGCTCGAAGGTGGCCCAACCCGCCTCAGCTTCACTCAGGGCTACACTTGGCACCAAGGCTTGCAGGATGCGCGTGGCTACCCCTAGTACCTCTGGCCCAATCCCATCACCCGGAATCACACAAACACGCATTAGGCCGCCTCCCCTGGGAAGCGCCCGTGGGTGCGGTAGAAGGGCACAATCCCACCAGCCGCCCACACTTCACGCAGGAAGGAGGGCGGCGGCGGCAACTGAATACATTCACCCGTTTCCGTGATGATCTGTCCTGCTTCAAGCTGTAGTTCAACCATTTGACCATCACGCAGGACACCAGTTAGGTCGGCGGTGAAGCAGGGAATGCCCAAATTGAGCGCATTACGGAAGAAGATGCGCGCAAAGAGGGGCGCAATGATCGCGCCAACGCCAACCATACGCAGCGCGAGCGGCGCATACTCACGCGAACTCCCGCAGCCAAAGTTGTTACCCGCAACAATGAGATCGCCCGGCTGCACATTGGCAGCAAAATCGGGCCGATGCTCAACAAACGGATAGTTGCGTAGGTCGGCTTCGTTCTTCAACATGTAGGGTGCATAGCGACCAGGGACGATCTGGTCGGTATTGATGTCTTGGCCAAAGATCCAGACGCGGGCCATAGGAACCTCCGGGGATCGGGGAGAAGTGGCTTCTCCCATTATTGTAAACCTTCACCGAGCCAGCGGCGCGGTGGCTGAGCTTGTCGAAGCCACCTTTGTTAGCGTGAAAAAGCTCTGGGCCACGCCGCTTGGCTTCGACAGGCTGGTTTCAGCAGGCTCAACCACCGAGCCAGCGGGGCGGTGGCTCGGTGAGGAAAGTTAAGCGTGGGAGTACCTGGTACTCCCACCCCTACCCAAGCTCTTGCGGATGGGTCAAGTAGCCCGTCAGGGCGGTTGCGGCGGCGACTTCGGGCGAGGCGAGGTAGATCTGCGCTTCGGGGCTGCCCATGCGCCCACGGAAGTTGCGGTTGCCCGTGAAGAGGCAGACTTCACCGGGGGCAAGCACACCCATATGCCGCCCGATGCAGGCGCCACAGCCAGGCGTGCCAATCGTAGCCCCAGCGGCGAGCAGCGTATTCAGCGTGCCATCCTCAGTGGCCCGTTGCAGCGCTTGGGCACTTGCAGGTACGACGAGCATCCGCATGCCGGGGGCAAGGCGTCGCCCGCGCAGCAAGCGGGCTGCCGCCGCCATGTCCTCGTAGTGGCCGTTGGTGCAGGTGCCCAAGTAGACCACATCTACCGCAACGCGACCCAAAGCGCTCAGGTCGGTCACATTATCTACGGTGTGGGGCGCAGCCACCTGCGGCTCCAGGGTATTCAGGTCAACATGAATCACACGGCTGTAGCGTGCGTCCTCTTGCAACGTAAGCCATTCAGGCACGGGCAGCTTGAGGCCAGTGGGGGGCACAAGGCCCGCCTTGGCACCCACTTCAATCGAGAGCGTCGCAA
Organism: Candidatus Viridilinea mediisalina; assembly: GCF_002532535.1. Classification (GTDB taxonomy): domain Bacteria; phylum Chloroflexota; class Chloroflexia; order Chloroflexales; family Chloroflexaceae; genus Viridilinea; species Viridilinea mediisalina. Next base: position 25,843 of record NZ_NQWI01000031.1, read on the forward strand.
GAGTCATACGCTCCATGACGGTAAGCTGTTCAACACCGTGCCATTCAACAGCCGCATAGGTTGCGCCGTCGGCACGCAGTTCACGGGCAGCGCGGAGTCCCAAATCCTTGGCGCTCACACCGGGGCGGAAGTTGCCGTGGGCACGCACAACAACCGTTTCGGGCACGCGAAACCAGGTGCGCCCGGTGGCAGCAGCCAACGCAATATCGGTCGTACCCATCCCAGAGCCAAAGGCCGCCACACAACCATAGGCGGTCGAATGGCTATCGCTGCCCACAATGACCATACCGGGGCGCGCGATTCCCTCTTCCACCAAGACCGGATGGGAGATGCCACGGCCCACATCGAAGAAATGGGTAATCCCCTGGGCCCGCGCCCAACGGCGCACATCCGCCTGCTTCTCAGCGGTCTGCACACTCGCCGCAGGCGCAACGTGGTCAATCACGACCGCAACCCGCTCCGGGTTCCAAACCTGTTCAGCCCCAAGCTCCTCATGGAGCACACGAATAATACTTGGCGACAGGCTATCGTGCATCATCACCAAGTCCACATTGACGGTCACGACATCCCCGGCGCTGACGGTACGCCCAGCGGCACGGGAGAGAATTTGTTCACTTAGGGTTTGCATGTTGGTTGTGGCTCCATGAGCGCGACTTGTATTGATGGGGCTACGCCCCAGGCCATAACTAAATTCTGGAGGGATGTGAGGGAACCTGGTTCCCTCACGCACCCTTACCCGTTACTCCGCATATTCATACAAAATCTCGTCCACGCTGGTGCTATCAAGTTCATGCTCATCACCGAGGGCTTTGATGCGGGCGGCGGCTTCGCGGGCGGCGGCCTCATTGAGGTAGATACCGAGTTCGCGGGCGCGTTCAGCAATCGCGTGCCAACCAACGAGGCGATGGGCCACTGCGACGGTGCGGGTGCGGCCAAAGGCAGCGGGATCGAGAACCTCGTAGCTTCGTGGATCGGCCAGCACCGCTTTGGTATGCAGCCCGGCCTTATGGTGGAAGGCATAGGGGCTTGAGATGGGCGCATCGAAGGGGATGCTAACGCCCACCATCTCGGCCAGCATGCGATCCAGTTCGGGGAGCAGCGTAAGATCGTAGCGGGCCACCAAATCAGGATTGAAGGTTGCAAGGCGGGCCACCATGCCGCCGAGCGAAGCGATTCCATTGCGTTCACCAATCCCCAAAACCGTCACATCAATATGGGTCGCGCCCGCTTCGAGCGCACAGAAGGCATTGGCAATCGCACAGCCAGCATCATTGTGGCCGTGGAACTCAATATCGCAATCAACCTCGCGGCGCACTTGGGCCACCACATCATAGACCTGGCGGGGGGTTGCGATACCAACCGTATCAGCCAGGCCAATGCGCTCAATTCCCAATGCAGCGACTGCGCGATAGATGCGGATCAACTCGTGCAACTCAGTGCGAAACGTATCTTCGCACGAGAAGCGAATTTCAACCTGATGGCCGTGTAGGTAGGCAATAACCTTCGCAGCCTCTTCGACAATCTGGTCAAGGGAGCGCCCGTGGCTTGCTTGGCGAAGCTGGGCGGAGGTGGCATAGAGCAGATTCACCCCCTGAGCCCCATGCTCAACTGCGAGGCGCACATCATCAAGGTGGCAACGGACGTGAGCAAGGATACGGGCACGCAGGCCATGCCGAGCGATCAACTCAAGGTCGCGGGCACTCTGCGGCGAAGCAGCGGGCGAGGTAAGCTCGATATACTCAACCCCAAAGGCATCAAGCGCCTCGGCAATAGCAAGACGCTGGCTACTGGTAAAACGCGCAGTTGCAAACTGCTCACCTTCACGCAGCGTCGTATCGAGCAAAAAACAGCGCTCAAGCGACATATGTAGAAGATCCTTGTCTGACTTGACATGCACCAAACAACTCCGGGCGGGCTAATCGGGGGGTGAGGCGACAGATCGGTTTCATACAGATACCTCCAAAGTGACATAGAAAACCCGGCGCACCAGCATAGCCTGGTGCGCCGGGCCTACACTCGATACTCGCGTGCAAGCGCTGCTAACCAAGCCGTATGGCTGGCTTTTTGCTGCGCTTGAACTGCTTCGAGAAGATTGGCATAGGTGAAAAACAGAAGAACAGATGGCTGAAGGGCGAGGCGGATGATAGCATGGTTTGCGGGGGGTGTCAAATCGGAAACAATAAGCTTGGCAGGCATTGCGCGGATGTGGTAAGCTAGGACACTAGGAAGATATGAGGCAACCTCGTTGTTATTATGCGGCGTGGGGGCACATGGTTCCCCTCTATGACACCTTGAGTAGCCCAAAAAAAGGAGTAGGCATGAATCCACGGCAGCTACAGCAGATGGCCCAGCAGATGCAGCGTCAGATGCAGAAGATTCAGGAAGAGCTTGGCGAAGCGATTGTTGAGGGTACGGCAGGTGGCGGCGCGATTACCGTACAAATGAATGGCCACCGCGAGATCAAAGGGGTCACAATTAGCCCTGAAGTGGTTGATCCCAACGATGTGGAGATGTTACAAGACCTCTTGCTTGCCGCGTTCAGCGATGCGACCAAGCGAGCGCAAGATCTGGCTGAAGAGCGCATGGGGCCATTGATGGGCGGCATGAAGGGCATGCCTGGGCTATTTTAGCATTGTTTCCGTAGGCGAAAGCCAAAACACCTATGTCATCACACAGTGACAACCTGATTGTCGAGCCCGTTGCGCGACTGATCGAAGCGTTGAGTAGGCTACCGGGGATCGGGCCGAAGAGCGCCTCGCGTCTTGCCTTCTACTTGCTGCGGGCTGACGCACAGCAGGCACGCAACTTAGCACAGGCCATCCAAGCAATGAAGGAACAGGTCACACTCTGTGTGCGCTGTTTTAACATCACGGTAGACGAACTCTGCCCGGTCTGTGCGAGTCCCACGCGCGATCAGACAAAGATCTGTGTGGTGGAGGAACCCTTGGATGTCTTGGCGATTGAACGAACGGCTGCCTTCCGGGGGCTGTACCATGTACTGCATGGCCATATTGCACCCTTGGAGGGCATCTATCGCGAAGATTTGAAGATCGAGCAACTGTTGGCACGGGTACGTAGCGAGCCGGTAGATGAGGTCATTCTGGCAACCAACCCCAATACTGAGGGGGATGCAACTGCCTATCTATTGCTGAAGGATCTCGCCCCACTTGGGGTGCGTGTCACCCGCCCTGGCCGTGGTCTGCCGACTGGTGGTGATCTGGAGTGGGCCGACCCCGCGACGCTTGGGGCAGCCCTGGAGAGCCGCCGTGAGCTTTGAGCAAAGAGTAACCCCCATGAGCCTCACCGACATTCTCTATGACGCCCTTGACGATTTGGATGGTGCCCGTTTCGCTGGCGTGGTTGCCACCGATGGCCTGCGCGTCGAGATGGTCTTCGATGATGAAGAAGAGGAAGAATACGACCTCGAATTGGCTGAACTGGAATTAGCTACCATTGCTGCGATGAGCAATGCCGCGTCAGGGCGGATTGGGAGCGGGCATGTGCTTGATCTGACCATTGAGACCGAGGAGTTGGTCTACCTTGCTTCATTGGTCACCCCTGGCTATTTTGCGGTCTTGGGCCTCTATGCTGATGGTGATCTTGAGCAAGCCCGCGTTACGCTTGATGATCTGCTTGATCGGTTGCGTGAGGAATTATGATGTTCGTAAAGGATGCACGGGAACGTGGTTCCCATGCATCCTTCGCGTGTTCCGGCGGAACGTAAGGAAGAGCCCATGTTTAATCTGAACAAACAGCATGACCATACACCCGCAGGCGAAGAGGATCGTGTTCCGCCGGGTCAGTATGTGACTGATAAATTTCCTGTGATGCACTATGGTCATGTGCCGATCTATCGGGATGTGCAGCACGATTGGGATTTGCGGGTTTGGGGTGAACTTGAGGCACCAGTGAGCTTTAGTTTTGCCAAATTTCGGGCACTGCCTACCTGCGAGGTGGTGACCGACATTCACTGTGTGACGCGCTGGAGTAAGCTCGATACCCGCTGGGAGGGGGTGCGCTTCAGTACCTTTGTGCAAGCCCTCCCGCCTCTGAAGCCAACCGCCCGCTTTGTACTTGCCCACTGTGAGCAGAATTATACGACGAACGTGCCGCTTGAGGTATTGATGCAGCCCAACGCATTACTAGCCTATCGGTATGAAGGCGAAGAACTGACGCCTGAGCATGGCTTTCCGTTACGCCTCTTGACCCCCGGCACATACTTCTGGAAGAGCGCCAAATGGCTACGTGGGATTGAATTTCTCAGTGAGGACACATCCGGTTTCTGGGAGCGGTATGGCTATCATAACAATGCCGATCCATGGAAAGAAGAGCGCTACGCTGAGTGAGATTGTAGATTGTAGATTGTAGATTGTAGATTGCCGAACATGGCGTCCTAATGGGCTTTAGCGTTCTTAAACATGCCGCATGATTGCCATGCTGAGCACAGCGAAGCATCTCTTTTGGTTCCCAAGAGAAAGTCTTCATTGCGCTCAGGGTGACAATGATGCTAAAACCCATGACTTTACTCCGCGATCTCAACCTACCGGCTACACTCGAAACCTCACGCCATGATCTGACACACGACTTCTTCGAGCCTCTGCTTTGCAGAGCGATCCGGTATGATCGTGGGGTAGGCTATTTTAGCTCCGGCTGGCTACGCATCAACGCCATTGGGCTTACTGCATTTGCTGCCCGTGGCGGGCATGCACGCTGGATTACCAGCCCGATCCTTGCACAAGAGGATTGGCATGCGCTACAGCAGGGCGTAGAGGCCCGCCGCGACGAGGTGCTGCGGGCCGTGCTGGCCCATGCCGTTGGTGATCTTGCGCGTAGCCTAGAGGCGCACACGCTTTCCGCTTTGGCTTGGATGGTGGCCGACAACATCCTCGATTTCCGCCTCGCCGTGCCCACCGCAGAACTTACGGGCGAATTTCATGCCAAATTTGGCCTCTTCAGTGACGTGCATGGCAATCAAGTCAGCTTTGAGGGGAGCTACAACGACAGTATTCAGGGGACGCGCAACTACGAATCGATCAAAATCTTCTGCTCGTGGAAAGCAGGACACCTTGAACTCATTCAGCATGACCAAGAACGCTTCGAGCGACTCTGGCGCGACGAAGACCCCAACGTGCGCGTGCTGCTCCTGCCCGACGCCATCCGCGAGCAGATCCTCAAACTCCGCACCCACGAGCGGCCCTACCAAGTAGCCAAACAGACCGCAGAGCGGAGCGAACGCTACCGCCGCACGCACCCCCAGCGCCCCAGCGAGCTACGCCTCCGCGACTACCAAGAAGAGGCGATAGAGGCATGGTTTGCCAACGAATGCCAAGGCATCTGCGAAATGGCCACCGGCACCGGCAAGACCATCACCGCCTTGGCTGCTGCGGTTAAACAACAGGATCCACCTCCATGAGCCTTGATCAGTACACCGTAGCCTTTACCAAACTCAAAGCCGATAAGAAACCCTTCTGGCCTGAGGCAACATTTCACTATGCACCCTACAAACCCATTCTGCTCATGTCAGTAATGGATCTGCTTGCACAACAGATTATCAATAGTAATACCATCCGGCTTAATGTTGATCTTATGGACGCCTTTGATTTGTATTGGGTGAAGATTGTAGGAAGCGATCGTGAAAGTAACTCGGTGATGCCTTTCTACCACATGTGTAGTGAGGGCTTTTGGCGTCTAGTAGATGATCATGGCGTGGCACCGAATCTTCGGCTCATGAATCGCAACGAGGTGTTTCGGCAAATCAAAAACCAGACCCTCTTTGCCCAACTCAATGAAGATCTCTTCCAACTGCTCCAGGATTCTGAAAGTCGAGATGCATTGCGCCGTGTTCTCATAGAGAACTGGTTTAGCCCTGATGTACGTTCGACTGTTGTTGACGTCAGCCATATTACTACGAGTTCATTTGCATACAGCCGCGATCTATTAAACCGCTCGCGTGGTCGTTTCACGCTTCAGGAAGCGCCATTGCCTGAAGAGCAGTATGCTACTGAGGTGCGCTCCACTGCTTTCCGCCGTGTGGTAGTTGATGCGTATCAGCATACATGTGCGCTATGTGGTATTCGTATCGTAACACCAGAGGGGCGTACTTCTGTTGCTGCGGCCCACATTGTTCCTTGGAGTCATAGCCATAACGACGATCCACGTAATGGAATGGCATTATGCGGTCTGCATCACTGGATTTTTGATCAAGGGTTGATCACAGTCACACCCAAATATATTATCAAAACCTCCCCTGTTCTTGCGCTGAATGAACAACAAGCCGAATCTGTGCTCATGTTGAATGGAAAAGCGATCTATAAGCCGACTGACAAGGCTCTCTGGCCCGCGGCTATCGCGCTACAATGGCACATGGAGAGGGTCTTTCGTCCAGTCAACCCTCATACCCTATCATGAGTCCAATAGGGCTTGCTCCAATGCGAGCTCACGTTCAGTCATCTTCAGGCCCAAAAGGCGCTTGATCGCTGCGGCAGTAAGTTGAATGCTGTCGTGTGACTTATTCATTTTGCCACGCACCATCGCCCGACCCTCCCAGAGCGATCGGTTCTCGCGTGACCAATCAACATCCCCCAAGATCTTCAACCGCTCTTGCCAATCGTCAGGATGGGCAGCAATGAGGTCGTGTCCCGCCATGCCAATCGCCAGCAGCGTAACCGTGTGGGAGTGGATGTAGTTTTGGCGTAGCGTGGCAGCACTCATTTCACGGCGCATTGCTTGCTGCCACTGCGGGATTGTCGTGCTGAGTATCCGCCAGAATTCGCGCACGATGGCCGCCTGCTCAACGCGAATGATCTCCTTTGCACCATTGTTCAGCAACGCCTGGGTTGCTTGGTAGATTGCACTGAGCGTAAAGATTGCGGTCGAACGATTCGATATAGTTGTCTTCTCTAATTCAGTGAAACCTTGAAATAGGGGCACTTCATTCACAAGTTGCCGCACGAGCGAAGCGAGTTCGCCGTGATCGTGGAGAACCCGTTTTGATCGGGTGGCGGCCATTGGACTTGGATGCAAATCGGCATAGATGCTGGCTGCCCGGCGCAATGCTGGATCGGGAAGCAGCATGATCGCAAGCGTATCGTCACCGAGCGCAGGAGACCGCTTGAGCAACGCGGTCAGCGCTGCGCGACGGTGTTGACCATCGCGGATGATCAAGCGGGCGCTCATTGGCACATGCAGCCGCCCAATTTCCGCCATCTCAGGCGCTAATGGCTCAAACGTGCCAACTTCATCTACAACGGCAACGAGTGGCGCCAGAGTATAGTCACCTCTGCGATTGGCGAGATAATCCATGTATTTCGTAACAATTGATTGATCAACCGTCTGCATACGCAGCAGATCTGCTGGCACCTCAGCCTCATCAAATAGAAAAATTCTTGTTAATAGACGTATTTTACACTGAATAAGGTAGTAGATATATTCACCTTGATTTCCAAGGAGCGCAGGGAAGGTATAACAATTCACAGCCAGAGCATTCCTTTCATCGCAGTATCCCCGTTCAGGGCGGGGGGGCTAGGCACTAGAGTATGACATAAATTTTCGCACCGATCTCTTGGTGACCGACGCCCCCCCTAGTTGGACGAACAATCCATGTTCCCCCACATGTAGGGGCGTAGCAGCGGCCACCCAAGGAATCATGCCGCTACCGAGAGCCAAAGGCCGCTGCTACGCCCTTTCCGTCGGTGTCACGCCCTCCCGAGGCCATGCCACGGTGGTGCCATTGGGATGCGACGGGATGCGTGCGTGTTCCATACATGCTGCGCTAACGACTCATCCCATGACGCCCGCTACGCATGCGATGGATTGGCGATCGCTACAGGGGAGGGCGTAGCAGCGGCCCGCACATTCCCTCCTGCACGGCGATCCCTGGGGATGGCCGCTGCTACGCCCCTACATTGGCGTATGACGTGATGCGTGCATATTCCATGAATGTACGGCTTCGACCAAGATGCCAAAAACTGACCAGGGGCTAGAATTGGTTCCCAGATAGATTGCCAGGCGATTCGCACCCCCTACCCCCCCCACAACGCCCTGAGTTCCGCTACTCGCCGGGCGACGATTGCGACGGCGGTGGCGATCTGTCTGCTTGTGTTGGCACGCCCTAGTCCGAAGCGCAGTGAGGAGTGCGCCCGCGCTTCGCCTAGGCCGAGTGCCATGATAACATGCGATGGCGCGACGGTGGCGCTGGTGCAGGCTGAGCCGGTGGCGATGGCGAGTTCAAAGAGCGCAAGGTTATTCGCTTCGGTCGCCCCGCTGGTAAAGATGATCTCATCAGGCCGCGCATTGATTAGCGCGGCCAGTTGGCTGCGCGCATGCTCCACCGCTTGGCTCGCCTGGTAGCCAAACTCGTGATCGCTACTCGCCGCGTTGCCAAAGACCTCAGTGAAGTAGGGGAGCATCGCAGCTAAGACCCTCGGCTCGACCGGGGTGGTTGCGTGGTGATCCATGTAGATTGGTGGTTCTGTCATAGGGTTGTGCCTTTCGGCGTGGGAGAGGTATAGGATTCGGAAATAGGTTTGGTTCGTTTTTGCACTGTGGCATGCTGTCACCCTGAGCGGAGCCGCAGGCGGAGCGAAGGGTCTACTGCGGTCAACAGAGAGATGCTTCGCTGCGTTCAGCATGACAAAGCACGACGCCATGGATGTGACCAAACCCATTTCCGTTGCCTATAGGTAGTGCCGACTTCAGTCGGCTGAGGTCACCGACAACCCTGGGATGCCGACTAAAGTCGGCACTACGACGGTAAAAAGGTCTTCTGCCTACTCGCCTCGCTCCTGCCCTAAAGACGCTAATTTACACAGATCAGCCAATGACTTCACCTGCTGATACAGCAAGAGTACGCCACGATTCATATGGGCGCGGAACTGCGCTTCAAAGGCTTCGCCATCAGATGCAATGCCGTCGTTGAGGCAGCGCTGACGCAGTAGGGCGAGAAAAAGGGTGTCGTAACGCCCGGTCAGGGTGTCGCGCTCGATCTCGCGTGTGCTGCTCTCGGGGTATTGGGTCGGATCGGGAATGGAGGGTTCGGCAAGCGAGAGGTTGAAGCCGATGCGACAGAGCAGGTTGGCGCTGAGGGTGGTGCGCGACTTGAGTTGGCGTAGGCGCTGGTCGGCTTCGTCGCAGAAGCGGATGCGGGTGAGTTTCATGGGCCTGCAACCTCCGGCACCTCGTGAGACTCGTGCTCTTCCGCCTCGGGCCAGAAGTAGCCCGGCTCAACGCAACTCCGCGCCTCGCCCGGCTGATAGGTTAGTTGGTAGGCGCGCGCAATGGCTGGCTTGAGTTGCCCGTAAAGCGGCGTATCAATCTCGCTATCGGTTGCGAGCAGGACGACCTGGTGGCTCGCTTGAGGAAAGTAGTGCTGCACCAGCCGCTGACGATGCTCGCTATCGAGGCGACCAAGCGGCGTGTCGATGATGATCGGAATGGTGCGCTCCGATACGATGCGTAGCGCCCAGAGGACGGCAATCGCATAGATCTGCTTCTCACCAGCCGAGAGTTGCTCACGCGGAAGGGGGTCGCCCTGCCCGTTGTAGAGCGTTGTCGCAAAGCTCTCAGGCTCAATCGTGACGCGCTTGATGTATTGGCCCTTGCGACTCAGGCGGCCAAAGCATGCAACAATCGCCCGTTCAAGCTCGCCAAGTTTGGTCTGGCGCAAGCGTGTTTCGTAGCGTATAAGTACCTGCTGGGCACGAATGGCGATGTCTGCGCGGTAGCTTGGATCATCAGATCGCATCAGGCGTGTGTAGAGTTCCTGCTCTTCACGCTGTAGCGCCTCGCGCTTCAGCCGAACCTGGTGCAGCGCCTCCTCCTGCGTCCGCTGCTGCTGCTCTAGGCCCCCCAACTCGCGCTGTAGCGTTGCCAGTTGCTGCAGGATGGGCTGGGTATGTTCATCAGCCGGTAGCTTGGTGCGTAGCAACTCAACTGCGGCCAACTCAGCGCTCGCTCGCTCAAGCGCCTCGCCAATGGTCGCGAGTTGCTCTGGTAGGCTACTCGTCGCCTGATCGAGCCAGCGCATCATCTCGCGCCGCGCCTCCTTTTCGAGCGGATGCACGATCTCCTCTTGCGCTAGATCAGCATCCTCTGCGTTGATCAGACTCGCCTGAACCGCACGAACAAGGCTGTTCAGCTTGGTAATCAGTTTATCACGCTGCGCTACATTCAGATCTACGCCGCTGCTCCATTCCTCCTCCAAGGTCAGGCGGCGCTCAAACTCCTCCACAAAGTAGTCGGCGACGGTCGTTACCTGTAGATAGTGTTCGGTACGCTCGTCCAGTTCAAGGCGCGCTCTGAGGGCGTGCGCGAGTTGCGGGATCAGCGCAAAGGGCAAGAGGCCATTGGCATGCTCGGCCACCATGCGCTCATGGCGGCGCAACGTCTCGTTGAGCGCTTCGGCCCGCTGCTTGAGCGCCGCGCGCTGTGCAGCAACATCGCCCCCCTCACTGGCCAGCAGACGCTCGGCGGCCTCTACTTTGGCCTGCTTATGGGCAATGAGACTGTTGAGTCGGCCAAGTTCAGCATAGGTCTGGGCAAACTCCGCCTCGACAGCCGCACGGCGCGTGCGGAGATCGGCTAAGAGCGCATCTAAACTCGTGCCGCCACTCCGCCGCTGGCGTGCCAAGTAGATATTCAGGTCAGCCCGTAGGCGATCAAGTAGATCGAAGCCCAGCAAAGAGCGAATCGACGCCCCGATCAGGCTATAGTCACTATCATCGGCCAACGCCTGGATCTTCTCGCCATCAAAGAAGAAGAGATCGGCCAAACCCGGCGGCAGCAGATCGTGCAGAAACTGATCCCACCCGGCCATCTCTTGCTCGTTGAGCAGCCCACCATCACGCTCCACAAAGAAGGTCTCACTCACCCGCTGCGTTTTGCGCTCCCACAAGCGCCGCAGCGCAAAGGTGTGGCTTCTGCCATCAATCGTGTGGACAAAACTCACGCCAACGCCGGCAAAGGTATTCTGTAGCGGAGCACCAAGTTGACGATGGATACGACTCCGCAGGTAGTCCTCGTAGGTGGCCCGTTTGGTTCCCCGCCCAAGCGCCGCAGCGCCATAGAGACAGAGGCGCACCGCTTCTAGCAGTGTCGTCTTGCCCGCACCATTCTTGCCGCCAATCAGCACAATTGGCCGCTCATTACTCCCCTGGTGTGGTGGCGGTTGCACATTGATCACATGCTCGCCCGCAAAGAGGCCAAAGTTGATCAGCCGAAATTCGGTAAAGTCCACGTCTCACGCCCTATGCGGTCGCCAAGCGACCCTCGATCCATTGCTGATGCGCCTCGACGGCGGTAACGACTTCGGCCTCGCTGCGCCACTCGCTGCGTAGCACCTCGTCAATCCGGGCGTGGATCTGCGTGCGCCCGCCGAGGCCACTGGCTTGGCGCTGACTCTCGATCAACGCCAGCATCAGATCGAGCGGCACCTCCTCTTCCGCGCAGATCTGGGCCAACACCGCCCGTTCGTTCGCCCCAAAGATGGCCCCATCATCCTGCGGCCAGGGCAGATCGCGCCCGGTGGCTTGGCGGTAGATCTCGGGTACGGCATCTTCCCAATCGTGGGCTTCAACCCGCCACAAGCGCCGGATTTCGTACAATTCATCCGCGCTGATCAGTTCATAGTGGGGATCGGGGCCGTCGCGCTGCACCTGGCGCTGGGCGCTCAAGAGGCGTGTGAGCAACTCTTTACGAAAGGCGAGGCGGTAGGGGCCACGGATGAGCAACTCGCCCTGACCGCGTTTGCGGAAATGAACCTGCCCATCGCGGCGGCGGTAGTCGCGCACCTCCTTGCGGCGCTCCGGATCTTGCGTCGCAGCAAGAAAATCACGGAACTCAAGCATTGGTGTCATCCACTCCTCGCCATTGTCAATCAGCGCCTCCATTGAGCGGTCGCGTTCAACGACGGTGCAGACCCAGCAACCAAAGCGGCTGTTGCCACAGGATGGCGTCGAGAGATCCACCACCAGCGGACACTCACCCGACTGGGCGCTCCGGTAGAGCGAAGCGAGATCGCGATTATTGCCGCCCCAGGGCGAAGGCAGACTGAGCAGGTAGCTCCAGACATCATCGGTGGCGAAGTCTTCGATGGGTGTATAGACATAGGCGCGTGGCAGGGTCGAATGGCGCGAAAGGCGATAGCCCGTAATCTTATAGTCGTCCATCACCTGGGCACGGGCGTTGCTCTCGCTGCGCCGCTGGCCAAGCACCAGTACCACCTCGCCATGCTGCGCGACCTTACTGAGAATAAAGGTATCAGCGGGCTTAATCTTCAAGCGCTCGGTACACCAGCGGAAGCGGCTATGGGGCGTGGGGTAGCCACGCCCGATCAGATTCACCCAGAAGCTATCGCGCATCGCCGGAGTGAGCCGGTGTACCGTCAACGGCAGACCCGCCTCGCGCGCCACGCGGCCAATCTTGCCGAGATTATCATTGACATGATCAACAATCAGGGGCGTCTCAACCAGCGTATCGGTGGCGATCACATAGATCGGCTTGGTCAACTGATCGGGTGGCAACTCGCGCAGAGCGCACCAGATCAACTGGAGCGAAGCGGTAGAATCCTTGCCACCACTATAGCCAATCACCCAAGGCATCGCATTGCTGCGGTAGACCTCACGAATCTCTTGGTAGATTGCACTGATTGTCCGCTGCGAAAAGATAGAAGTGGTCATGGTTCAATTTCTAGCAGATCATCCTCAGCCGCCACCGCAGGCGCAACGGGAAGTTGTTCGAGACGCAACTCCTCCGGCGAAAGGGGTAGGCCAAGTATCTGTTTCAGTGCACTTACGGTAGCGTGAAGAGCTTGAGCGAACGGTTAGCAATCGTCGAACGCTCCATCTCCGTCATGCCCTTAAAGACGGGCACCTCATTCGCTACGCGGCGCGCAACACCGGCTAATGGTGAACGAAAATCGTAGAGGATACCAATCGAAGCACTGGCGCGTACCGCATGCGTGTTCAGATCGGCAAAGAGTTGTTGGCTACGCTTCAGACCAGCATCGAGAAAAAAGACGACAGCAATTGTCTCGTCAGCAAGATCGGGGCGTTCGCGCAGCGCCTCTTCGATGGCGGCGCGCCGATGTTGACCATCATTGACAATAAAGCGGGCATCAACTGGAACAATGAGCCGCCCCAGATCACGCGGTAGCGTCGCATCTTCGGAGGGCAGAAAGCGCACCTCGCCATCAATTGAGGCAGTTATCGCCGAGAAGACATAATCATTGGGATGCTCGACAATGTAGCGGGTGAGCGCAGGGATACGGGCGCGGTTTAGGACGCGCTGTGAGCGCAACTCAGGGGGCAAATCTTGAGCATCAAAGACAAAGATCCTGGGCAAGAGGCGCAGGGGACACATGGCAACATAGTATTCACGCCCCGCTTGCACGCCACGCATAGCCGGAAACGTATAGGTGAAACCGTCCATCCCACAACCCTGCTCTGGAAGTATATTTTATCACAATGGAAGTATGTATGATACATACAGGAAGCTACATTATACAACTGCTAGGGAGTTCTCGCAAGCCAGTCTTGCGGGACTGTCTTTAGTGTCGTATCATGATACTATGAAGCTAAACAGCCGACACCGCAAGACACTACGGGCCGTTTTTGCTGATCCCGTTCGCGCTGACGTTGCGTGGGCGGACGTTGAGTAGCTTCTGCACGCGTTAGGTGCTGAGATTGGCGCAGGAAGCGCGTGTTCGGATCCAGCTTAACGGTGTGTGCGCCGTCTTTCATCGCCCGCATCCTATGCCAGATACCGACAAAGGTGCGCTCAAGTCATTACGACGGTTCCTAACGGAAGCAGGCGTTGAGCCGGAGGAATGAGCCATGCTGCAGTACAAGGGCTATACAGGTCGTGTTGAACTTGATGACGAGGCGGGCATCTTCCATGGAGAGGTACTCGATCTCCGCGATGTGGTCACCTTCCAGGGCAAGAGTGTGGAAGAGTTAATCCAAGCCTTCCGTGACTCGATTGATGACTACCTCGACTTCTGCACAGAGCGGGGCGAGGAACCAAACAAGCCATTCACGGGACGGCTGATGTTGCGCCTGTCGCCTGAATTGCATCGGAAAGCCTATGTTCGGGCGCAGCGTGAGGGCAAGAGTTTGAACCAGTGGATCAGTGACAAGCTGGCTGAGGCCAGTTAAGCCTGCGTTCAATGGAGCGCAGGGATGGCAGGTCATAGGTTGCATGATCGCTGCCTTCAACGCTTGGTGTGAGTTGTCGTACAATGTCAAGCCCCACGTTCGGCAATCTACAATCTACAATCTACAATCTGCAATCTGCAATCGTCTTACCCCTACCTCCCTTCAAGCACATAGACACTCCCCGGGGTTCGTTTGCCGCGCTTTTTGATGGCAATCGAACGTTGGGCTACTTCGCCGAGGTGCTGGAAGGGTTGATGGGTGCTGCTGACTACGGTGATCGTGAGGGTGACGATGGGAAATTCGGCGGGGCGGCCTTGGCGGTCTTCGCCACAGATTTTGCCTCTATGGCGCGCGGCGGGGTCGTAGAAGAAGGGCGCGGTGGCGTCGAATTGGCGAATGACGCTGCGACAGATTGCTTCAACCCGTTCGGGGCTGCTGATCAGCACGAAGTCGTCGCCGCCAATGTGCCCCACGAAGTCTTCGGGGTTGCCTAGGTTACTCATGGTTTCGAGCAAAATCTGGGCTGTCCGTTTGATCACTGCGTCGCCCTTGAGAAAGCCGTAGCTGTCGTTGTAGGCTTTGAAGTTGTCAATGTCACAGTAGCAGACTGCGAAGGCTTCGCCTTGAGTAATGCGTCGGTTGATTGCCCGTTCAATCGCGATATTCCCCGGCAGGCGCGTTGAGGGGTTGGCACCGCCTTCGCGTTCGCTACGGCGCAGGGTGGCCAGCACCCGAGCGCTCAGTTCGGCGGTGTTGTAGGGTTTGGTGATGTAGTCGTCGGCCCCTAACTGCAAGCCCCGTACCTTCTCTGTTGGTGAATTGATCGCCGACACGAGAATAATCGGGCTCAGTTGACTCTTGGGTTGGGCGCGCAAGCCGCCAAGCACTGTAAAGCCGTCCAAATCGGGCAGCATCAGATCGAGCAGGATCAGGTCGAAGGGCTGCTCGCGGGTGAGACGTAACGCTGCGGTGCCACTGTAGACCTGGGTGGTCTGAAAGCCATCGTCTTCAAGTTGATGGGCGAGCATGGCGGCAATGTCGCTTTCGTCATCAACAATGAGGATGTGGGGGCGAGTTGTGCGGGCATGGACATCAGGAGCAATCATGCCGTTGATCATGGTTGCGATCTGTTCTGGCGTGAGTTGCGGGTTGATGAGCTGGGGCAGCATGGTTTGGCCCGCTGGCATATGCTGGCCCAAGAGTGCCAAGCGGGTGCTTTTTGTTTCGGGATCTTCGCTCAACAGTGGGATGATAAATTCGCTTTGGGCATCTACCTCTGGATCAATCAGGATGAGCGTAGGATGTAGCGTGCGCGCCAGATCCAGCCCCTCCACGGAATTGTGTACCATATGAATCTGGTGGCCATACCTAGCAAGAGCGGTACTGAGGGTTGTGCTGGTCGTTCCATTGGGAATGAGCAACAGAATCTGGCCGACCGCACTCACCAGCGGTACGTGTGACGGCCTGCGCTGCTGGGTCTGCGGCACCGCTTGCTGGGCCACCTGAGCGATATGCTCGGTTTCGGCATTAAAATATGCTACAGGCAGTGAAATGTGAATATGCTGATCATGGATACTCGCATGGTGAATAAAGCATTCACACGTCTGCTGTAATCGCACCACATTACGCTCCAGAACGCTCAGTAAAATTCCAACTTGGGCATGTTCGCTGGTGCTGAGACAGCGCTGGAGCAACTGAGCTGTACTATGGATGCTCGTCAGGGGCGACATCACCGCATGAATGAGCTGGTCAATTTCGGGAGGAACATGCGTGTTCAACGTTCGCTATCTTCCATCAGCGCAAGTTGGCGAGCAACCTCTTCGATGGCGATACGCTGCTTACGGTAGAAGTCCGATTCGCTCATGGCGAGGCGGTTGGCCACGTCGCGTACCGTTTTGCGCTGCAGAAAACGGCCTTCGAGCAGATTGTAGAGCAGCCACTCTTGGGCCGAGGGGTCGAGTTGTTCATCGGGGCGCAGATTGGCAATTGCTTGGCGCAGGACAGTCTGGAGCGCCCGCGTACGATTGCCGCCCTGGTCTTGGATCATGCGCCGCACCGTGCGGAGACTAAGCAGAGGGCTGTCGCTCAATTTTGGCCCGCCCCAGAATTGGGTCAGCGCCTCCTTCACCAACTGCGGGAAGGCCGGATCGAGAATGAGGTCGCTATCAAGTGTATTAATGGTTGCGGGGGTGGCCTGTTCGAGACGACTCGCGAGTTGTTGCAGCGATTCCATTTCGGGGCCAAGGCCGCGCAGGGTGTCAAAGATGCGCTGCTGCATCTGCACGGTCGAGAGCGCCAATTCCATCTGATGAGCTAAGATGCTGATCAATTGGCGCGTTTCGGGCGCAAGGCTGCCCCCGCGCTGGAGTTGTTCGGGCGCATAGGCAACCGCCAAGGCGCCCAGGAAGAGGCCGTCGGGGCTGCGGAGCGGCAAGAGACAGAAGCCGCCACAGTAGAGGAAGGCATCGGTTGGGGGCAGGGTATCACGCGCCCGCGCTGGCAGTTGCTCCAATTGGGGCATCAGGTCATCGAGTGGATACTCGGCGGCAAAGCGTTTGACATCGCTACGCGGGCCACAGACCGCCTTGATCGTATAGCTGCCATCGTTGGTTGGGGCGGCAACAAAGCCGATCTCGACCCGCAACGCACCACAAATCGCCACGAGCGAATTCTCCAGTAGTGCCCGCAGGTCGGCCCGGGTGAAGGTACTGCGCGGTAGATTACGCAGATAGTCAATCTCGTCCTGATCCTGCATGTAGACGAGGGCATCGAGGTAGGGCTTGACGCGACTCACAAACAGGGGCATGAGGACGGTCATCAGCATGACGCCAAAGGTGAGCAGGGTATTTTGTGGCAAGCCCAGCAGTTGTTCAAAGAGCGGCACCACCTGCATAAAGAGGACAATTGAGATGCCCACAAAGGGGCCATAGAGCCACCAGCGCAGGAAGTCTTGCTTGATCAGGCGGTCGGGCAACAGCACTCCCTGGAACGCGACGCTATAGGTCATTACGGTGATCATAATAGCAACGATGATGCTGGCGATGGCTTGGAGCAGTAGGATGGCGGCGGTAGGGGTGGCACTCGGTGCACCAAGGACCAAAAAGGGGAAGACGCCAATGCCGGGGGCGGCGAAGGTGGCCCCAAGGTAGCGCAGACGGCGCCGTTGGGTAATGGTCAGGGCGGTACGTTCGGAGGCAACAATCGCAATCATCACCGTGATCGCACTAAAGATAAAGAAGAGCGTATAGCCCCAGAAGAGCGGGCCGGGGCGAAATTGGGCAATCGGGCCACTCGGCAACTCCCCGCGCACCACCAGATCGGTGCCCAAGGCCACCAGCAGAAAGAAGGCGATACTCCCCACGTAGGCCAGGGGAATCAGCGAGCGCGTACGCGCTGCGAGGGTCTGGCGATCACCAATTGCCAGCAGCCCATTGGCCAAATGGATGTAGGCGGCGGGCACAAGGGCAATGCCGAGCCATTGCGCTCGCGCCAAAAATTCAATCGTACTCGCCCGGGTTGCACGGGCGAGCAGTAGATCGCCACCATAGACCACCACCACCCCGGTGAGCAACACCAACAAAGCGCGGGCCAGATCATTACGCCAATTCTGCATGGCGATATAGGCCAGCAGCGAGAAGGTGACAATCAACACAGCCGCTGCGAGCAACTGGTTGAGTTGGTCGAGGATTAGTAGCATGAGGGAGCTACACCTTCGGATTGGGGGAGGCGATTAGCTACACGCGGCACGAGGGCCATGTGTGTAACGCTAATTATACCATTACGCCCTCTGCGAGGGAGAGGTACAGAGGATTTCACCATCTGCGAGGGAGAGGCACAGAGAATTTCACCACAGAGGCACAGAGGACACAGAGTTTTTGTTGTGAAATGCTATACCTCCCCTCTGTGTTCTCTGTGCCTCTGTGGTAAAAAACTCTATATCTCTGCAAACCTCTAGCGTGAGCCACCCACGTCAATCTCGTAGACCTGACGCACCTCGTGTTCTACGCCGGCCAGATGCAGGTGCAGGGTGTAGCGTCCGGGCATGGTGGGAGTGAGGCGCAGCCGGTCGGCCACAATCGGGGCGCAGTCGGCGGGCAGGTCGAGGCGCTGGCGCACTTCGGCAATCAGGTTGCCTGCCGGATCGCGCAGGTGCGCCTCTAGTTGTGCCCCCAGGATCGTGCGTCGCGCATCGTTGACGACGCTGATGGGCAGATGGATCGCCTCGCCCAGGGCGTAGGTGCGTGGAAAGAAGATGCAGTAGACGTACTGCGGGCTGAAGGCTAGGCGCAAGGCATAGTAAGAGCGCTTCGGCACACGCCAATAGTCCACAATACTCCACAGAACCGCAGGGTAGGGATCGAGGAAGAGGAAGGCAATGATTCCGCCCGTAGGTTGATATTTGCGCTCACGCAGGCGATCCACGTAGTAGCGGTTGATAAAAACCTGGTAATCTTGGCTCATATCCACCACTTCAGCCAGCGATTTGGCCTCACGCCAAGGCAGCCAATTGGCCATAATCTCACCCTGAAGACCGTGGTGCGCCTCAAGCCGGCGGATCGCCGCTTCATTCAGCGGATCGGGCATAAAGCGGCGGCTACTCTCAAGGTTGGGAAAGCTCTGGGTGCCAAATTCAGTGATGAAGCTCAGGTTGCCAGGGAAGCGGCGTTGCATCATTTCGGCATCCTCAAGGGTGCCATAGCTGCGATACCAGCCAAAATAGGCGTGGCAATCGGTTCCTTCGCGCGCATAGGGCAGGTGAAATTCGCCCGACGAGCGCACCACTGGGCGCGTGCTATCCTCCTGTTCAGCCAAAGCCTTCATCTGGGTGTCGAGCACATCGCGGTTCCAACTGAAGCCCAGGGCCGAGATTTGGGTGCGTAGTCGCGCAAACCAGCTTTCGTCGGCAGTATCTTCGAGCAGAAAGGCTTCGTTGTGCATACACCAGACCGCAAGGGCCGGGTGGCTGCCAAGCAGCCGCACCATGGCGCGTACTTGCCGTAAGCCTTCAGCTAAGACACTATGATCGTAGACCCATTGTAGCGGGAAGTCTTGCCACAGCAGGATGCCCGCCTCATTAGCAGCAGCATAGAATTCAGGATGTTCTACATGGGCATGGACACGTAACATATTGAAGTGGCAATCGCGGGCCAGAACCAGATCATGCTCATAACGCTCACGGGTCATTGTAGCGATGCGCATATCACCCGGCGGATAGTTATTGCCTTTGACGAAAAAGCGTTGGCCATTCAGATACGCAATCCATTGGCGCAATTCAAATGTTCGCACACCAAAGGTGAGCTTGAATGTGTCACTAAGTTGCTCGTTCACTACAATGTCAAGTGTTACATCATAGAGATCAGGGCGACCTAGATCATGCGTCCACCAGAGGCGCGGCTCGCGCAGCTTGATCAGCCCGCCAATGCGTTGCACGCCTGCAATGAGTTCGCGTTGCAGCGCAAATTCTTGGGTAGCCCCAGCAAAGGTACGGGGGCTAAAGCGCAGGCGCAGCGTCACCGGGCCGGCATGGGCAGCATTGAGGTCAAGATCAAAACGCACCTGGGCAAAGCGCGCATCACAGGCACTCGTCAGCAGACGGGCGTGGCTCAGGCGCACCGCACCGCTGGCATGCAACTCCACCGGCAGCCAGATGCCCCCAGGGTTAGCATGAGGATCGAGGCAATCCCAGTGCGAAAAGACACCCGTGAGCATCTTTTTGCCCAATTTGTTGCGCTCTTCAGGGCAATCCACCTCAACCAGCAGCGTATTCTCAGCCTGAAGCAACTCGGTCACCTCCACCTCATGGGGGATAAAATAGCCCGCGTGGGCACCAAGATCTACGCCATTGAGGTAGACACGGGAATAGTAGAAGACACCAGCGAGCCGCAGCCATTGACGTTGCCCCGGCGCAGGGTGGGGGTGGGAATGGGTAAAGCGGCAACGGTAGACCACCTTGCCGTGATGCGCTTCAAGGCCCGGCAGTTGTTGCCAATGGCCCGGCACCTGAGCAGGCTGCCAACCATGCTCATCGCGCGGGTAGATACCCTGATGAAACTCCTTGAGTGGGCGGATCTGCCAATGATCGGTGAGGGTTTGGTCGTGCATAGTGTCGTTAGATCAGCAACGCCCCGTCCAGCACTTGGACGGGGCGTTACGCGAACTTGGTGGGCCCCCAGGGACTCGAACCCTGAACCAATTGATTAAGAGTCAACTGCTCTACCATTGAGCTAGAGGCCCGCAAAGCGAGAGCATTATACGCCGCTTGGCCTATCCTGTCAACCAAGATTAAGCCTCCCGGTGGAGGTTTGGAGGAGGCGAAGCCTCCCCCAAAAAACTCTTGTTGTTGCGTTGTGGCGGCTTCGCCGCCACAACGCAACAACAAACGGGGTTTGGGGCGTAGCCCCAAAAACTTTTGACGTAGCTCTACCCCTGGTGACAGCACATGCTATAATTATTAAGAGAGTGCGCGAGGGAACCTGGTTCCCTCGCATCCCCTCCGTTAGCGTAGAACATATGAGGAGCAAGCATCAATCATGGCGTTGCGACGAATTTTTCGTATTGATAACGATAGCGATAAGAAGGTTCTCAAAACTCATTGCCGTCCCGTCAAGTTGCCCGACCGCAATATGAAACAGCTTATTGCCGATATGTTTGAGACGATGCAGGCAGCGAATGGGGTTGGCTTGGCAGCACCGCAGGTTGGTTTGCCGATCCAGCTTTGTATCATCGAGATTCCTCCTGAAGTTGAAGAACAACCAGATGGCACCCAGGTTGAGGTTGCTCCCGTCGAGCACTATGTACTCATCAATCCTAAAATTGTCAAGGTCAGTGGTGAAGAGGTCATGCGCGAAGAGGGTTGCCTGAGCCTACCCGGTTGGTATGGCCAGGTGCCCCGCCATACCTGGGTGACGGTTGAGTTTCAGGATGTGAGCGGCAAGCTCCGGCGTTTGCGTAAAGCAGGTGGCCTGCTTGGTTGGGTAATTCAGCATGAAGTTGATCACCTCAATGGCATCCTCTTTACGGAACGCATCCGTGATTTGAGTACCTTGCGCGATATGAACGCTGAGGCTGAGGCGGAGAAATTGGTAGTCTGAAGAAATTTTCATGGCTAATCTCTTCTTTGAGTGTGATGCCAAAGAACATGATGTCGTTATTCACATCCAAGCTCATGGGGTGCTGCTGGTGCTGCATGAGGCTGACCTGACGGTACTTCAGGTGAGCGCCAATACCGAGCAGTTGCTCGGAGTTGCGCCCGAGCAACTGCTCGCTCAGCCGCTGACAGCCCTCTTCGGAACCGCCCAGGTGGCCCATCTGCACACGATGCTGCTGCTGTTGCAACCGGAGATGCGTTCGCTCATGCATCTGCAACTGCAACCCCCTCACCCCCAGCACCCCCTGCTGGCGCAAGTCCAACGCCAACCCGGATGCATCTTGCTTGAACTTGAGCCCGCCCCCTCCTTGTTGATGCCCTGGAGCGAACTGGTGGCTGCGTTGCGGGCCTTGCGTACCCTGCGTAGCCTGGCGGGCATCTGGCCCGTAGTGGCGGCTCAGGTGCGCCGATTGACCGCCTTTGAGCGTGTGACGGTTGTCCAGTTCCAGCCCGATGGAAGTAGCCTCGTTTTGGCTGAACAACTCCATGCGAATGTGGCCTCATTTCACCCACACATGGTGCCCACCCGCCTGCCCCCGCTCCAACGCGCCTACTACCTCAACGCGCAGATTTGTGTTCTAGTTGATCTAAAAACCGATCCAGTTGGGTTGATCTCCGCAGCACATGGGTCGCCACCGCTTGCCTATGAGTACGTAACGCTGCTTGCACCTCCTGCGGCACAGCGGAGCGTATTGCAGCAAGAGGGGGTACGTGCCGCACTCAATATTCCCCTCTTTCATCACGGTAGCCTCTGGGGTATGATCTGTTGTGTGGATTACACACAGCCACACCCGACCACCTTTATCCTGTGGACCATTGCCGAGTTGTTGAGCGAATTCC
The DNA here is from genome assembly GCF_002532535.1 of Candidatus Viridilinea mediisalina. Classification (GTDB taxonomy): domain Bacteria; phylum Chloroflexota; class Chloroflexia; order Chloroflexales; family Chloroflexaceae; genus Viridilinea; species Viridilinea mediisalina. The sequence continues at coordinate 47,980 of NZ_NQWI01000031.1, forward strand.
TCAGCCTGCGTCTCAGTACCCTCGCACTACAACCCGAAGCGCTCACCTCGCACCTCACGGAACGCCAGAGTGTGCTGCGTCTCGGCTGGCTCCAGACCATCACCGCTGCGCTTGGTGAAGCCCTGAACCTGCAAGCGGTGGCGAGTGTGATCGTAGAGTTGGCAACAGCAGCGATAGAGGCCCAGCAGGGCTACCTGCTACTACGTTCGGCTGATGGCGTAAGCCTTGAATTGGCTAATGCCAGTGAACATACTGTTGAACAAGGACATCAAACCGACAATTGTCCCTTGGATGCCAAGCTGCCGATTACCGAAGCGGTGCGCTGTGGAACCGCACTGTTTCTTGCTCAGATACCCGCAGATGATCCGCGTTTTCGTGATGTAACGCACCAGGCGATCAACATTTCCACGGGCGGGGTGGCCGCCCTGCCCCTTGGCGATGGTGCGCGCGGCGGGATCATCTTTGCTTTCAAACAAGCCCATAGCTTTAGCCCGGCTGAACAGGAGTTTCTGCTAACGGTCGCTGAGTTGACCCTGCACGCCCTAGATCGGGTGCGCCTCTATGATGATCTACAAAAGGCTCGTGCCCAAGCCGAGGCCGCCGTGCGCATGCGCGACCAATTTCTCTCCGTAGCCACCCACGAACTGAAGAGTCCCATGGCCGCTCTGGTGGGTCATGCCCAGTTGATCGAACGACGCCTGGCTAAAGCTGAACATAGCGATGCCGCGCTGCGCGTGGCGCTGCAACAGATTATACCAATTACCATTGAACATTCCGCATTGTTGTGATACACTGAAATTACCCGTTTTCGTGTCGAGATCAAAGAG